>NZ_JBAZUD010000166.1:0-10267 GCF_041661565.1 Mesorhizobium sp.
GATCCAATAGAGTTCAAACTGGCCGAGTTCAAGCTCGCCATGCGCCGCCTGGCCGCCGGCGTCTCAATCGTCACCACCATCGACGGCGAACAGCCGCATGGCTTTGCCGCGACGTCGGTTACGTCCGTTTCAGCCGATCCGTCGCCCTTGCTGCTGGTGTGCGTCAACAAATCCGTCTCCTGCCACGATCTGATGCTGGCTTCCGGCCGGTTCTGCGTGAATGTCCTCGCCGAATCCGACATGGAAACGGCGCGTCTGTTCAGTTCGTCCAAGGACCGCCATCGCCGGTTCGAACTGTGCAAGTGGGAGACCTTGTCGACCGGCGCGCCGGCGCTGACCGGAGCCTTGGCGAGCTTCGACTGCCGCATCCACCGCGCGATGGAAGTGCAGACGCATACGGTGGTTTTCGGCGAAGTGGTGGAAACGCGGCTGATCGACGACGACCTTCATCCGCTGGTCTACATCGATGGACGTTTCGGCGGCCTCCGCTGTCCGCCGACCACCGGTGCTACCCCATGAGCGAGGCGAGGGGCGCCGCTGGTTCCAGGACCCATGTGGCGGTGATCGGCGGCGGCGTGATCGGCGTCTGCTCGGCGAGCTGGCTGCTGCGCGAAGGCTTCGCCGTGACCATCGTCGAGCCGGGCGAAATCGCCGGCGGTTCCTCGTTCGGCAATGCCGGCTGCTTCAATCCATCGTCGGTCGTGCCGATGTCGATGCCGGGCAATCTGGCCAAGGTGCCGGGCTGGCTGCTCGATCCGCTCGGACCGTTGTCGATCCGATGGCCCTATTTGCCCAGCATCGCGCCGTGGCTGCTGCGGTTCCTGCAGGCGGGTTCGCGCGAGCGGGTCGAGAAGCAGGCGGCAGCACTCGCCGGCCTGCTGCGGGATTCGCCGGGCGCCTACCGGCCGCTGGTGGAGAATGCGGGGGCCCTCGACCTGCTGCGGCGCGATGGCCATCTCATGGTCTATCCGACGCGCGCGGACTTCGAGGCCGACGCTTTCGCTTGGCAATTGCGGGAAAGCAACGGCATCGAATACACGGTGCTGGAGCGCGACGCCCTCTGGCAGCTGGAGCCGACCGTGTCGCGCGACTATCAGTTGGGGGTTTTCCTGCCGGGCAACGGCCATACGGTCAACCCGCAGCGCTTGGTCAACGCCCTTGCCGACGCCTTTCTGCGCGATGGCGGCCAGATCAAGCGCGCCAGGGTGGAGGGCTTCGATCTCGCGGGCGACAGGCTGTCCGGGCTGCGCACGGACGCCGGCTTCCTGGCCGCCGACCGCGCCGTGGTTGCCGCCGGGGCCTATTCGAAACAGTTCGCAAAGCAGCTCGGCGATTCCGTTCCACTCGATACTGAACGGGGCTACCACATCATCGTCAGCAGCCCCGAGGCAAGGCCGCGCCTGCCGATCATGGACACCTCCGGCAAGTTCGTGGCGACGCCGATGGAAACGGGCCTCAGGCTCGCCGGCACCGTGGAATTCGCCGGGCTGGAGGCCGCTCCCGACTGGAGGCGGGCACGCAACCTGCTGAAGCTCGGAAAACGATTGTTCCCAAGCCTGAGCGAGACCTATCCGGAGGATCGGCTTTCCGTGTGGATGGGCTTCCGGCCAAGCATGCCGGACTCGCTGCCGGTGATCGGATACTCACGGCGCGTGCGTGACGTCGTCTACGCGTTTGGCCATGGCCATGTCGGCATGGCGGCCGGCGCGACCACCGGACATCTCGTGACGGATCTGATTGCCGGCAAGCCACCGCGCGTGCCGATCGAGGCTTTTTCACCACGGCGGTTCGGCTGATGCCGGCGAACAACCCCCAATCCGTGTCTCACGCGAGAGACTGGTTCGTCACCGATGCGACGGCTGCAAATCGCCGGCGAAACGGCAAGAATGCTGCCCGTTACGGCTTCGCCTGCGAACAGCCTATCGAATCAACCACTTGCGGCGGCCGTGAGTCTCGGCGACAATCCGGAGGAGGCGCCGCTGGGGTCTGGCACGGCGATTGCTCACTTCCTGACATGAAAATGGGAAAGGACCTGGGCATGAAAAAACTTCTGAATGAAGCCGTCAGCCGTCGCACGATCCTCAAGGCCGGTGGCGCGGCAATCGCCGGTTCGCTGTTCGCACCGAACATCATCCGTCCGGCGAATGCCTCCGAGCAGATCCTGCTGCTGACCTGGGAAACATATCACGACGACGACTGGATCCAGGAATGGGGCCGGGCCAACGACACCGAAGTCCGCGCGGTTCGCATCGGCTCCGAAGATGAGCTCTATTCGCAGCCGTTCTCCGGCGCGATCCAGCCGGACGTGCTCTATGTCGAGACCGGCTCCTTGTCGCGCTTCAAGGGCGCGGGACTGATCAAGAAGATCGACGTCTCCAAACTGCCGAACGCATCCAACATATCGTCCCACCTGCCTTGGCAGAAGTTCACCACCGTCGACAACGAACTGGTCGGAGTCCCCTACAATTGGGGCACGCAGCCGCTGATGTATAACGCCGACGTCGTCCCGGAGGCGGAGACGGCCACATGGGCGACGCTCTGGGACGAGAAGTACAAGGGCAAGGTGAACATGTTCGACGACTGCACGATCAGCTTCCCGATGATCGCGCTTTATGTCGGAGCCAAGGACCCCTTCAACCTGACGGAAGAAGAATTCGGCAAGTGCACGGACGCCTTGCGCGCGCTGCACGGGCAGATCCGGGTCATCGCCCGGGGCTTCGACGACGCATCGACGATCTACGCCGCGGGCGAGGCCGTGATCGGCTATTGCCAGAATGTCGCCGTGGTCACATCCCTCCAGGCCAAGGGCAAGAATTTCAAATATTCGCTGCCCAAGGAAGGGACGCCGACCTGGATCGACTGCGCCTCGATCTCACCGCAGGGCGACCGCCCGATCGTCTACAAATTCCTCAACGACAATCTCAGCACCCAGTGGCAGTCGCGCTTCATCACCAAGTCGACCAACAACGGCGTGCTCAGCGCGGAATCCGCGCGTGCCGCCGGGCTGAGCGAGGATGCATTGAAGATCACCAACATCGTCGATTCCGCCACTCCCGGTTTCTGGGACAAGCTGGTCGTCTTCCAGAAACCGGAAGACCTCGAGCGTCGCCTGCAGATCTGGAACGACTTCAAATCGGGGATTCTCTAAGCCCCGCGGCAGCCAACCAGAACCGGAGCCACTGCGATGCAGCAATCGGTCGGCAACCATGTGCTTAGCCTGGAAAGTGTCTCCAAGACCTATCCAGGCAACACCAAGCGAGCGCTCGACAGAGTGTCGTTCGAGGTGGCCGCGGGCGAGTTCTTCTCGATCCTCGGTCCAAGCGGCTCCGGCAAGACCACGATCCTGCGCACCATCGCGGGCTTCGAAAAACCCGACGAGGGTTGCGTGACGATGGCCGGCGGCGATGTCACGCATCTGCCGCCCAACAAGCGCGACCTTCGCACGGTGTTCCAGAGCTATGCCCTGTTCCCGCACCTGACGATCAGCGAGAACGTTCAATATCCGCTGCGAATGGCCGGCATGGCAAAGCCCGAGCGCACAAGGAAGGCCATGCAGGCGCTGGAACTCGTCGCCATGGAATCAATGGCGGGCCGCTTGCCGCATCTGCTTTCCGGCGGCCAGCGGCAGCGCGCCGCGCTCGCACGCGCCATCGTGTCGAGGCCGCAATTGCTGCTTCTCGACGAACCTCTGGGCGCGCTCGACCTGCGCTTGCGCCAGCAGATGCAGCATACGCTCGTCTCGCTGCAGAAGGAGCTCGGCATCGCATTCGTCTACGTCACCCACGACCAGGGCGAAGCGCTTTCGATGTCCAACCGGGTGCTGGTGATGCGCGAGGGACGGATCGCGCAGCTGGGAAGACCGCAGGACCTCTATTTCAAGCCGCGATCGGAGTTCGTCGCCGAGTTTGTCGGCAACTCCAACATGCTGCCGGTCGAATTCACGGCCAATCATGGAACCTATGTCGGATCGATCGGCGGGGTGGCGTTTCCGGAAATACGCGGCGACAGGTCGGGCAGGGCGCGCGTGGCGGTGCGTTACGACAATGTCAGGATCTATCCCGACAAGGACAGCGCCGCGACAAGCCGGCTGTCAGGCATTGTCGAAAACGTGCTCTTCCTGGGCACCAACATCGAGGTCGGCATCCGCTGTGGCGAGCTGCGGATCATGGGCAGCGTGCCGGCTAGCCGCGCCGACAGCCTGGTTGCCGGCCAAGCCGTATCCATCGGCCTCGACCTGGCGGAGGCAAACGTCTTTCATGTCTAGATCGGCCGACATGGCGCTGTTCGCCGCCCCAGCCATGCCCGCGCGCTTCAGGTTCCGCATCGATTGGCCGCAAGTGCCGGTCTACGGATGGCTGGCGCTGATCGTGCTGATCCCGAACCTTCTGCTGATCGGGACGAGTTTCCTGTCGGTGGCGGGCGGGCGCATCAAGTTCGAACCGACGCTGGCCAACTATGTGCGCCTGTGGCACTCGGCCGGGTTCTGGCGGCTGCTCGAACAGACCTTCCAGTTCAGCCTGCTCGGCGCGTTCCTGGGCGCGCTGGTCGCCTATCCCATGGCCTATTTCGTCGGCCGGGTGGTCAGGAACAACCGCTCCATCCTTACCGTCCTGGTGCTGGTCCCTCTGTGGATCAGCCTGCTGATGAGGGTGTTTTCCTGGCGCCTCATCCTGGGGCAGAACGGCGTGCTGAATTCGTCCCTGGTGTCCAGCGGACTGCTGGACGGCCCATCCTCGGCCTTCCTGTACACCGGCTCGTCGGTGGTGCTGACATTCGCCTACATATCCATCCCGTTCATCTTCGTCTCCACGCTCAACGCGTTTGAGAAGATACCGCAATCGCTGATCGAAGCCTCGCAGGACCTGGCCGCGACCACGTTCCAGACCTTCTGCCACGTCATCTGGCCGCTCACCCGGCGCAGCCTGGCAATCGGCTTCAGCCTCGCCTTCCTGGTCACGGTCGGCGACTATGTGACGCCGTCCATGGTCGGAGGGATCAATGGAACCACGCTTGGCGTGCTGATCTCCTCGCAGTTCGGCATCGCCAGCAACTGGCCTTTCGGGGCCGCACTTTCGATCGCGCTCATCGTCGCCGTGTCCATCGTCGTTGCGTTGGTGTTGTGGTCCTGCCCGCAGCGAGGGATCTTTTCGGGCGACGAGGCGCCGTCCTCGGGGCCGCCGCCGACGGCCGGCGAGGGGCACCGGCTGGGTTTCATCGGCGGTGCGACCCTTTATGGCGTGGTCGTCGCCTTCCTCTACGCCCCGTTGCTGCTGATGGTCGTGTTCTCGTTCAACGACTCGACCTTGCAGGCCTTCCCGCTGCAGGCCCTGACCTTCAAATGGTATGCCGAGCTCGCCGGCAATTCAGGATTGATCGCCGCCGGACAGCGCTCACTGATCGTCGCGGTCTGCGTCGTCATCATCTCCAGCATCGTCGGCACAGCCTTCGCGCTGGTGCTCCACTATCGCAACCTGCTCTATTCGCGCGCCATCGAACTGCTGCTGACCTTGCCGCTCGCCATGCCTTCGGTCGTGCTGGGCATCGTCATGGTGCTGGGCACGGAAATCGTCGGGGTTCCGCCGGGCCTCGCGCGTGTCGTCATCGGCCAGGCAAGCTTCATCATGCCGATCACCATGCTGCTGGTGCTGACGCGGCTCCGGCGCCTCGATCCTTCCCTGCTCGAGGCCTCTCTCGATCTCGGCGCGAGCCGCCTGCAGAGCTTCCTGCTGATCGTGCTGCCGCTCATACGCGGCGCCGCGATCGGCGGCATGCTGCTCGGCCTGACCCTGTCGGCGGACGAGGTGATGGTGACCTTGTTCCTGGCCGGTCCGTCCCAGACATTGCCGATCTGGGTCTTCAACCAGATGCGGTTCGGCTTCACCCCGTCGGTCAACGCGGTGTTCACCCTGCTCGGGCTGTTCGCGCTGTCGACGGTCTTGATCGGCCAGGTCATCGCGCGACGCCGCGCCGTCGAGACGTAAGCGGCCCCGAAGGACTCAGGCTCAACCACTGAGGAGCAGCGCTACATGCCGTCGTCAAAGACAATCGGGCGGCCCGTTGCCGTGCTTGGCATCGGCAGCATGGGAACGGCGATCGCCAGGGCGCTGGTCGAGGCGGGCCACCACGTCACGGTCTGGAATCGATCGAAGGAGCGGCTGGCGGCGTTGGCCGGATGTCGCGTGGCGGGTACGGCCGCCGAGGCCTGCCGCGACGCGGAGATCACGTTCACATGCTTTTCGAATCTTGCCGCGACCCATGACGTCCTGAAGCAACCGGGCGTGGTCGAAGCGCTCCGGGGCAAGGCCCTGGTGGCGATGTCCACCGCCACGCCGGACCAGGTCCACGACTTCCAGCGGTTCGCCCAGGCCTCCGGCATCGACTATCTGGACGCCAAGATCGCCGTCACGCCGGCCCAGATCGGCGGGCCGACGGCGGTGATCTTCTTTGCCGGGCCGCACGCCCTCTTCTGGCGGGTCGAACCTGTGCTGAGGGCGCTGGCGGGGCGGGCCACATTCATGGGAGAGCGCATCGATGGCGCCGTGCAGGGCGACTTCGCCTTCCTCAGTGTCTATTTCGCCGGCACGATCGGCATCCTGCACGGCGCGGCATTCTCGAAAAACTCGGGCCTGGATATCGACCAGTTCTTCAGCCTGATCCCCTGCTTCCTCGACGAGATCAACGCGCGCTCGCAATCGTTCAGGAAGATGATCGTTGCGGGCGACTACACGGATGTGCAATCGGCCTTGAAAACGGATCTGGCCGGCGCCCTGCTGCTGGCGAACGCAACCGCGCATACCGGGATGCAGAAGCTTTTCCCGGATGCCTTGGTCGAGCTGATGCAGGATGCGGTCGCGCAAGGCCATGGCGACCTGGATTCGGCGGCGATGGTGGAGGCTTTCGGAAAGAGCCGCGCACCCGCATAACGCTGCGCCATTCGAACCGTGGCGGCCGACAAGGCAAGCGAGGCGGTCGCGCCGGCAGCGTGCGACAGTCGGCAGTCGCTGCACCACACTGCCTGGTTGGCCGGCCGCATCGCTGTCGGCTGACCCACGGTCGGGTTGAAGCAGCAAGCCCGATGCTACCTGATCACTGTCCGGCAATCCCGCGTAGCGGAATTGCCGGGAAGCCGGTTCAGCACTGGTAGTCTTCCAGGCGCGGCGCGGAGCCTGGTTTGCCGGACTTTATCCAGTCGACCTTGCCGTGAAGAAAAGTCAGGGCCGCATCCAGAGCCCCTTTGCGTTGCTGGAGTCTTTCGATCTGCAACTGGAGGACTTCGATGGTCCGTTCCGAGGAGTGCTCCCCGGCGCGGTACTCTTCGTTGAGAGCAAGGATTTCTCCAAGCGTATAGCCGAGCGTCTGCTGAAGTCGGATCATCCGTGCGGCGGTCACATCCTCAGGCTTGAACAGTTGGTACGGGTTCGAGCCGCCCTTGAGGCTACGGTTGGGCTTCAGGAGACCCTTGGCGATATAAAACCGGATCGTATCGACGGGGAGTCCCGTCGCCTTTGCAAATTCCGAAATGAGCATTTGAACCCTTGACCATGGACTGCACTCCACACTTATAGACAGTGCTTGTCGAAATATGGAGACCCAAGATGACAAGCGAAAACACATCCATGCCCCAGGTTCAACTCGGCCAGGATGGCCCCACGATCGGCGGCCAAGGCCTCGGTTGCATGGGCATGAGCGAATTCTACGGAGAAACCGACAAAGCCGAGTCACGGTTGACGCTGGAGAGAGCGATCGACCTTGGGATCAACATGTTTGATACCGCCGACATGTACGGCGTCGGCGCCAATGAGGAGTTCCTGGCTCCCTTCGTCTCGGCCAATCGCGAGCGCGTCACAATCGCCACGAAATTCGGCTACCGCCGCACGCCGGAGAACCCCGACGACTGGAGCATCGACAATCGTCCGGCCTTCATCCGGGCAGCCGTTGACCGGTCTCTCCGGCGCCTCGGCGTCGACGTCATCGACCTCTATTACATGCATCGCCGGACCGACAGCGTGGCGCTGGAGGATTCCATCGGTGCCATGGCCGGGCTGGTCGCAGCAGGAAAGGTAAAGTGGCTCGGCTTGTCCGCTGTCAGCGCGTCCGAACTGCGCGCGGCACATGCCATTCATCCCATCGCGGCCCTGCAGTCGGAATGGTCGATTTTCACGCGCGATATCGAACAAGACGTGGTCCCGGCCGCGGCCGAACTCGGGGTGACGGTGGTGCCTTACTCTCCGCTCGGGCGCGGCATGCTGACCGGCCGGGCTTTCGCTACATCCCTGGCCGACACCGATGCGCGCCAGCATTTCCCAAGGTTCTCGGCGGAAAACCGTGCAGCAAACATGCTGCTGGTCGCAAAGATCGAGGATATCGCGTCGGCGCGCGGCGTTTCGGCGGCGCAGATTGCGCTCGCCTGGCTGTATGCCCAAAGTCGCAGGCTCAAGGTCAAGATGGTGCCGATTCCGGGAACGCGGAAGCGCAGCCGTCTCCTGGAAAACGTCACGGCGGCATCCATGATACTGACCGTGGCTGAGATGGAAGCACTCGCGCCGCTGGCCTCCGCAGTCCAGGGCATCACCGTATAGACCTCGCAACCAGCGTCGCCGGTGGCGGCGCTGCAATCTCTCCGAACGGCCGCTTCGTGAGAACCTTTACGTAGCCTCCATGGAGAAACTGCTGTTGCGCATTTGAAAGCGGTCACGTCACGGCGACGGAGACAATGTGGGCGCGGCACACCACTTGCGACGCACGGCGTCAATTACCAAAAATTGACCACAGCCGGCTCATTCCGCCACCCTAGGTATCATGGCACAATGGGTCTACTGTCGTTCACATGTTTCAGCGGCGGCCGGGGGGCGGCCGGAAACAGAATGACAGGCCATAGGGGTCGTGGGGGGTACGGTGTCTATTGAGCTGGAGGAAGTCGGCCGAGCTTTCGACAATGGGGATTTTCGCCCGCACTTTCAGCCCCTGGTCAATCTTCGGACCGGGGACCTGCAAGGTTTCGAGCTTCTCGCCAGATGGAAACATCCCGAGCGGGGATGGATTCCACCAGCCGAGTTCATAGCGCTGGCAGAAAAAGACGGCTGGATCGACCGCTTGACCAGCGAATTGCTCCACCGGGCTTTCTCCGCCATGGCGAAGCTGCCGGACCACTTGAACCTTTCCGTCAATATCTCTCCGGTCCAGTTGCGCGGCCTCGGTTTGCCGAGGGATATCCAGAGCATCGCCGAGCAATCAGGCTTCTCGCTGGAACGCCTGATGGTCGAGATTACCGAAAGTGCGCTGACCGAAGACCTCGACAATGCGCGAATGATCGCGGTGGCCCTGAAAGCCATGGGCTGCAAGCTCGGTCTCGACGACTTTGGGACGGGATATTCGAGTTTGACCCATCTCCAGTCGCTGCCATTCGACGAGCTCAAGATCGACCGCAGTTTCGTGGGTTCGATGGCGGAGCGCCGCGACAGCCGCAAGATCGTTGCCGCGGTCGTTGGCCTTGGACAGAGCCTCGGGCTGATAACCGCCGCCGAAGGCGTTGAAACACTCGAACAGGCGCAGATGCTTCAGTGGCTTGGTTGTGAGTTGGCGCAGGGCTGGTTCTATGGAAAGCCGCTGCCCGCCGAGGATCTGCCGGGAACGGTGTCGGGTTTTCGTGCCAAGGGCGTTCCCGTCGTGCCGACGGATGTGCGAGGGCGATTGTCCAGCGGCGGTCTGGACCTGCTTCCGTCGGTGCGGCTGGCGCAACTGCAGGCGGTCTATGACGGCGCCCCCGTGGGGCTGGCCTTTGTGGGCCGGGACATGCGCTACAAGATGTTGAACCGGCGACTGGCCCAGATGAACGGACGGCCGATGGAAGACCATATCGGCAGCACTGTCGCGCAGATGGTCCCCGAACTCTTCCCCTTGATCGAAGGTTACATCCGCCGGGCGCTCAACGGCGAAGCCATTCCCGGTGTCGAGATCACAAAGCCGCCATCCGATGCCAGCGAGAGCAGGACGCTTCTGTTGTCCTACGAGCCGGCGCGCGACGAAGCGGGAGAAGTGGTCGGCGTGTCCATCGCGATCGTGGATCTGTCTCCGGTCAGGCGCGCGGAGCAGGCGCGGCGCGCGGCCGAGGAACATTTTCGGCAGATGATGGAGTTGCTGCCTCAAATTCCGTGGATCATCGATCCGGAAGGACGGGCCCTGGATGTCAGCCGGCGATGGTTGGAAATCGCCGGCCAGACGGGAGACCAATGGACAGGGTTTGGCTGGCTCGACGCATTGCATCCCG
>NZ_JBAZUD010000167.1:0-10242 GCF_041661565.1 Mesorhizobium sp.
CAACGCCTGTTGCTCTTTGCCGGGATTTCGGGCGTAGCGCCTTGTTCCTCGATCAGCGCCGATGCGGTCAGCGTCATAGGCTTACCGGCAAGGACGACGGTGTGTGGGTGAGCTGATCGAGAAGCTAGTCGGCGACCTGTCATGATGCTCGTGCAATCGGATTATTTGACGGGCGAGATTTTGCTCTCCGATGGTGGGCTCAACCTCACGTGATCGAAACCGACAAGACTGAGCATCCTAGGAAAACTCGAAATGCCGGCTCCCGAACAATCACGCTTCATGGTCCGCCGGGAAAAGCGCGCAAGCGCTTTCCCTTGGGAATTGCGTTGAAACAAAGAGTTAGAGCGGTTTGCTGTTTCCGCGAGACGGCGAATTGCTCTAGCCGAAGATCCGCTCGCCCTGCTCGTCGACCAGCTGCATGCCCTTCTTGATCGAGATGTCGACGGCGTCGTCGAGCCCAGCGAAGCGGTCGGCGCGGATGAACTTGTGCTCCTTCACCACGCCGTCGATCTCCTTGGAGACGATGCCGCAGGTCTGGTACTGGCCCTCCGCCTTGTAGGGCGTGGCGCTGATCAGGAAGCCCTTGTGCTCGACCTGCTTGGCCGGCGCCGCGCTCGTCGGTCCGGCAGCTTCGCCACCGCCGCCACCGCCGAAAAGACGCTTCAGAAAAGACATGGGCTTCCTCCAACAGCATTCATCCCGCACAATTAGGGTTGCGCGGGATGAATTTCACTATCGGTCCTTGGCCGAACGGGCAAGTGGCCGGCGAAGCCGAGGCCGGTTACTTGCGCGTCAGCGCTTCCAGCGCTTCGGCGGCGCTTTCGAGGATGGCGATCGCCTCGGCCTGCTTTTCGGGTGACGCGTCGACGAAGTCGCCGAGCGCCGCCCGCAGCCGGTGGCGCACGGCGCGGAATTCGTCGCGGGCTTCGGAACGGCCGCCACGGCCACCCCTGCCCTCGTGCCGGCCCTCGCCGTCGTCGTTCCAGCCGAACCAGTCGCGCGCCTTGGCCATCTTGCGGCCGAAGCGCTCGAGGTGGTCGAGCACGCCGTCGATCATCTCGCGGTTGTCGGCAAGATGCGCCTGGCCCGCCTCGGTGATCGAAAACACCTTCTTGTTGCCGTCCGCAGCGGAGGCGGCATAGCCGGCCTCTTCCAGGAAGGTCAGCGTCGGATAGACCACGCCGGGGCTCGGGCTGTAGATGCCGCTGGTGCGCTCTTCCAGCGCCTTGATGATGTCGTAGCCATGGCGCGGCGCCTCGGCCAGCAGCGACAGCGTGATCAGCTTGAGGTCGCCGTCGGCCAGCATGCGCCCGGCGCGGAACAGGTCGCCCGGACCGCCGCGGCCGCCGCCACCCCGGCCGCCGAACGGGCCGGAACCGCCGCCGCGACCGCCGAACTTGCCGGCCATGTGCATGAACATGCGCTCGCCGAAATGATTGTGTTCGTAATGCATGATTTGCTCCTTGAGTTGTATCTTACGATATATCTCAACTAAGCAATCAAGATGAGCGGGTCAAGATATATCTTACGATGTATCTGAGTACGTGCCAATGCGCGTTCTGGCGCCGAGCCAGAACAACGGCCATTTGACGGCGGCTCACGTTGAACGCCCTTGCGGACGGCGTCGACGCGATGCGACGGGCAAGGATCACCAGCGGCCCCGGCGCCGGTTCCAGGCGTAGAGCAGGTCGGCGAAACGGTCGTAGGCAAAGCGGGTCAGCGGCAATGCGATCGGATTGCCGAACAGCGTTGCCAGCCAGCCCTCGCCCGGCGTTGCCTTCCAGACCGCGATCGCAACATCGGCGCCGACCAGCAATTCGCCTTGTGCATCGGTCGCATGCAGCCGCCGGCGTATGTCCTCCAGCGAGGCGCCAAAACGGGCAAGGGCTGCCGGCTCCAGATTGATGTCGCGAAATTCGATGCGACCAGCCCTTATGGCTTCGATGAGCCGCCGCTTCTGCAGGCCAATGCCGGCATCGCAGACCGGGCAGCGCGTATTGTACCAGACGGTCAGTTCAGGACTGGTCCCTTGCTCGAGCATCATCCTCAGCCGTGGCCATGCCGATGATGCAGGTCTGGATAGTGCGGATGCCGGTGGCGCATCGGCGCATGCCGGTGCCAATGCGAATGCGGCTCGCTGACCGCCCCGTCGTGATGGTGCTGGTGGTGCTCGTCATGCACATGGCTGTGCTCGTGTTCCAGTGCCTCGTGGTCGTGCTCATGCTCATGGCGCTCCGACAGATGCAGCCACAAGCCGACCCCCATCAGAAGGCCCGCCATCGCCAGCTTGAGCGTAAGCGGATCGCCGAGGATGGCGATTGCCAGCAGCGCGCCGATAAACGGCGCCAAGGAAAAATAGGCTCCGGTCCGCGCTGTGCCGAGATGGCGCAACGCCAGGATGAACATCACGAGGCTGACCCCGATGCCGAGGAAGCCGACGGCCGCGGTCGCCGCGACGATTGACGCCGCGGGAAAGGAAGCCCCGCCGGCAAGCGCCAGCCCGACATTGACGACGCCCGCCACCAGACCCTTGAGCATGGCGATCACCACCGGGTCGGTCGCCGAGATCTTGCGGGTGAAATTGTTGTCGATCCCCCAAGCCACACAGGCTCCCGCCACCAGCAGGGCGCCAGGGTTGAGGGCAACGCCATTGCCATCCCACGATAGCAGCACCGCCCCGGCGAGAATGGCAAAAGCGCCGAACAGCAGGCGGCGATCGACATTCTCGCGATAGGCGAGCCAGGCGATTGCCATCGTTGCCAGCCCTTCCAGGTTGAGCAGCAATGCAGAACTGGATGCCGAGTTGAGGCTGAGGCCGTACATCAGCAACACGGGGGCGACGACACCACCCATGCCGATTGCCAAAGCGAGCCAGGGAATATCCCCGCTCCTCAGTTGCGCTTCGCCGTCCATGGCCTGCTTGCCTCGAAGCCGGCGATACAAGGCAAGGCCAAGACCGGCGCCGAGATAAAGCAGGCCGGCAAGCATGAAGGGATTGACCGTATCAAGCAGCAGCTTGGAGAGTGGCGGCGTCGCCCCGAACAGCGCGGCCGAGCCAAGCGCAAGCGGCACGCCGGGCCACAGATGGGAGTGAGAATGCGATTGCGACATATCTGCATCCTACCACGGCATGGCGCAGGGCCACGCTCAAATGAAAAAGGGCGCCTCGACGAGCGCCCTTGATCTTTTAGAACCGGCAATCCTCAGCTGTCGAGGAAGCTGCGCAGCTTGCGCGACCGGCTCGGGTGCTTGAGCTTGCGCAGCGCCTTGGCTTCGATCTGCCGGATACGCTCGCGGGTGACCGAGAACTGCTGGCCGACCTCTTCCAGCGTGTGGTCGGTGTTCATGCCGATGCCGAAGCGCATTCTGAGCACGCGCTCCTCGCGCGGCGTCAGCGACGCCAGCACGCGCGTGGTGGTCTCGCGCAGATTGGCCTGGATCGCCGCGTCGATCGGCAGGATCGCCATCTTGTCCTCGATGAAGTCGCCCAGATGCGAATCTTCCTCGTCGCCCACAGGCGTTTCGAGAGAGATCGGCTCCTTGGCGATCTTCAGCACCTTGCGCACTTTTTCGAGCGGCATGGCGAGCTTTTCGGCCAGTTCCTCCGGCGTCGGCTCGCGGCCGATCTCGTGCAGCATCTGCCTCGAGGTGCGCACGATCTTGTTGATCGTCTCGATCATGTGCACCGGGATGCGGATGGTGCGCGCCTGGTCGGCGATCGAACGCGTGATCGCCTGCCGGATCCACCATGTCGCGTAGGTCGAGAACTTGTAGCCGCGGCGGTATTCGAATTTGTCGACCGCCTTCATCAGGCCGATATTGCCTTCCTGGATCAGGTCGAGGAACTGCAGGCCGCGGTTGGTGTATTTCTTGGCGATGGAGATGACGAGACGCAGATTGGCCTCGACCATTTCCTTCTTGGCGATCGCGGCTTCGCGCTCGCCCTTCTGCACCTGGTTGACGATCTTGCGGAATTCCAGGATCGAAATCGCGGTTTCGGTCGCCAGATGCTGGATCTCGGCGCGCAGGTCGCGGATGGCGTCCTTCTCGTTCTTGGTGAATTCCTTCCAGCCGCGCGAGGTCAAATTGCCGATCGCGCGCGTCCAGTTCGGGTCGAGTTCGGACCCCTGATATTCCTTCAGGAATTCCTCGCGCCGAACGCCGTAGCTCTCGGCCAGCCGCAGCAGCTTGCCTTCGTTCTGCACCAGGCGCTTGTTGATGTCGTAAAGTTGCTCGACCAGCGCCTCGATGCGCGCCGTGTTGAGCGACAGCGACTTCACCGCCTTGATCAGCTGGTCCTTGAGTTCCTTCAGCCGGCGGTCCTGGCTGGGCGACAGCGTGCCGGCGGCGGCCAGCCGGTTCTCGACCTGCTGGTCCTGCAGCTTGCGCAGTTTCTTGTAGGTGTCGGCGATGACGTCCAGCGTCTCCATCACCTGCGGACGCAGTTCGGCTTCCATGGCCGCCAGCGACAGGCTGGCTTCGTCCTCGTCTTCCTCGTCATCATCGACCAGCCCGCGCGTGTCGGCGGCGACGTTGGTGATATCTTCTTCCTCGTCGCGCGAACGGCGCGGCTTGTCCTCGACCTTGGCTTCCTCGACCCGCTCGACCACCGGGGCCTGCTTGGCCTCGGGTCCGGCATAGGTGGCTTCCAGATCGATGATCTCGCGCAGCAAGATCTTGGATTCGTTGAGCTCGTCGCGCCAGATGATGATTGCCTGGAAGGTCAGCGGACTCTCGCACAGGCCAGCAATCATCGTCTCGCGGCCGGCCTCGATGCGCTTGGCGATGGCGATTTCGCCCTCGCGCGACAGCAACTCGACCGAGCCCATCTCGCGCAGATACATGCGCACCGGATCGTCGGTGCGGTCGGTCGGCTCTTTCTTGGTGGTCGTCGCGGCAACGGCGGTGCCGGTCTGTTCGGCCAGCTCGTTGGCGTCTTCCTCGGCATCGGCCGCGGTGTCGGTGGCTTCGGGCTCCTCGCCCTGCTCATCGTCCTCGACCACGTTGATGCCCATGTCGGACAGCATCGCCATCGTGTCCTCGATCTGCTCGGAGGTCACTTCCTCCGAGGGCAGAACCGAATTCAGCTCGTCCATGGTGACATAGCCGCGCTTCTTGGCGGCCTTGATCATCTTCTTGACAGCATCATCGGAAAGGTCGAGCAGAGGCCCATCGGTGGCGCCTTCGCGTTCGGTCTCGACCTCTTCCTTTTCCTTAGTCGCCATAGTTTTTATCTTCTCCAAGCGGCTGCCATCGAAGCCGCGTAAGCTGTCGGACCAGTCAAACCGGATGGGCTCGCATATGAAACGCGCCTCTCCGGGCCAGTAACCGCATTGACTTTGCCTGGTGCATGCCGTTGTCCCAAAACCGGTTTCCACTCTTGGGCGACATGCCTTAAGTCCAGATTAACCCTGATATCTGTGGCAGGCAGCGTGCCTGTCCAGTGATCAGTTCCCCACATCGCTTGTTTCCCGTCGACGCGGGTTCGGGTTAACGTTTCGAATCGTCCTGATTCCGCCATTCCGCCAGAAGGTCAAGCGCCTCTCGCATGATTCGCATGAAAAAAGCGAATCAATTACCCGACTTAGCCCGCTTCGCGCCGTCCAGAAGCGCGACAACGTCTAAGTGTTTTGGCGCTCGTACCGAAGCCTTTCCGCCCTGAGAGGCCGGAACAAGTCTCCAGCTTTCTCTTGGTTCGAGCAGGATCTTTTCCGAAAATGTTGCCATTTCCGGGATCATGCTCAGGCTCGACCGGCCCTGCCCGAAGACACGCCGAACCCTTCGATCAGCGCTTCCTTGGCTTGCACATCATCCAATTGAGCCTGGATCTCGACGATATGACGGAAGACCTCGTCCGATGGATCCGCATCCATCGCCGCCTCCGCCTCTTTCAGTTCCTTATGTAAGGTGCGCGCGCTGCGCTGCAAGTGCAGCGCCTGGTTCAGGGCGTCGCGGGCATCGTCAAGAGCGGCCGTCTCCAGCGCCGGCCATTGCCGCGCCCGCCTGATCAGGCCGACCGCCCGCTCCCAGATCTCCATGCAGCCGGCGCGCGCTATTGTCGCGATCACGGCGTCGCGGTCGTTGGCCGTGTCATGCGCCATGGCGTCGAGGATCGCCGCGTGCAGTCTCTTGAGATCGGAATTGGCGAGGTCGAGAAATTCGACATGGGCGAAATTCTCGTCGATCAGCGCCGGATGATTGATCAGCGCGACGATGATCGTCGCTTCGCGCACCGACATGCCCTCGCTGCCGCGCTTGACCAGCGCCGAACGGCCGAGGCTTTCAGTGATCGCGGTGCGCCCGCCGCCGGCCTTGGCGAACTGGCCGCCGGGTGCTGCCGCCTTGCCCTGGCCCGGCCGCCAGTCCTGGCGTCCGCCCTGACGGCCTTGCCGCGCACCGCGCTGCGCGCCGAAGAAGCTCAGCACCCGCTCGCGCATTTCCTGTTGGTAGTGGTAGCGCAGGCTCTCGTCGCGGATGCGGCTGGTCAATTCGCGCAGCGTCTTTTCGAGCTCCGCCCGCCGCTCTGGCGTGTCGAACACGCCGCCGGCCGTCTCGCGCATCCATAGCAGGTCGGCCAGCGGCCGCGCCTCGGCCAGCACCAGACGGAAGGCGTCCGGCCCCTCGGCCTTGACCAGATCGTCGGGATCCTTGCCCTCCGGCAGCAGCGCGAAGCGCGCCGAGCGTCCGGCCTGCACCGACGGCAGCGCCATGTCGGCGGCCCGCCATGCGGCCTTCAGTCCAGCCTTGTCGCCATCGAAGCAAAGCATCGGCTCCGCCGCCATGCGCCACAACAGCTCGAGCTGGTTCTCGGTGAGCGCGGTGCCGAGCGGCGCCACGACATTCTCGAAACCGGCCTGCGCCAGCGCGATCACGTCCATATAGCCTTCGACGGCGATGACGGTGCCGCCTTTTGCCAAGGCTTTGCGGGCGCGGGCGAAATTGTAGAGCACATTGCCCTTGTGGAAGAGCTCCGTGTCCGGCGAGTTCATGTATTTGGCAAGCGCGTCCGGCGCCAGCGCCCGGCCGCCGAAGGCGATGATCTTGCCGCGCGAATCCGGGATCGGGAACATGATGCGGTCGCGGAACCAGTCATAGGAAACCGGTATGTCGTCGCCATGGCGCACCAGACCGCACGCCTCGATATCGGCCTTCGGCACGCCCTTGGCCGCCAGATGCTCCTTCAGCGCGTTGCGGCTGTCGGGCGCGTAGCCGAGCCGGAACGACTGCTGGGTCGCCGGCGTCAGGCCCCGGTCGCGAAGATAGGCGCGGGCCTTCGCGCCCTCGGGCCCCTGCAGCCGTTCCTGGAAGAAGGCGGTCGCCATCTCCATGACATCGGTCAGGCTGGCGCGCTCCTTCTCGCGGCGCTCCTCCTGCGCATCGCGCACCGGCATCGGTACGCCGGCCATGTCGGCGATCTTCTCGACCGCCTCCGGAAAGCTCATCCCGTCGAGTTCGGTGAGGAACTTGAAATGATCGCCCGAGACCGAACAGCCGAAACAATGGTAGCGGCCCTTCTTGTCCTCGCAATGGAAGGACGGGCTTTTCTCGCCGTGGAACGGGCAGCACGCCCAATAGTCGCCGCGCGGCGCATTGGTCTTCTTCCTGTCCCACGCGACGCGCTGGCCGATGACCGATGAAATCGGCACGCGGTCGCGTATCTCGTCGAGGAAGGCGGGTGGAAAGCGCATCGGGGAACTCGTTTGCCCACCATATAATCATGCCCGCGAAATCCGACGACCCCCAATACGGGCCATACCCGGTTTCCACAGGGCAAAAGAAAGGCGGCCGTTGGGGGCCGCCTTGCTTTGTCAGCAATAGGCCGACGCCTTAGTGCGCGGCGATCGCGCCGAAAATGATGCCGGACAGGATGCTGACCAACACATAGTCATTGCCGACGCGGATCCACTCCTGGCCGGGGCCGGGACGACGCAGGCCGTAGCGGTGATAGTCGCGGATCGGCCGATGCTGGCGCCAGCCGGAATACTTCTGGCCATGGCGCCAGTTGCCGCGCTTCACGATGACCTTCTTCTGGATAACGCGCTTCTGAATGACGCGCTTCTGGATGACGCGCTTCTTCACGTCGCGATGGGTCGGCTTCTGCCAGTCGACCTGGGTAGAATTCGACTGCGGCGCGGCCGGGGCGTTCATCGGCGCGGCCTGGCCCGTCAGCGAGGTGGCGGCCAGCATCGAGAAAGCGAGAGCGGAAAGAACAATGCGTTTCATTGGAAGTCTCCTTGGTTGTCGATATCCAACGAGTAGCGGTAAGGGCATGAACCCAAACTGAACGCCCGCATTACAAATCTGTAATGAATTCCAACATTTAGCTGAGCCAATTTAATGCAATCGATCGGGCGGAGATGCCGGCCCGCCGTTCGTTTCCGACACGCTCCGTCGCACGCCGGGGAACGTCCAAGGTGGACAGAACTTATTATCCGGCTAAAAGTAATCGGAGGTTATATCGGTCCTCGAAATGTTGGCGATTCGCATTCTTCCTCTGTCGAACCATATGGCCGCGCCGCAAGGAGCGCGTCCCAGGTCATGAGCGGCTCCGTCGTCCTGCTGCACCTTGCCGGCGCGGTGGCGCTGATGCTCTTTGCCACACGCATGGTGAAGACGGGTGTCGAACGCGCCTATGGCGACGTGCTGCGCCATAGGCTGCGCGCCACCATGCGCAATCCGGTCATGGCGGTGCTGGCCGGCACCGGGCTTGCTATTGCCTTGCAAAGCTCCACCGCCGTCACGCTGCTGGTCGGCTCCTTCGCCGGTTCAGGCATCGTCTCCGGCGCCGCCGGCCAGCTCGCCGTGCGCGGCGCCGAGATCGGCTCGGCCCTGGTGGTCAAGCTGCTCACCTTCGATCTCACCTTGCTGGTGCCGCTCTGCCTGATCACCGGCACGGTGATGTTCATGGCCACCGAGCGGCGCGACTGGCGCCAGACCGGGCGCATCCTGGTCGGCATCGGCCTGTTGATCCTGTCGCTGGAAATGATCGGCCAGGCATCGGAGCCGTTGCGCAACAGCCAGCTGCTGCCGGTGATCCTCAATTACTTCTCCAGCGATTCCATCACCGCCTATCTTCTGGCCGCCGTCGTCACCTGGCTGTTCCAGTCGAGCATCGCGGCGGTGTTGCTGATGGCGACGCTGGCCGGCCGTGGCCTGATCACGCCGGAACTCGGCGTCGTCCTCATCCTCGGCGTCAATCTGGGCTCTTCGATCATCGCGCCGATGTTGACCCGCTCGTCGAGCCCCGAAGTGCGCGTCGTGCCGATCGGCAACCTGCTGATGCGGGGCCTGGGCTCCCTGGTCATGCTGATCCTGGTCATGATCGCCAGGCCGAGCTTCGCCTTCCTGGGCACCACGGCGGCGGACCAGATCGTCAACGCCCACATCCTGTTCAACGTGCTGATCCTGCTGGCCGGGCTGCCTCTGGCCAGCCTCGTCTACCGCGCCTCGGAAAGGATCGTGGCGCTCGGCACCAAGCCGGCGCCGGCCGCCTCGCTCGACGTCATCGAGCTCTCCGCGCTCAACGAAAGCGCGCTCGACATGCCGAGCCAGGCCTTGGCCAACGCCACGCGCGAAGTGGTGCGGGTCTGCGAGACCGTCGAGATCATGCTCAAGCGCATCATCGAGCTCTATGAAAGCGCCGACGCCGACAAGATCAAGGCGCTGGCAGCGCTCGACGACCGCGTCGACCGCAAGCACGCGGCGATCAAGCTCTACCTCGCCAAGCTGACCAGGAACCCGCTGAGCGAGGACGAGGCGCTGCGCTGCCAGGAACTGATCGGCGCCTGCGTCAAGCTGGAGCAGGTCGGCGACATCATCGTGCGCAACATGCTGATGCATGTGAAGAAGAAGTTCGAGCGCGGGCTGGAATTCACCGAAGAGGGCTGGAGCGAGCTGTTCGCCTTCCACGGCTCGGTGCTGGCCAACGCGCGTCTTGCCTTCAACGTCTTGGTGTCGCGCGATCCCGAGACCGCGCGCCAGCTCGTGCTGGAAAAGGACCAGTTGCGCGCCCGAGAGAAGGAAACCAGCGCCAGCCATTTCGTGCGCCTGCGCGACGGCACCGCCAGGAGCGTCGAGACCAGCTCGATCCACCTCGACACCATCCGCGACCTCAAGCAGATCAACTCGCTGCTGGCATCGATGGCCTATCCCGTCCTGGAAGAGCGCGGCCTGCTGACGGGCTCGCGGTTGAAGGCGGGCTGAGGCATCGAAGCTGCCAATCTCCCCACTTGTGGGGGAGAT
>NZ_JBAZUD010000168.1:0-10128 GCF_041661565.1 Mesorhizobium sp.
CCCGAAACCTTGTTGTCGCCCAGCGAAACCAGGAAACCATTGATCGAACGCTTGCCGTCGCTCGTCACCAGCGCCGCCTTGATGTCGAGTGCCTGTTCGTTGACCAGACCGGTCAGCGCGATGGTGGCGGCGGGATTGGCGATGTCGGCCTTGCCGCTTGCCGTCAGCTTGATGCTCTTCACCGTGCGGCCGGAGGCGGTCAGACTTTCGCTGTCGGCGGAGACCGTGAAATCGGGCGCGGTCCGGGCGCCGCTGGCCGACAGGGCGAAGTCGACGCCCCCGGCGACCGGCACCCCGACCATCGGCGACAGCACCGAAACATCCCCCAGCTTGCCTTTTATGTCGGCCTGGATGTCCGTGCCTTGCGCGCTCGCCGTGCCGCTGGCGCTGAGGGAACCCGACGTGAATTCGATCGAATTGGCGGCGAAGGAACCCTGCGGGTCGCGAGTCGCCGAGGCCGAGAATTTCACCCGCGCGCCGAGCACCGAGGCGATCTGCGGCGGCAGGGCTGTCGCCACGGCGTCGGCATTCATCTTGAGCTGCATCGACAGATCGGCAAGTGCCACTGTCGCCGTCA
Source organism: Mesorhizobium sp. (assembly GCF_041661565.1). Taxonomy (GTDB): domain Bacteria; phylum Pseudomonadota; class Alphaproteobacteria; order Rhizobiales; family Rhizobiaceae; genus Mesorhizobium. Next base: position 578 of record NZ_JBAZUD010000168.1, read on the forward strand.
GCGAGGCGTTCAGCGCGTCGGACCGCAAGGTGCCCTCGTCGATGGCGATGGCGTCCTTGCTGATCGAACCGGCCAGGTCGACATCGACCTTGCCGGTGATCAGCGGTGCCAGCGTCGCCACGTCGGTATTCAGCCCGCCCGCTTCCAGCTTGACGGTCACCGGCCCGGCGCGGTTCTGGATGTCGAAGCCATCGGAGTGGATCTGAGCCGCCAGATCGTCCAGGCGCGTGCCGCCGGCGACGATCGACACGAACGAGGCGCCGATGTCGACGGCCGGCGCCCGGCCGTCACCGAAGGCACGTGCGGTTGCATTCTTGATCGCGAGCGTGATCGGCTGTTCCTTGCTGCCGACGCTGATCACCACGGGCGGCCCTTTGGTGGCGAGTTCGACGGACATATCGCTGGCACCTTCCGGGTCGACAATGCCCTTGGCGGTGCCGTGCACCGCATCGCTGTCGATGTTGGCCCGCTCGACACTGATGCCGCCGGCGGCGGTCGCAATGCCCGCGACATCGAACGTGGTCTTGCCGGCGAACAATGGCTTCAAATTCTCCGGCAGGAAGCGCGCGAAATCGCCATCGCCCCTGGCCTCGACATGGTTGCCCTTGTCGGTAAGCTGATGGCGACCGGTCAGTTGGGTGACGATCTTGCCGTCGACGCTGAAGGTGCCGATGCCGTTCCAGTTGGCGAGTGGGCCGGTGCCCGACACCGCGATGTCGACCGGCGGCGCATCGGGCAGCTTAAGCAGATTGGCAATGATGCCACCCGCTGGCTCCGACGCCTTGAGGTCGAGATCGAGCCTGTTGTCGGCCGGGGCGAAGTGGATCTTGGCGTCGACATTGCCCTGCTTGCCGTCGTGACGGGTGACGTTGAGCGTCGTCTCGACGGCAAGCGGCGCGGCATCGGCCTTGAGCATCCCCTTGGCCGCGAGTTCGGCGATGCCGCTGCCGGCAAGGTCCTGGCCAAGCGCGATTTCAGGCAGATCGAACTGCTTGACGTCGACCGAAACCGGCAGTGTCGTCGTGCTGCTCTGGGCCGGCTGCTGGGTCGAAGCAACCGGCAGCCGCGCCAGTTCGATGCGTTCGGCCGCGATGCGGTCGGCGCTGAATCGCTTGGACAGCAGCGCCAGGGGCGACCAGTCGACCGCCACCTTGCGCGCCACCAGCCAGGCGCCTTGGCGGTCCTCGAGAACGACGTGGTCGACGCTGAGGTTGCCCGACCAGACGCCGTCGATGCCGCTGACGGTGATCTTGGTGTCGTCGCTCGAGGCCAGCCTTGAAATGATGCCGGCGAGATTGTCGCGGCCGCGCTCGGTCTTCGTCAGCACCACCAGGGCGCCGATCGCACCGGCGACGACGATGAGCAACGTGTAAACGACAATGCGGAGAATGCGCCAGACTGTCTTCATCGCTCAGAACGCCTGCCCAATGCCGGCATAGATGCCGAAAGTCGGATCGCCCGGATCGCGGTTGAGCGGCACCGCGGCGTCGATGCGCAGCGGTCCGAACGGTGTCACATAGCGCAATCCGACGCCGGCGCCGACCTTGACGTCGGAGAAGTTCGGAATCGATTTCGTCGATACCGAACCGGCATCGACGAACGGAACGATGCCGATCGTGTCGGTGATGGCGATGCGCATTTCCACCGAGGTCTCGAAGAAGGAGAGGCCGCCGATCGGCTGGCCGTTGAAATCCTTGGGGCCGATGCCCTGATAGGCGTAGCCGCGCACCGAGCCGCCACCGCCCGAATAGAAGCGCCGGTCGGCCGGCACATGTTCCAGGCTGGTGCCGACGATCGAGCCGACGGCGACCCTTTCGGCCAGCACGAACTTCGATGCCGAATCCACCGACTGATAGGCCGACCCCTCGCCCTTCAGCTTGAGGAAGGCGGCACCACTCAAGATGTCGTAGCTCGGCTCGGCGTAAGCCAGCAGCCTGAAGCCGCTGGTCGGATTCAGCCGGTTGTCCCTGTTGTCGTAGACATACTGCAGCGGGATGCTGGCGATCAGGTATTTGTGCTTGCCGAAGGCGTCGGTAATCCGCGAATAATCGAGCGCCACCTCCGCCGAGACGGTCTGCTTCTTGTCGAGTTCGTAGGACAGGCCGGTGCTGCCCTTGACCGAAAAATGGTCATAGGCATCGGGATGCTCGAGCACCGTCTTGACGCCGGCGAAGAACTTCGATGCCGGCCCGACCACGCCCGGCTTCTCGAACATCACCCCGGCATTGTAGTTGAGCTCGCCCAGACCATTGCTACCGATGCCGCTTATGGCGCCTTCGATGCGCAGCTTTTCGGCGTGGCCGAAAAGGTTGCGATGACCCCAATAGCCTTCCAGGCCAAGGCCCTCGGTGTTGGACAAGGTGCCGCCAAGGCCGAAATAGCGGGGCTTGCGCTCGCTGACCTGGACGCCTATCGGGATGTTGCCGTCGGCGTCGAGCTTGTCGGCCTCCTTCAGCGTCACACTGTTGAACACCTCGAGCGCCAGCAGCCGGTCGCGCGCGTCGCTGACCTCTTCGGGTGAATATTGCCGGCCGTGCTTGAGGCCGGTCATGTATTCGGTGAAGTCGCGATCGACCTTTTCCGTACCTTCCACCGTGGTCGCGCCATAACCGGCCACCGGGCCTGCCGCGACCGTCAGCGTCACGTTGAGCGTCGAGGTGGCATGGTCGGCGACGATCTGGCGATCCGTCACCCTGGCCAGCGGCCTGCCTTCCTGCTTCAGCGTCCGAACGATCAGCGCTTCCGCCTTGAGCACGGACCCCGAGCCGGCATCGCCGCCGGAGATAAGGCCATAATCGGCGCTCATAAGCCCGGCCGCGTCACCTTCAAGCCTGATATTGCCGAGGGTGAATTTCGGGCCGGCGACAATGTCGATAACCACCGGGATGGGTTGCGGTCCCTTGAACTCGGCATCGGGCGGCAGATCGTCGAGCGGCTTGCCGTCGATGGTGACGGTGACGACGCCTTCGTAGCGCGCATCGGCATAGAGCGCGGCGACAAGCTGCTCGCGATCGCCCCGCGCCTTGGCCATCAGGCCCAGCGAACCGGCCACCGGCCGGTCCACGTCGCTTTCCAGGGACGAGGCGTTGCCAAGCTTCTTGACAAGGTCCTTGTCGGCGTCGGGCGCATTGATGGTGACGGCGTAGCGCAGCGGATCGACAATGTCGGCATCCTCGTCGCTGGACGAGCCCCACAGCTTGATGCCGAACAGTTCGAAGGCTGCCGCCGGTCTCGATTCCCCGGCCAGCGCGGCCGCGCAAACCGCAGCCAAAAGCAGGGCGCGCGGAAGCGTGCGCCGTGGCGCCGTGCCCCCTGACATCTGCTCTTCATCCGCCGACATTAAACACAACCTAGGTTACAAAACTAAAATTGGAATGAAGTTTTGAAATGCTCGTAAAGGGGCCACAATCCAATTGTCTGAAATAGGACGGGCTTGGAATTCACACCTTTTGCGTCTTCGCAAGAATGCGTGATCCCTATCCTATGGAGGTACTACCGGCGTTCCGCCGGAAAGGAAACCGTTGGCGGGCGGAACCCTGCCGCGTCCTTGTGTTGACAAGCTTGACTGAAGCTTGATCATGCCTGGACGTCAGCACTGTCTGGAGGGTGTAATGGCAATGCGCGCGGCTCGTGGTCTGTCGATTCTGATCCTTCTTCTCTTCGCCTGGGGCCCTGTCGCGCAAGCGGCCGAAGCGCGGCGAATCGCAACAACCGAGAATTCCGACTATTTCGGCTTCGACCTCAGGTCCGACCAGAATGTCACGCTCGACCAGTGCAAGACGACCTGCCTGGGCGATCCCGCCTGCCGCGCCTTCACCTACAACAACAAGGCGAAATGGTGCTTCCTCAAGTCCGACTACAACCAGCTGAAGCCCTTCAATGGCGCGGTGGCCGGCAAGGTGGTCACCATCGATGGCGATCCCGACATCGGCGCGCCGCCGGAGCTGGCCTTTTTCCCCAGCTGGATGGCAGACCAGGCCCAGCAATACCGCAACAAGCTGCTCGGCCCGGCCTTTGAAAAGCCGACCGAGGGCATTGCCGGCCTGACCAGCGCGGCCGCGCAGGCCGTGCTGGGCGGCGACCATCGCTCCGCCATGCTGAAATACGAAGCCGCGGTCTCGGTCCTGCCCGATGACGGCCAGCTCTGGCTCGCCTTGGCGCGGGAAACGCTGGCCGTGGAGCCCGCCGCCAACACTTCGGAAGCCTCCACTCTGCCTGCGAACGGCACCTCGGCCGCCTTCAATGCCTACAAACTGTCGCGCACCACCAGGGCGCGGGCCGAAGTGCTTGCGCTGCTCGGCAAGGGCCTCGACAAGCGCGACCTCTACCGCCCTGCCCTGCAGGCCTACGAAGCCAGCCTTGCGCTGGTCGCGTCGCCCGCCGTCCAGGCCGACTATGCCGATCTCAAGGCGCGCAAGGGCTTCCGTGTCGTCGACCACACGGTCGATGCCGACACCAGTGCGCCGCGCATCTGCGCGCAGTTTTCCGAGGATCTGGTCAAGACCGGCGTCGACTACGCGCAGTTCGTCACCGTCGACAACGCGCCGCCGAAGGGCGTCGAGGCCAAGGACAAGCAAATCTGCGTCGAGGGCCTCGAACACGGCCAGCACTATGACGTCACCTTTCGCGCCGGGCTGCCGGCGGCGATCGGCGAAGTGACCGCCGCGCCCGTGGTGCTGTCGATCTATGTGCAGGACCGCGCACCTTCGGCTCGCTTCACCGGCGACAGCTTCGTCCTGCCGGCAGGCGCGCGCCGGGGCATCCCGGTCGTCACCGTCAACATGAGCGTCGCCCAAATGAAGCTCTACCGAATCGGCGACCGTTCGCTGGCGCAGCTTCTGTCGGGCTACCAGTTCCTGCACCAGCTTGACAGCTACGACATTTCCAACATCTCCGAGCAGATGGGCGCGCCGGTCTGGCAGGGCCAGCTCGACATCGCCAACGACCTCAACAAGGAGGTCACCACCTCCTTCCCGGTCGACGAAGCGCTGCCCAAGCGCAAGCCCGGCGTCTATGTGCTGACCGCGCAGGCCGTCGACGGCAAGGGCGATGACTACAGTTCGCTGGCCACCCAGTGGTTCGTCGTTTCCGATATCGGGCTGTCCACCTATACCGGCCAGGACGGGCTCAATGTCTTCGCCCGCTCGCTTGGCAGCGCCAAGCCGATCGCCGGCGCCGAGCTGACGCTGGTTGCCCGCAACAACGAGGTCCTCGGCACGGCGATCTCCGATGCGCAAGGCCACGCCGTCTTCAACCCCGGCCTGACACGCGGCGACGGCGGCATGGTGCCGGCGGTGCTGATGGCCAAGCAGGGCGACGACGATTTCGTCTTCCTCGACATGGGCCGCGCGGGCTTCGACCTGTCGGACCGTGGTGTCACCGGGCGCGCGGCGCCAGGCGCGCTGGACGTCTATGCCTGGACCGAGCGCGGCATCTACCGCGCCGGAGAGGATGTCCATGTCGCGGCCCTTGCCCGCGACGGCGCCGCCAAGGCCGTCGACAACCTGCCTTTGACCTTCATCTTCTCGCGCCCCGACGGCGTCGAGGACCGCCGCATCGTCAGCGACGGCGCATCCGCCGGCGGTCATGCCGTCGACCTGCCGCTCGAACCCAACGCCATGCGCGGCACCTGGTCGGTGTCGATCTACACCGATCCCAAGCAGCCGGCGGTCGCCAGCCAGATGTTCCTGGTCGAGGATTTCGTGCCGGATCGCATCGAATTCGACATGACCGCCGACAAGAAGGAGATCGCGCAGGGCGAAACCGCCAACATCAGCATTGACGGCCGCTTCCTTTATGGCGCGCCGGCGGCGGGCCTGGCGCTCGAGGGCGAGTTGACGCTGTCGACGTCGCGTGACTGGGACCGCTTCCAGGGTTTCTCCTTCGGCCTCGCCGACGAACAGTCGGCCGAACCCACCGTCACCCCCCTCGCCGAACTGCCGGTGGTGGGTGACGACGGCAAGGTGATTTTCCCGGTCTCCGTCGAGCAGCTGCCCTCCACCACCAAGCTGGTCGACGCGAAGGTGACGGTGCGCATGCGTGAAACAGGCGGCCGCGCCATCGAGCGTTCTCTCGACATCGGCATTCGTCCGCAGGGCCACATGATCGGCATCCGGCCGGACTTCGCCGACAATGAGGTGCCCCAGGGCGGCACGGCCAAGTTCAGCCTGATCGCCGTCGATCCCGACGGCAAGCGCGAGGCGTTGAAGGGTGCGCGCTGGACCTTGGTCAAGGTCGAACGCAATTACCAGTGGTACCGGTCCAACAATTCCTGGAACTACGAGCCGGTCACCTTCACCAAGTCCATTGCCAACGGCCAGGTCGATCTTGGCGCCGACGGAGACGGGACGGTCTCGGTGCCCGTCGACTGGGGCCAGTACCGGCTCGAGGTCGAAACGTCGGATCCCGAGGGACCGGCGACCAGCTATGAGTTCGACGCCGGCTGGTACGTCTCCTCGACCACCACCGAAACGCCCGATGGCCTGGAAATCGCCCTCGACAAGGACAATTATGCCGCCGGCGAAGTGGCCAAGCTAAAGGTTTCGCCGCATTTTGCCGGTGAACTCCTGATCAACATCGGTTCCGACAAGCTACTGAAGACCGTCACGGCGACCGTGCCGGCCGGCGGCGGCACCGTCGACATCCCGGTCGGCGAAGACTGGGGCGCCGGCGCCTATGTCACGGCAACCCTGTTCAGGCCCGGCGATGCGCAGGAAACGCGCATGCCGGCCCGTGCCATCGGCGTGAAATGGCTGAAGGTCGACCCCGGCTCCAAGAAGCTCGCGGTTACCTTGACACCTCCGGACAAGACCATGCCGCGCCAGCAGCTGTCGATCCCGGTTTCCGTGGCCGGCATGCAGCCGGGCGCCAACGCCTATGTCATGGTCGCCGCCGTCGACGTCGGCATCCTCAATTTGACCAACTACAAGGCGCCGGATCCCGAGAACTGGTTCTTCGGCCAGCGCATGCTCGGCATGGAGATCCGCGACCTCTACGGCCGCCTGATCGACGGTTCGCTGGGCAACACCGGCAAGATCAGGACCGGCGGCGACGGCTCCAACATGCAGGCGCAGGGCAGCCCGCCGACCGAAAAGCTGGTCGCCTTCTTCTCCGGTCCGGTCGAGCTCGATGCCGACGGCAAGGCGAGGATCGACTTCGACATCCCTCAGTTCAACGGCACCGTGCGCGTCATGGCCGTCGCCTGGACCAAGGAAGCGGTCGGCCATGCCCAGTCCGATGTCATCGTTCGCGATCCAGTGGTGATCACCGCCGGCCTGCCGCGCTTCCTCGCGCCCGGCGACAACGCCGTCATGCGCCTCGATGTCGCCGACACCGACGGCCCTGCCGGCGACTATGCGCTGTCGATCGAAACGACGGGCGACCTGTCGACCGGCGACAAGCCCTTGCCCGCGAAGCTGACGCTCGCCCAGGGCAAGCGCCAGACGCTGACCGTGCCGTTGGTCGCAACCACGGCAGGCAATGCCTCTCTCACCATCAAGCTTGCCCATGCCGACGGCACCAGGGTCGAGCAGACGCTGTATGTGCCGGTACGCCCGGCGCAATTGCCTGTCACCACCCGCCTCGTGGTCGACCTCAAGCCGAATGGCGGCGCGCTACGCGTCGACAAGGAACTGCTGGCGGCAAGCCTGCTTGACGGCGCCTCGGTCAGCGTCGGCGTTTCCCAGGCCGCGGCCTTCGACGTACCGTCGCTGCTGATGACGCTCGACCGCTACCCCTATGGCTGCGCCGAGCAGACCACCAGCCGCGCCATGCCGCTGCTCTATGTCAACGACCTGGCCTCCAGCATCGGCATGGAAAGCGACCCGAACCTGCATGGCCGCGTCCAGGACGCCATCTACAAGGTGCTGAGCTACCAGTCCTCGTCCGGCAGCTTCGGCCTTTGGGGTCCGGGCTCCGGCGATCCGTGGCTCGACGCCTATGTGAGCGAGTTCCTGACCCGGGCGCGCGAGCAGAAATACGACGTGCCGGCCCTTGCCATGAACCAGGCGCTGAGCAACCTGCAGAATTCTCTCGGCTACGACCAGAGCGTGCAGGATCGCGGCAGCGAGATCGCCTACGCCCTCTACGTCCTGGCCCGCAACAAGAAGGCCTCCATCGGCGACCTGCGCTATTACGCCGACACCCAGCTGGAAGCCTTCTCGAGCCCGATGGCCGTCGCCCAGCTGGCGGCGAGCCTGGCGCTCTACGGCGACACCCAGCGCTCGGAGGCGACGTTCAAGGCCGCCCTCCAGCTGGCCAAATCGGCGACGGCCTACGACTACTATCGTTCCGACTATGGCTCGCCGCTGCGTGACGGCGCGGCGATGCTGGCCCTGGCGGCGGAATCGAAGCCGGTGCCGACGATCGTGCCGGAGCTGATCAAGCTGGTGACCAGGGAACGCGCCGCGGCCGACTGGACAAGCACCCAGGATGAATCCTGGATGCTGATGGCGGCGCGTGCGCTGAAGGAAGGCAATGATGCGATCACGCTGACCGTCAACGGCGCGCCGCATTCGGGCGGCTATTCCAACCAGGTCGATGGCGGCGAGCTCGCCGACAGCCCACTTGAAATCGCCAACACCGGCAAGACCCCTCTGCAGGCCGTCGTCACCACCGTGGCGTCGCCGGTAGAGCCGTTGCCGGCCGGCGGCGACGGCTTCACCATCGAGCGCACCTACTACAAGCTCGACGGCACCGAAGCCAATGTGACGGAGGCAACCCAGAACGAGCGCTATGTCGTCGTGCTCAAGGTCAACGAGCAGAACAGCTGGCCGTCGCGCCTGCTGATCACCGACTTGTTGCCCGCCGGCTTCGAGATCGACAATCCAGGCCTGGTCTCCAGCGCCCAGCTGACGAACTTCTCCTGGCTGGCGCAGACCGATGCCGCGCATCTCGAATTCCGCGACGACCGGTTCGTCGCGGCGTTCAACCCGGCCGACGGCGACCACGACCACAATCTGACGCTCGCCTATGTCGTGCGCGCCGTGACGCCAGGCACCTACGCCCATCCGGCCGCCACGGTGGAGGACATGTACCGGCCGCAATACTCGGCCCGTACCGCCACCGGCATGATGGAGATCAAGGCGCCGTAAGGGTTGCTGATATGAAGGATAGGCTTGTGCCGCCCCCTCATTGCCCTGCCGGGCATTTCTCCCCGTATAGTGACGGGGAGAAAGAGGCCGGCAGCAAAGCTTTCGCCAACTTCGAACGTCGCAGAGAAAGCGCCGATGGATGCCACAGCTCCCTTCTCCCCGTCACTATACGGGGAGAAGGTGGCGGCAGCCGGATGAGGGGCAGCGCCGTGTTCTCCAGGAAATCCATCCGCCGCATCACCATCGCCGCAGCCGGCGTCGGTGGCCTGGCACTGGTCTCCATCGCATCCCTCTGGGAGCTCGACCGCGCCTTCCCGCCGCCACTCCCGGCGGAACTCACGGTCTCGACCGAAGTCCAGGACCGCGACGGCCAGCTGTTGCGTGCCTTCGCCACGCCGGATGGTTACTGGCGGCTGGGAACCCGGCTGGACCAGGTCGACAAGCAATTCGTCGACATGC
>NZ_JBAZUD010000169.1:0-10078 GCF_041661565.1 Mesorhizobium sp.
TGGGCTCGATCGACCAGTTTCCGAAAGCCCGCCTCTATCTGCAAAAGCAGGAGTTGCTGTCCTGGCACGAGGCGATGGCGCTGCCGGTGCAATACGGCTTCCTCACCGCCATTATCGATCCGGACGACCTGCGCGCAGCCTTCGACGCCTCGGTGGAACACCGCCTCACACTGGTCGATGGCGACCGGGACGATCTCCTGCCGGGAATCCATGTCCGCCTGGGACAGGGCCACACGATGGGACAGCAATTCGTCATCGTCGAGACCGCGCGAGGCCGCATCGTCCTTTCGGGCGATTGCGTCTACTCATCCCGGCAGATCACCGGCCACAAGCATGACGGCGTCTACCAGCCGCTCAACAACGCGGTCGGCAGCGTCTGGGATCAGCTCAAGACGATCGACCGGATCAACACCGAGATTGGGGGCAACCTCGACAGGCTGATCATCCTCCACGATTCAGAACGCTGGAAAGGCCTCCCGGTGGTGAAGGAAATCGAGGGATTTCGCATCGTCAAGGCGGCGTAGACTGGCGCTCAAGCTCCCCGGTCAACCCGCCATCCAGCCGCCGTCAACCATCAGATTGATGCCGGTGATGTAGCTTGCCATGTCGCTGGCGAGGAAAAGTGCGGCGCCTGCCACGTCGTTCGGGTGCCCGAGCCGCGGCCAAGGCGTGCGACGGTTTGAATAGTCGAGTGCGTCGGGGTCGTTGGCCACGCCCGGCTTGCCGGTGATGATCTTGCCCGGTGCTATGGCGTTACAGACGATGAGGTCTTCGGCGTGGTCGACGGCTATCTGCCGCGTCATCTGCACGATGGCGCCCTTGCTGACGGAATAGGGAAAATCGCCGGGGCAGGCGACCATGCCGTGCTGCGAGGAAATGTTGATGATGCGCCCGCGAGTTTCGTTGACCGGCGCCTGGGCGAGCATCTGCATCACCGCCCGTTTCGAGCAGTAGAAGAAGCCGGTAAGGTTGACGCCGATGACGCGGTGCCATTGTTCGGACGTTGTGTCGATCAGATTGGTGCTGGTGTAGATCGCGGCATTGTTGACCATCACGTCGAGCCGTCCGAACTGCGTGACCGTCGCACCGACGAGCGCATCGACGGCGTTCCAGTCGGCGATGTCGGCCCGGATGTAAGCAGCCGCTCCGCCGGCCGAGCGGATCAAGTCCGCGGTGGTCTCACCGCCTTCGATCGGCTGCTCGACCGTGTCGGCGACGACGACGCTGGCGCCCTCGGCCGCGAATTTCAGCGCGATAGCGCGGCCGATGCCGGAACTGCCTCCGGTGACGATGGCGGTCTTGTTGGCGAGCAGGGGCATGGTCTTCAGCTTTCCCGGGTGACGATGTGTCCAACTTTGGGGCCGATCAGTTTTCCCTCGCGCACGATCTCGCGGCCGCGCAGGAAGACGTTTGTCAGCCGCGCCTGGATGGTCCAGCCGTCGAACGGCGTGTAGCCCGCTCGCGACACCTGGTCGGCATTGGCGATCGTGCTGGACTGGCGCGGGTTGAGGATGAGGATATCGGCGTCGTAACCAATGGCGACCTTCCCTTTGCGACGGCCGAGGCCGAAGCGCTCGGCTGGATTGCTGGCACACATGCGTACCAGGTCCGGCAGCCCGATCAGGCCTTCGTCGACCAGTTTCAGCATCGCCTGCAACAGTGTTTGCAACCCAGGCATGCCGCCCGGAATGTCGGCGAAGGCCGCATAGGGTGCCGCTTTTTCGGCTGGCGTGTGCGGCGCGTGGTCGGTGGCAACGATATCGATCAGTCCTGCGCTCAGCGCGGCGCGCAACGCATCCACATCATGCGGCGAGCGCAGGGGCGGAGAGGCCTTCAGATTGGCGCCTTGCACCTCGTAATCCTGCGCCGTGAAGAACAGGTTCTGCGGCGTGGTTTCGACGCTCGCGTCGGCCATGCCGCGCAGCCGGCTCCACGTCTCGACGCCCAGTTCGGAATTGATCTGGCGAACATGGATTCTGGTCTCGGCCGAGGCGGCGGCGATGAGCGCCCGGGCGATGCCGTTGGCTTCGGCCAGCGGCGGCCGGCTGGCCTGAAAGGCGGCGACGGTGCCGGAGCGGTCGAGCGTTGTGCTGCCGGTCAGGATCGAATGGTCGCCAGGCGAGATGCCGATCAAAGTGTCGCTGCCGGCGAAAGACTTCAACGCCTCGGCCACGGCGTCGGGCGTCGCAAAGAGGAAGTCATCGGGCACATCGGCGGTGAACAGCTCGAACGAGACCGGCGCGAGATCGAGCAGACGGGGGATCAGCGACAGATTGCGGCTGACCGCGGTCTGCAAGCCGACATCGACATGGATGCGGGCCTCGGTTATCGCCATCTTGTCGGCAAGCTGTTTGGCCGTGGCCGTCCATGGCTCGTCGGTCGGCATGTCGAGCACCGTGGTCACGCCGCCGAGGGCCGCGGCATGGGTGCCGGAGGAAAAGTCCTCCTTGTGCGTCAGTCCGGGCTCGCGCAGATGCGCATGAGCGTCGACCAGGCCGGGCAGCAGATAGGCGCCGGAAGCATCGAAAACGGTCCGGGCCGAAGCCGTCTCTCCCGGTGCGAGAAGCGCTGCGATGCGGCCGTCGGTGATGCCCACATCGCGCCGCTCCAACCCGTCGGCGTTGACGATGATGGCTCCCTGGATCAGCGTTTCGAACATGGCGTATGGATTCCGTCAGCGGCGCTGTTCGAAGCCGGCATGGTTCTCCAGCCAGAACCGGGCAATGTCTTCGCGGCGCATGAAGGCAGCGGCCGGATTCCGCTTCACGTGCTCGATCACCTCGCGCAGCCCGGACGCCCGGTTGGGCTGGCCCATCCAGCGCGCGTGGATGCCGATCGTCAGCATGCGGCCGCCGGTCTCGCCGGCCTCGTCGAGCATGTAGTCGATCGCCGAGCGGCAATCCTCGGCGAAATCGCGCGGATTGCTGTAGCCGGGCGCCACCAGATAACGGCTGTCGTTGAGCGTCTTGGAATAGGGCACGACCAGGATCTCTGTCCCGCCGTGGTCGATGAAATAGGGCAGGTCGTCGTTGCAGGGATCGGAGTGGTAAAGGAAGCCGCCTTCCTCGACGAGCAGATCGCGCGTGTTGACGCTGGGCAGCGAGCGGCAGTTCCAGCCGAGGGGGCGTCGCCCAAGCAATTTCTCGTAAAGCGAAACCGCTTCATGCAGCTGGCGCTTTTCTTCCCCGCGCTCCATGGTCGTGTAGTCGATCCAGCGCAGGCCGTGGCCGAGCAGGTCGTGCCGTCGCGCCTTCATCCATTCGACGAAGGGTGGGTTGCGTTCCAGCGCCACCGCGCAAGCGGAGATGGTGATCGGGATGTCGTAGCGATCGAAGAGCCGTGCCAGGCTCCAGACGCCGGCGCGGCTGCCATATTCGAAATGCGTCTCGGTGCCGAGGTCGCGCACCGGCGGGCTCGAGGTGAGATTATATTCGCCCCAATTGTCGTTGCGGCCGTCTTCCAGCCATGAGTATTCCGAGCCTTCCTCGTAGTTGAGCACGAGGTTGATGGCGAGCTTGACGTCGCCGGGCCATGTCACGAAGGGCGGGCGCGGACCATAGCCGACGAAGTCGCGCGGTTGCGGCGCTTGCTGCGGATCGGTCGGCATCGGCTGTCTCCTTAAACTGGTCCGGTCAGTTTTCGTTAGCGGATATCCAGTCCATGTAAGCGTGGAACGCCTCCTTGCCGGGACGCGGCCGCCATGCGGTGTCGCGCAGGATGCGGGCGATGTCATACGCGCCCCACATGCCGCCTTTCAGTCTCACATCCTGGACGATGTTGGCGTCTTCTCCTGATGTCACTTCGGCCTTCAGTCCGGGCACGCGTTCCCTTGCCCAGCCGATGATCTCGCCGATGGCCTGGCTGGAACCGGAGCCGATGTTGTAGTGGCGGTAATTGAGGCGCGGTGCATCGATCAGCGCGAGGATCGCGTCGGCAACGTCGGTCGATGTGACATAGTCGCCGACCGGGTCCAGGCTGTTCGGCCTGATCGTCTCGCCGGCCAGAGCCATGTGCGCGACGCGGTTGGGAACATGGCGAAAGTTGCGGCTCTCGGTCGCGCGGTCCATCGGGCCGTAGACCGAAGCAAGCCGCACCGAGACCGCCGAAAGGCCGAACAGGTCGGCATAGCGGTTGGTCACCATCTCGGAGGCGAATTTCGAGATGCCGTAGAGCGTCAACGGCGCGACATAGCCGTCTTCCGGCAGCGGCTCGCTGCTCCAGTCCGGCCCATTGTGACGGTAGACGGAACCGGAACTGACATAGACGAAGCGCTTGAGGTCCGGTCTCTCTCGCGCCCAGTCCAGCATCCGCACGGTGCCCATCAGATTGACGTCGACGATGCGGGCAGGATCTTCGGCCTCCGGCTGCCGTTTTGCCTCCGAGGCGCTGCCGCGCGCAATCGGCGTGATCGTCGCGCCATGTACGATTGCGGTGATGCCTTGCTCGTCCAGCGTCGCGGCCCAGGTCTTCGGATCGAGGATATCGGCGATGATGACAGTGAGCCGGTCGCGCACCGGCGCGAAATGCTTTTCGGCCGCCGCGTCGAGGCCGGACCTGTCGAGGATCACGGCCCGGGCCTGCGGATCGCGGTCGAGCCACGCGCGTGCGACCACGCTCATGACAAAGCCGGTGCCTCCGGTGACGAGCAGCGTCATGGCAACTCCTTTGAAGCTGAACGGAGAGGGTCAGCGTGTCGCATAGCCGCCGTCCACGAGCATGTCGGATCCGGTGACGAAGGATGCGTCCGATGACAAAAGGAAAGCCGCCGCCGCGGCGATCTCGTCCGGTTCCGCGATGCGGCCGAGCAGATGGGCGGGTCCGAGACCTGCATTGGCGGCCTCGAAGTCGGGAAACCTGCGCAGCAGGCGCTCTGTCGCCACCGCGCCCGGCGACAGGCTGTTGACGCGCACCTTGTCCGGCGCATGGTCGACCGCCATCGCCTTGGCGAGATGGATCAGCCCCGCCTTGGCGGCGCAATAGGCGACGGCCCTGGTGGTCGCGACCCGTCCGAACTGCGAGCCGATGAACACCACCGAGCCACCGCCACCCGCCGCGATCAACGGGACCGCGAACTTGCTCATCAGGAACGCACCGGTGAGGCTGACATCGAGTTCGCGGCGCCAGGACTGCTCGTCGAGATCGACGACGGTGGCGTTGGTCGATGGTGCGGCGGCGTTGTGCACCAGTCCGTCCAGCCGGCCAAAGCGCTGCCTTGCGATGTCCACGGTGCCGCTGGCTGATTCTGCATCGGTCACATCGCAGCGGCAGGCGGCCGCGGCGGCGCCGAGCCCATCGGCAAGTGCTTGCGCCGCCGCAAGATCGTAGTCGGCGCAGACCACTCTGGCGCCTTCCGCAACGCAGCGCCGGGCAATGGCGGCGCCAATGCCGCTTGCGGCGCCCGCGATCAGGACAACGCTGCCATCAAGCCGGTTCATCGCGGCGCCCTCAAACCCGTTCCTCGACACGTTGCATGACCGGCGCCGTGACCGGCCGGCGCAGAAGATTGTATGAGGCCGCGAGCGTGACCAGGGCAGCGCCCCCGCCGAGCAGCAGGAACATGGCGGGAGGCCCGAGATGCGCCATCAATCCGGCTGCGACGCCCGGTGTCGCCACATTGCCGATCGAGTAGAGCAGGAGCAGCGTGCCGGAGGCGGCGACCATGTGCCGGCTGTGAAGCTGAGATGCACCGAAGGCCATCGCCACCGGATAGATCGTCAGCGCCGTGGCGCCATAGATGAAGAACAGCACGAACAGCAGAGGCACCGACAGGGTGCCGATCCATGCGATCGACGCGCAGGCCGTCACCGACACCAGCCCTTGCACCAGCAGCATCAGGCGGCGGTCGAACCGGTCCGACAGCCAGCCGACCGGGGTCTGCGCCAGCATGCCGGCAATGCTTATCGTGGTCACCAGCCAGACAGTGGCCGCCGCCGACAGGCCGATCTGCGTCCCGTAAAGAGGCGTCAGCACGAAGACGTTCATGTTGGTGATGCCGCCCTGGAAAATCGCGACGACCGTCACCGGCGCCAGCCTGAAAAGCGCCAGCGGCCCGAGCCGCCTGTCTGCCTTGGCTCCGGGCGCGGGCGCCGGATCGGCCGGCACCGAAGGCAGCGTCGGCCAGCGCAGCCCCGCGAATTTGGGCGCAAAGGCCAGAAGCACCGTCGCTGTCGCCACCAAAAATAGATGGGGGGATTGCGGTCCGACCAGCGCCACCAGGATCTGGCCAAGCAGCACGGCGATCGCCGTCGTCAGCATGTAGATCGAGAACATCGCGCCGCGATTGTGCTGTTCGGCATAGAGATTGATCCAGCTCTCGCAGATGACGAACATCGAGGCCATCGACATGCCGCCGAGCAGCCGGAAGCAGAACCAGGCAGGCATGAAGTCGGTGACGACGAAGCCCAGGGCTGCCAGCAGCGCGGTTCCCAGGACCAGCAGGAATGTCCGCTCATGGCCGTAGCGGGTCACCAATGGACGCGTCATCAGGCATCCGATCAGGAAACCGGCTGGATAGGCGGTCAGCACGATCTGCACGATTTCGGGGTCGACGCCGGTCTTGCCGAGGTGGAACGACACGGCGGTCGTCAGCATGGCGCTGCCGATACAGGCGAGACAGACGCTGGCCATCATCGGCAGCGTTGCGCGTGAGCGCTCGGCGTTCCGCCACAAGCGCATCGCGGATTGAGAAAAAGACCCCATGATGCCGCCCTGGTCTGCTAGGACGGGCGCCGAAGATCGCAAGCAGGATCAGCAACCGACGCCGGATTCTTATGCATTGCGACGGGTCCCCTTGGCAGTCACGCTGGCCGGCGGCTGCTCTCCCAGACAGAAGCTACACCCCGTCATGCATGCTGCAAGCGAAGATTGACAAGGCTATGGCGTCATTTTTTTTGGCCATCCCGGCAGCGGAAAACGGCGTTGCGCCTCGCGACAGGCTTTACAGTCCTTTTGTGCGCTCCCTACGATAGGTCGCCTGCCACAGATCGAGAGGGGACCAGGAGATGACGATCGAACGTCTTGAGAACGGCCAGCGCTTTTGCCGGGTATTACGCCATAACGGCACCGTCTATGTCTCCGGCCTGACGGCGGACGACCTTTCCGGCGACACCACCGCGCAGACCAAGCAGATATTCGCCAAGATCGATGCGCTTCTGGCCAAGGCCGGCAGCGACAAGTCGAAGCTCTTGAGCGCCCAGATCTGGCTGCGCGACATCGCCGACTTCGACATGATGAATACGGCATGGGATGCCTGGATCGACCGCAGCGCCATGCCGGTGCGTGCGACGGTGGAGGCGCGGCTTGCCGGCGACCAGTATCGCGTCGAGATCATGGTGACGGCGGCGGTCGGCTGACGCCGATTGGGGTGGGCAAACCGAATGCATGAGCTGGTGATCAAAGGCGGACGTGTTGCCCTCGACGACGGTTGGGCCGAATGCGATATCGCCATCGACGACGGCCGCATCGCTGCCATCGGCACAGGCCTGAGCGGCAAATCCGTAATCGGCGCCGGTGGTCTTTGGGTCATGCCGGGTGGCATCGATGCCCATTGCCATCTGGACCAGCCGGTCTGGGGCGGAGCCGGCAATGCCGACGATTTCACATCCGGCACCGTCTCGGCTGCCTTCGGGGGCACGACATGCATCGTCCCGTTCGGCATGCCGGGTCCGGAGATGAGCACCGTCGGCGCCATCGATCGAGCGCTCGACCGTGCCACAGGGCGCGCGGTGATCGATTACGGGTTGCACGCGGTGGTGACCATGGGCACCGGCCCGGATGTCGAGCAACAGCTTTCGCAGATCGCCGGCCGCGGCATCGCGTCGGTCAAGCTGTTCATGACTTATCAGGGCTTTGCCGTCGACGACGATCTCTTCTTCAGAGTTCTCGATACGGCCCGCAGGCTTGGGTGGATCGTCATGGTCCATGCCGAGAACGACGCTGCCATAAGGCGCACGCGGCAGCGGCTGGTCGATCTCGGCCGCACCGATATCCGCTATCATGTCGTGGCTCACAGCGAGACGATGGAGCGCGAGGCGACGCATCGCGCGCTGGCCTTCGCCGAAATGACAGGCGCGCGCATGACCATCGTCCACGTCTCCTCCTGGCAGTCGGCCGAGGAGGTGGCGCGGGCGCGTGGGCGAGGGGTCGATGCGATTGCCGAGACCTGCCCGCAATATCTGTTCATAGGCGCCGCCGACCTCGATCGGCCGGCCATCGATGCGGCGCGTTTTGTGTTTTCGCCGCCGCCGCGCTCGCCGCGCAGCCATCAGCATCTGTGGCAGGCGTTGATCGATGGCGGCATCGACCTGTGGTCATCGGACCATTCGCCCTATTTCTTCGCCGACAAGATCGCGCGGTCGCAGACGCCCGGCTTCACCACCACGTTGAGCGGCATTCCAGGCATCGAGACTCGTCTGCCGCTGCTCTTCTCGGAGGGGCTTTTGACCGGCCGCCTGACGCTCGAGCGCTATCTCGATCTCACCTCGCGCAATGCCGCCGCGATCTATGGCCTGGCCCACGCCAAAGGGCGGATAGCGGTCGGCCTCGATGCCGATCTGGCGCTGTGGGATCCGACAGTGACCTGGACGCTCGGCCATGCCGCCTTGCATTCGCGTGTCGACTTCACGCCCTACGAGGGCAGGAGCGTGACCGGCAAGCCGACCACCGTGCTGGTGCGCGGCGTGCCGGTGGTCGCCGACGGCGTGCTGAAGGTTCAGCCGGGGTTCGGACAGTTCGTGGAGCGCACCGCGGCCGATCCGGCGCGCTCGGGAAAACCAGTCGAGGAGACGACGCCATGGCTCGATGCCTGACCATCGCGGTCGCCCAGACCGGCCCCATCCAGCGCAGTGCGACGCGGGGCGAGACGGTCGATCGTCTCGTCCACCTGCTGGAGCGGTCCGCCGCCGCAGGTGCGGAAATCGTGGCGTTCCCCGAGATGGCGCTCACCACCTTCTTCCCACGCTGGCGCATCGACGATCAGGCGGAGATCGACGCCTTCTTCGAACAGTCGATGCCGGGCCCCGAAACGCAGCGCCTCTATGATGCCGCCGCCCGCCTGAAGGTCGGCTTCGCGCTCGGCTATTGCGAGATCGCAAGGGAAGACGGCCAGACGCACCATTTCAACACCATGGACCTAGTCGGCCCGGACGGGCGCTCCATCGGCCGCTACCGCAAGATGCATGTGCCGGGGTCGAGCGAGCCGGAGGAAGGCACCACCACGCATCTCGAACGTCGTTATTTCGAACCGGGTAATCTCGGCTTCCCGGTCTTCGACTATCGCGGCGTTCGTATCGGCATGGCGATTTGCAACGACCGCCGTTGGCCCGAGACCTACCGCATGCTTTGCCTCAACGGCGCCGAGGTGGCCCTGCTCGGCTACAACACGCCGCTGCTGCTCGACGAGGCGCCGGCGCTGGCGCATCTGCGAATGTTCCACAACCATCTGCCGATGCAGGCCGGCGCCTACCAGAACACGCTGTGGGTCGCTGCCGCCGCCAAGGCGGGGCTCGAGGACGGCCAGGCACTGATCGGCGGATCCTGCATCATCGCGCCGACCGGCGAGATTGCCGCGCAGGCGATGTCGCTCGACGACGAGGTCATCGTCCACCGCGCCGATCTCGACCTGATTGAGACCTGCCGGAAGGTGAATTTCAACTTCGCGCTCTATCGCCGCCCCGACCAGTACCGGCGTATCTCGGAACCGGCCTGAGATCGAACCTGATGGGCCTCAGCGAAACCAGCCAGGACACGGCGCCGCGCGCGGCCGAGCCGCTGTCGCTCAGTGAGATCGTCGAGAACGGTCTCTGCATCGGTTGCGGGCTCTGCCGTTCGATCGCAGGTCCAGGCAAGGTCAAGATGGTGATGACGCAGGAAGGGCGCGAGCGGCCGGTGGCGATGCAGGTGTTGGACAGGTCGACATTGGCCAAGATCAACGCCGTCTGCCCGGGAACGCGTATCGCCGGTCCGCCGCCGGCGCAGGCGAGCACTGGGGCGTTGACGGACACCGTCTGGGGCCCTGTCGAACGGCTTGTGCTCGGCCGCGCGGGAGATTCCACGGTGCGGTTTGTCGGATCGGGAGGCG
>NZ_JBAZUD010000170.1:0-10051 GCF_041661565.1 Mesorhizobium sp.
CGCCTGATGTCGCGCGGCGTGACCTTACGCGCGCTCATGCGGCACCTTATCGGCTGACGGCTGGGTGTGGATCATGGCGGCCATGTCCTCCATCGGGTTGGACCAGGCTTTCCATATATCGCCCGGCTTCGATCCTGACAGGGTGGCGCGACAGATCGGTGGGCCGGCCATGTTCGGATTTTTAAGCCAGGCTCCGGCAAGTCCCTCCTACCGGACCGGCCGATCTGACGAGCCCCCCTCACCCGCGCGCGCCGACACCCTCGTCCTCCTGCTCCTGGCGCTCCGCCTTCCCCGCCTCGTGCTCGTCGGGGTCGCGGCCCTGGCTGCGGTCGAGCCGGCGCATGATCGGCGTGACGGTCAGGCCGTGCATCAGGATCGACAACAGGATCGTCAGGCCGACCACCGCCCACAGCCGGTCGGCGCCGGGATCGGCTTTCATATGGTTCAGCCCGTAGGCGAGATAGTAGATCGAGCCGACGCCGCGTATGCCGAAAAAGGCCAGGATCAGCCGCTCGCGCAGATTGGTGCGGTGGCCGATCAGCCCGATCAGGCCGGACACCGGCCGGATCACCAGCAGGATGGCCGCCACGGCGGCGACGTCGGTCCAGGTCAGCGAGGCGAGCAGCCCCTCGACGATTGAGCCGCCGAGCAGGATCAGCAGCACCATCATCGCGATGCGCTCGATCTGCTCGGTCAGCTGGTGCATGTCGAGCTGGAAATCATGGTCGCGGTGCGCGTGGCGAAAGGTCAGCGCGGTCACGAACACCGCCAGGAAACCATAGGAATGGACGATCTCGGTCAGCCCGTAGGAGACGAAGGTGGCCGACACGGCGATCAGCCCGTCGCCGGTTTTGGCCAGCTTGGTCTTGGCAGGCACGTGGAAGGTCAGCCAGCCGAAGGCGCGCCCGACCAGGTAGCCCCCGGCCACGCCGGCGCCGATCTCCCAGACGACATTGTAGGACAGCCAATGCGCCAGCCACGGCTCGCCGGTTGCCGCCACGGCCGACAGCAGGATCGCCAGATGCACGAAGGGGAAGGCGAAGCCGTCATTGAGGCCGGCCTCCGAGGTCAGGCCGAAGCGCACCTCGTCCTCCTGGCCCGATTGCGGCGGCCCGACCTGGACGTCGGCGGCCAGCACCGGGTCGGTCGGCGCCAGTGCCGCACCCAGCAGCAGCGCGGTTGCCCAGGACAGGCCGATCCACCATCCGCCGAGCGCGGTGATGGCGAGGATGCTGAGCGGCATGGTGATGGCGATCAGCCGCCAGGCGACCGACCAGCTGCGGAAGCCGAACACACGGTCGATCTTGAGGCCCGCCCCCATCAGCGCGATGATCACCACGAATTCGGAGAAGCGCTCGGTGACTTCGGGATAGGCCATCGGCAGCGGGCTGAGCGTGACCTGCGGCAGCGAGAAGATCGCCATGCCGAGCGCGATGCACACGATCGGCAGCGACAGCGGCAGCCGCTTGAGGGCAAGCGGCAGCCAGGCGACAAGCGCGATGAGGAACCCCGCGCCGAGCAGGATCAGGATGTAGGGATCGGGCGCCAGGGCCGGGAGAAGGTTCATGCCCTACAACGACATCGTCGTAGCGAAAAATCCAGCGGCAATCGGGCACCAGGCAGGCGTCCCTCCCCAGCTCGTTCCTCAATGCCGCTTGAAATACTGCACTTCCTTCTCATGCTTCTCGGCCGCCTCGCGGTTGTCGAACGTGCCGAGGTTGCGCCTCTTTCCGGTCTTCTCGTCCTTCTTGCGCGAATAGAGCCGGTATTTCCCGTCCTTGAGCTTGCGGATCATCTCGCTCTCCTCTTGTCAGGGTTGGCATCGGGGCTTTGGCGCCGATCAGGATCTGCGCCTTGTCTTGAGCGTGCGCGCGGCCTGCTCGGTGGCGACGCGGTCGCTGCCCAGCCTGTCGACCAGCTCCTGCGCCTCGTCGCCCGATATGCCGGTGCGCATGGCCAGCGCCTCGACTTCCTGCACGTCGGAGGCGGCGATCTCACCGGTCTCAGGCAGCGCGTCGTCCGCCGTCAGCGGCAGCGCGGATTCCCTGTCGATCTCCATCGCGGCCTGGTGCCAGTGTCGCTCGTCGCTGCCATGGGCGCCGCCTTCGCGCTGCCAGATTTCATAGGCGCGGTCACGGATCTTGTCGCTGCGGTCGTCGGTCATGTCATGTCCTCTGTTGGGGTGAGGCATGAACGTCGATCCCTTGCGAATGATCCAAAAATTTTGCGTGATCGGCGCAGCGCGGTCGATCCAGGCGGCGGGGGTGGCCGCCGCCTGGATGCCGGCCTCAGGCACGTCCGCTGAGATCAGCGGCCCCAGATGCCCTGGCCGGAATCGGCCGGCATGCCGGCATGCGCGCCCATCGCGCCGTTGATGCTCGTGGTGACGCTCGGGTCGACCGCCTGGGCGTCGCCCAAAAGCATCGCATGGCTGGTCGGATAGCTGCCCGCGGCAGGCACGAAATCCGCGTTGAAGTGGTCGCTGCCGGCAACGGCCATGCCGGAGGCAAGCAGCAACGAGGCAAGGGTGAGTGCAGTTCTCTTCATGTCAGTGTTCCATCTTTTCAAAGTTCATCTGGCCTCCACGCGCCGCCCGCGTCGCGTTGCTGAGACCGTGCTTGTTGCTCTTCGGGCGAAGCCGGCCGGCCGCGACCCTCGCGGGGTCCTTGCGGCGGCATGCTGTCAGCGCACGACCGTCTCGGTTCGTTGTCGCGCTGTTGGCGGCTTCAATAGGGGCGTGGTGTTTGTGTGGGAGCCGGCGTGGTGGGAAGCGGTGTAAAGACGCACTCCGGCGTGGAATGCACCCGCATCGGCACGAAGGAAGTCAGCGCCGGTCAGGCGCCTGCGCTATTCGCACTGGCGCCGCGGACCGCCGGAAAAGGGCTGGTAGCTGTTGTCTTCCGGCCGGTAGGAGCGATAGCGGCCAAGGCAGGATTCGACATGGCCGGCCGACAGGTCGGTGGCCGCCACCATGCTGTCCGTTTCCGCCGCGGCCGTCTCGACATAGCCGACCTCGGTGGCGGACTGGACGGCCGTGTCGGCGCGAATGATGTCGCCATTGTCATTGGCCGCGAGATAGGGCGAGACGCAGGGGCGCTGCTGTCCGCCATAGGACCGGTAGCTGTTGTCCTCGGGGTTGTAGGAGCGGTAGCGGTCGGCGCACCAGCTGACATGCTCGGCCGGAAGCGCCGGCTGCGCCTGCGCCTCGGCCACCACGGCCACCGCGGTCTCTGGGCGCGGCGCCTGCGCTCGCGCGGCGGCATCGGGCGCGGCCGGCGGGGCGGCGGGCACGCGTTCGAGCGTGAGCGACGCCTTGTCCACCTTGCGGACATCCCTGGTCCACAGGTCGGCAACGCTCGCGGCACGCGCCCGGGGCTGAGCCGGGGTCGCGGCGACCAGCCATGCCGCGAACGACACGCCGACGGCCAGCATCGACAGGCTGAGCACCAAGCTGCCGACCATCCCCAACACCGTTTTCATCCCACACTCCTCGAGCCCATCTGGGTCATAGAATGCGGAGCGCGGGCGCTTGTTCCACGACGGCTGACAGGCGGCGGCCGGGTGATGCCCGGCCGCCACATCAGCTCAGACCGGCAGCTTCACCTCGCCCACCCAGGCGTGGCTCTCCACCGCCTGCAGCGCCGCCAGCATCTCCCTGTCGCGCCGGCGCTTTTGCAGATAGGCGACCACCAGCCGGTCCAGCGAGAGCCGACCCGCACTGGCGACGGTCAGCACGAACATGCCGCCCGCTATGGCGAGGTCCTTTTCGAAATGCAGCAGTTCGTTCTGGCTGGCGAAATCCGTGTGGAACAGCATGGCCGTCGCCAGGCAGAACAGGCCGAGCCCGATGGCGCCAAGCCGCGTCAGCAGGCCGGTTGCAATGGCGAGTCCTGCCCCGAGCTGCAGCGCCAGAGTGGCAACGAACAGCGGCAGGCCGACGCCCTGGGCCGCCATCGCCCTGGCGGCGGCGTCGAAATGGGTGGCGAGCGTCACGCCTTCATGCAGGAAGAGGATGGACAGCAGCAGCCGGCCGGCGAGCAGGGCTGCGTCCCTGATGTGGTATTTCGTGGCGAGGCCGGTGAGCTTCGCGTCGATTTCGGTGAGTGTCATGGGTCAGCCTCCAATTTCTAGCACAGGCAGGCGCCGCGCACCCAGTGGGACGCGCGAGAACGGCGCTGCGATGTCGATTGTTCAAAAAGGCCGGAGCCGGTCTGAGGGAGAGGTGCCGGCTCCCGCAATGGGCGCCAGCCACAAGCGCCCGAGCTACGGTTCACTTCGGGTTGAGGTCGGCGCCCCCTCCTTCTCGGCTTCGCCCAGCCACCTCTGCCCACCCCGTGACTGATCAGTCCAAGGCTTGATTGCCACGTGGTTCCCCCAATCCGTCGCTGCTTCGCAGCGCCACCTTTCCCCCCTCCGGAGGGAAAGGAAGGGAGCCTCGCTGGACGCGTGTTGACGGCAAAAAGCCTGGCGCCTTTCCTCTCCCCCGTCGATCGGGGGGTCCGAAGGACGGGCGAGACCCGTGGCTCGCCCCGGCAAGGTGGCTCGGCGAAGCCGAGACGGAGTGGGGGTCGACCGACGCAGCATAAGACAATGCATGGGCAAGCTCATGCCCGTCACCACGTCCGTGGGGAGAAGGACGGGTCACGACCTTACTGCGTCACCTTGGTGTCGATCGCCTTTTGCAGGTCGGCGAGTTCCTCGCAGCCAGCCGGGCAGAGCTTCTGCAGCGAAGCCAGCTGCTCGTTGGCCTTGGCCATGTCGCCGGTCTCGACATAGAGCTCGCCCAGATATTCGCGGGCGGCCTTGTGGTCGGGCTTCAGCTCCAGCGCCTTGTTGTAATAGGTCAGCGCGGTGGCGAAGTCGCCGGTCTTGCGCAGCGTGAAGCCGAGCAGGTTGTAGACGTCGGGCTGCTGGTTGTCCTGCGCGAGGTCACGCAGGTCGGCCAGTGCGCCCTTGTAGTCCTTGGCGGCGATCTTGGCCTGGACGGCGGTCAGGTCGGGCGCGTCCGCGCCCTCGATGTCGTCCACCGCATAGGCCGGCATTATGGTGGCGACGGGAACCACGGTCAGCACGGCGACGGCGCCGAGCAGGCCGTAAAGGGCATGCTTGCCCAGATAGGATTGTTTCATTGTCTGTCTCGCTTTGTTTGGATTGCCGCGTTCAGATCTGAACCGGTGTGAAGCCGTAGGCATTGCCGTCCTTGACGAAGACGCCGGTGCCCGGGAACGGGAAATGCGATCCGGAAATGCGGATGTTGTCCGCGATCACCCGGTCGATGATCTTGTGGCGCGTGGTGATCGCCGTCGGCCCATCCTGGTCGTAGCTGCCCCGCCATTCCGGATGCGGCGCCAGCAGTGCCGGCACATACATGGTGTCGGCCGAGATCATCAGCTGTTCCTTGCCGGAATTGGCGAGGTACACTGAATGGCCGGGCGTGTGGCCTGGCGCGGCGATGACCTGGATGCCGGGCGCCACCTCGGCGCCATCCTTGACCAGCTTCCAGTTCTTCCATTTCGGGAAGTTGTCGGCGATGCGCTTGCCCGCCGGCTTGCGGCCTTCCGGCAGCTTGGCCAACCGGCCGGGGTCCGTCCACCAATTGTATTCGGTTGCGTTGACGATCAGCTCGGCATTCGGGAACACCGGCGCGTTGCTGCCCTTCTCCATCAGGCCCCAGACATGGTCGGGGTGGAAATGCGAGATCATGATGGTGTCGATCGCCTTGTAGTCGATGCCGGCGGCGGCCATGTTGGCCGGCAGATGCGTGGCGTTTGTCTGCCACTGGCCGACGCCCGAGCCGGCATCCATCATGATCAGCTTGCCGTTCATCTTGAGCACGACGACGGTGAGCGGGATCGGCATGAAGTCGGTGGTCAGCCCCGCCTTGGCGAGTGCCGCCTTGGTGTCGTCGACCGAGGCGTTGGCGATGAAGGCCGGGTCGTGCGGCTTCTTCCAGATGCCGTCATAGATGGCGGTCACCTCGATGTCGCCGACCGTGTATTTGTAGAAGCCGACGGACGGCTCCACCGGCGTCTGCGCGAAGGCGGGCCGGGTAAATTCAAGCTTGCCGGCAAGGCCGAAGGCGGCCGCTGCGGCGGCCGATTGAAGCACTGTGCGGCGTGTCATGCTGAACATGGTGGTCTCCTGTGGGTTGGGTGTGGCTTAGGGTCGCGAAAAGGCCAGGTCCCGGCGGCCAGGCGTCAGCCGGCCAGCCGGGGAAAGAGATGACGGAGGGCCGAAGCCCTGGCCCTCCGTCCCGACGCGGTCGGGGTCGGCGCCGTCGGGATTCGGCGCCGAAGCCCGCGAACTCAGTTGCCCCAGATGCCCTGGCCTGGTTCGTCCGCGTCGGATGTCACCGTCGTCTTCATGCCGTGCCCGGGCATGTCTGGCTTGGCGATGGAAGCGGTGCGGGTGGTGTCGACCGTGGCTGCCGCCGGCCTGGCGGGTTCCTGGCCGAAATGGTCGCTGCCGGCAAAGGCGCCGGTGGTGGCGAGGAGGATGGCGGCGGCGGTGAGAGCGATGTTTTTCATGTCGATGGTTCCTGTTTGTTGAAGGATTGCTTGAAGATCGGGGGCGCGCTCAGCGGCCCCAGTTGCTGTCGCGATTGTGCTCGGCGATGATGTCCTGCACCGAGACCTGGCTCGGTCCGGTCGTCACCTTGGCGTCGACGCCATTCTGCTGGGCCGTATAGGGGATCGAGGCCGTCGCATTGGTGTCGACGGCAGGCTGGTTGGCATTGTCGGCGCCGTAATGGTCGCTGCCGGCAAACGCGGCACTCGAGGCAAGCAACATCGCAGCCACGCTGAGAGCGAGCTTGTTCATTTTGATAGGTCCTTGTTTCGTTTCTTCGGGTCGCGGGCCGGTTTGGCCCCGCTGTAGTGAAGACCCGGAAGGCCCGCGCTTTATTCCCGGCGGCTGCGAGATTTATTCTGCACGGGCCGATCCGAGGCGCTGGGACCGCGCGAAACCGGGATTTTCCCCGCCTCCAGACACACTTCAGAAACAAGATTCAACAGTTCGGAAAAACTGCCGAAAAGATCGGATGGCATAACCATCCCGAACAGCGCGACCCAGCCAGGGCAACCAGGCCGGGCGCGTCATGCCGTTCAAGGCTTCGCAGGACCGGAAAGTTTGGACATGGATCACGGTGTCGACATCGCCGCACTCGAGCGGGACACGGCGGGACCGGGCGGCGAGCCCGAAACCGGGCTGGCCGGACATGGGCTGAGCGGAGATGGTTTGCCAGGCGTCGACGCGCTCATGAGAAGCGCCCGGCGTTCGCTCGCCGCGCACGGCCAGGTGCTGACCGGAGCCGACTTCGCCCGCGCGGGCCGGCCCGACGAGCGGCTCGACAAGGTCTTCGAGCAGCTCGCCCAGACATTCGCCGCCTTGCCGGCGGTGATCTCCGAGGGACGCGCCTGGACCTATCAGGAGCTCGACCGGCGCGCCAACCAGTTCGCCCGCCTGCTGGGCAAGCGCGGCGTGCGGCCGGGCCACCGGGTCGGGCTCATCCTCGACCGCTCGGCGGAAACCTATGTCGCCCTGCTCGGCGTGATCAAGGCCGGCGCGGCCTTCGTGCCGCTGGCCACGGCCTTCCCGCGCGAGCGCATGGAGCTGATCATCGACGACGCCGGCGTCAGCATGATCGTCACCATCGCCGCCTACGCGTCGCGTGCCGGCCAGCTGGCGGTTCCGCATCTGCTCATCGACAGCGCCGCCGCCGAGATCTCCGCCCAGTCCGACGCACCGCTGAAGCCGCACAAGGCGCCGGCCAACGCTGCGGCCGACGACATCTGCTACATCCTCTACACGTCGGGCACGACAGGCAGGCCCAAGGGCGTCGCCGTGCGCCACCAGAGCTTCGTCAACTTCATCCGGGTCGCCGCCGCCTCCTACGGCTACCAGCCGGGCGACCGCGTCTACCAGGGCATGACCATTGCCTTCGACTTTTCCTCCGAGGAGATCTGGGTGCCGTTCGTCGCCGGCGCGACCGTGGTGCCGGCGCCCGGTCAACTGCCGCTGGTCGGCGAGGAGCTGGCGGATTTCCTGCGCCAGCACGCCATCACTTGCATGGCCTGCAGCCCGACCCTGCTGTCGTCGATCACATCGGAAGTGCCCAGCCTGCGCACGCTGCTGGTCGGCGGCGAGGCCTGCCCGCACAATCTGGTCGTGCGCTGGTCGAGGCCCGGCCGCAAGATCCTCAACACCTATGGCCCGACCGAAGCCACCGTCACGGCAACCATGGGCGAACTGACGCCCGGTCGGCCGGTGACCATCGGCGCGCCGCTGCCCACCTACTCCATCGTCATTCTCGACCCGTCGCTGCCGCAGCTTGCCGAGCCCGGCGAACTGGGCGAGATCGGCATTGCCGGCATCGGCCTGGCCGTCGGCTATCTCAACCGGCCCGACCTGACGGAGCAGAAATTCATCTCCGATTTCATCGGCCTGCCTAACAACCCGTCGAAGCGCATCTACCGAACCGGCGACCTCGGCCGCATCAACGACGACGGCGAGATTGAATATGCCGGCCGCATCGACACCCAGGTGAAGATCCGCGGCTACCGCATTGAGCTCGGCGAGATCGAGGCGGTTCTGCTCGACCAGCCCGAGATCGCCCAGGCCGCGGTCACCACCTGGGAGATCGAGCCCGGCCGCGTCGAGCTCGTCGCCTATTACGCCGCCAAATCAGGCCAGCCGGCGATCGCGCGCGCCGATATCGCCAAGGTGATGAAGCGGCGCCTGCCCGACTACATGGTGCCCTCCTATCTGGAGGAACTGCCCGCCATCCCGATGACGGTCTCCAACAAGGTCGACCTTCGCCAGTTGCCGAGGCCGACCAGCGTCCGGCTTTCGGGCGACCGCGCCATGGTGGCGCCCCGCACCGACGACGAGCGCTTCCTGGCCGCCGCGCTGGCCGAGGTGCTGAAATTCGAGGAAGTGTCCGTCGAGGACAATTTCTTCGACGATCTCGGCGCCAACTCGCTGCTCATGGCTCATTTCTGCGCGCGGGTGCGAACCCGCACGGAATGGGCGACGACGTCGATGCGTGACATCTATCTCTATCCGACCGTGGCGCGCCTGGCCGAGCATCTGGGCATGGCGGACGCCATGACGACGGCCACCTATGAGCCCGTCCTCACCCGCCGGGCCTCGAATTTGGCCTATTGGACCTGCGGCGTCGCGCAGCTCATGTTCTATGGCGTCTACAGCTATCTGGGCCTGTGGGCGTTCAACATCGGCCTCAACTGGATGTATGAGGCGCTCGACGATCCGCTGCAGCTGTACCTGCGCTGCGTCGCGCTGTCGGCCGGCGTCTTCTTCGGCATGACCGGCTTCGCCGTGCTTGCCAAATGGGTGCTGATCGGCCGCTGGAAGGCCGAAGCGTTCCCCATCTGGGGCCTGCGTTATTACCGCTTCTGGGTCGTCAAGACGCTGATCCGCACCGCGCCCGTCGTGCTGTTCCGGGGCAGCCCGCTCTATAGCCTCTATCTCAGGCTGCTCGGCACCAGGCTCGGCCACAACGCGGTCATCGAGTCGCGTTCCATCCCCGTCTGCACCGATCTGATCTCGATCGGCGCCAACACCATCCTGCGCAAGGAATCGATGATCCTCGGCTACCGGGCGCAGGCCGGCTACATCCACACCGGACCGCTGACCATCGGTCGCGACGCCTTCGTCGGCGTCGGCTCGACGCTCGACATCGACACCTCGATCGGCGACGGCGGCCAGCTCGGCCATTCGTCCTCGCTGCAGCGCGGGCAAAGCATCCCGGATGGCGAGCACTGGCATGGATCGCCGGCCGTGCCGACCACGGCGGACTATTGCAAGGTGCGCAATGCGAACCCCTACGAGGTCCGGCGCTTCCTCTATGAAGCCGTTCAGCTGTTGCTGCTGTTCGCCGTCATCACCCCGCTGCCGCTGCTGTTCCACTCCTATTGGGAAAATCTCGGCGACGACTACCAGGAGACGATCGGCCTCGTCGCCATCGGCACCACGGTCACGCTTTTCGGCTACATCGCCGTGGCCTTCCTCGCCGCGACGCTGGTGCCTCGCC
>NZ_JBAZUD010000171.1:0-10029 GCF_041661565.1 Mesorhizobium sp.
AGATGACCGGCTACATGTACTCGCCCGTCATCGCCAACACCCACTTCTGGGTCACCTTTGTCGGCGTCAACCTGATCTTCTTCCCGCAGCACTTCCTCGGGCTCGCCGGCATGCCGCGCCGCACCATCGACTATCCGGACGCGTTTGCCGGCTGGAACATGGTGTCGTCCTACGGCTCGTACATTTCGTCCGTCGGCGTCGCGATCTTCCTCTACGGCGTCTTCGAGGCCTTCCAGAAGAAGCGGATCGCCGGCGCCAATCCGTGGGGCGAGGGGGCAACGACGCTCGAATGGCAGCTGCCGTCGCCGCCGCCCTTCCACCAGTGGGAACAGCTGCCAAAGATCAAGTAAGGCGGCATCCCGCGCAAATTCGAAACCGCCGGTCCGCCGGCGGTTTTGGCCAAACGGAATGATGGATTTGAGTACGCATGGCCCTAGTCGACGAAACCAGCATTGACCAAGCGGCCTTCCGCATGTCGGAAGCGACGGCGGGCGATTTCTTCGCCCTGCTGAAGCCGCGCGTCATGTCCCTGGTTGTGTTCACGGCCTTCGTCGGACTGGTCGCGGCCCCGGTGACCATCAACCCGCTGCTGGCGGTGATCGCGATCCTGGCGATTGCGATAGGTGCGGGCGCCTCGGGCGCGCTCAATATGTGGTATGACGCCGATATCGATGCGGTGATGACGAGGACGGCCAGCCGGCCGGTGCCGGCCGGGCGCATCCAGCCGCATGAAGCGCTGACCTTCGGACTTATCCTGTCGGTTCTCTCGGTGATGACGCTCGGCGTGCTGGTCAACTGGCTGTCGGCCACGCTGCTGGCCTTCACCATCTTCTTCTATGCCGTCGTCTACACGATGTGGCTGAAGCGCTGGACGCCGCAGAACATCGTCATCGGTGGCGCGGCCGGCGCCATTCCGCCCGTCATCGGCTGGGCCGCCGTGACCGGTTCGGTCAGCCTTGAAAGCATTGTCCTGTTCCTGATCATCTTCCTGTGGACGCCGCCGCATTTCTGGGCCCTGGCGCTGTTCAAGTCCGACGATTACCAGCGAGCCGGCATTCCCATGATGCCAAATGTCGCCGGTCAGGCCTCGACCCGCCGTCAGATCTTCGCCTACGCCCTGGTGCTGGCCCCGGTCGGGGTGCTGCCATGGCTGCTTGGCTACGCCACTCCGGTCTATGGCGTCGCCGCTCTCCTGCTTGGAGCTGGCTTTGTCTGGTATGCGTGGAAGGTGCTTCAGATGGCGGACGACGACCGGGTGATGAAGCCGGCCAAGGCCCTGTTCGCCTATTCGCTGCTTTATCTTTTCGCCATCTTCGCTGCCTACCTGGCCGACAGCGTCGTCGAGCGCGCACTTGCGATGGGTGGGGCATGACCATGGTCGAGGACAAGCTCGAGACGGTCACGCTGACCGATCGACAGAAGAAGGCCCAGCGCAGCCGGTCCATCGCCATTGGGGTGGCGCTGGCGGTGCTGGTCGTGATTTTCTACATCGCCACCATCGTCAAGTTCGGTCACAATCTGGGCACGATGTGATGAGCGTCGAGACCTCCCGAAAGCCGGCCGGCAAGAACAGCAACGTCGTCGTCGCGGCGGTCTGCCTTGCCTTTTTCACCGGCATGATCGGCATGGCCTATGCCGCCGTGCCGCTCTACAAGATGTTCTGCCAGGCGACAGGCTACGGCGGCAAGACGCAACGCGTCGAGAAGCAATATGCCGGCCGCGTGCTCGACCGCGACGTCACCGTCCGTTTCGATGCCAATGTCGCCGGCGTGCCCTGGGATTTCCAGCCCGTGCAACGCTCGGTCACGATGAAGATCGGCGAGACGGTGCAGGTGCGATACAAGGCCACCAACAAGTTCGATCGCCCCGTCACCGGCCGTGCGACCTTCAACGTGCAGCCGGAACTCGCTGGTCCATACTTCAACAAGGTCGAATGCTTCTGCTTCACCGACACCACGCTGAAGCCCGGCGAGACGCTGGACATGCCGGTTGTGTTCTATGTGGATCCTGACATCGTGAATGTGCCGGAACTGAAGGACATGAAGACGATCACGCTGTCCTATACGATGTTCCCGATCGAGAAGAACAAGCCGGTGGCATTGTCGGAACCGGTTCAGGGCGATAGCAATAAAGTTTCGAATACCGAAGGAAATCTCGGGGGTTGATATGGCAGACGCGCACGCAAGACCACAGCATGACTATCACCTGGTGGACCCGAGCCCGTGGCCCTTCCTGGGGTCGGTAGGTGCGCTTGTCACCGCCTTTGGCGGCGTTTGCCTGATGGAGTACCTGAAAGGGGGCAGCTTCCCGATCTTCGGCGTCAACATTGCCAATCCCTGGCTGTTCTTCATCGGCATCGCCATCGTCCTCTACACCATGTTCGCCTGGTGGTCGGATACCATCAAGGAAGCGCATGAGGGCCATCACACGCGTGTCGTGTCGCTGCATCTGCGCTACGGCATGATCATGTTCATCGCCTCGGAAGTGATGTTCTTCGTTGCCTGGTTCTGGGCTTATTTCGATGCCAGCCTGTTCCCGAGCGAGGTGCAGCAATATGCCCGCACGGCGTTTACCGGCGGTGTCTGGCCGCCGAAGGGCATGGAGGTTCTCGATCCCTTCCACCTGCCGCTCTACAACACCGTCATCCTGCTCTTGTCCGGCACCACTGTAACCTGGGCCCACCACTCGCTCATCCATGGCGACCGCAAGGGGCTGATCAACGGCCTGGTGCTGACTGTCGGCCTCGGCATGCTGTTCACCATGGTGCAGGCCTATGAGTACATGCACGCGCCATTCGCCTTCAAGGATTCCATCTACGGCGCCACCTTCTTCATGGCGACGGGGTTCCATGGCTTCCATGTCATCATCGGCACCATCTTCCTGCTGGTTTGCCTGATCCGGGCGATGAAGGGCGATTTCACGCCCAAGCAGCATTTCGGCTTCGAAGCGGCCGCCTGGTACTGGCATTTCGTGGACGTGGTCTGGCTGTTCCTGTTCGCATCAATCTACGTCTGGGGATCGGTCGGCGCGGTGATCGAGGGCCACTGATATCGGTCTGGTGATTTTCGGGAGGGCGGCCGCGGCGACGTGGCCGCCCTTCTTCTTTTGGCGCAAGGACGCAGAGCTGGGCAGGCTGCTTCAATTGGTCGACTGGACGGGTGGTAGCATTGCGTTTACGGCTTCCGGCATGGACGAAATCCAGGCAATCGTGGCCGATCGACCACCCATCGAGACGAGAACCAACCCATGAGTGACGACAAGGCGATCTGGCCTCCGATCGACCCGATCTCGGCCGGCCTGCATGGCCGTTGTCCACGCTGCGGCGAGGGACGACTGTTCTCCGGTTTCCTCACGGTGGGCAAGCGATGCGCCAATTGCGGCCTGGACTATTCCTACGCCGATGCCGGCGATGGGCCGGCGGTCTTCGTCATCCTGATCATTGGCTTCCTCATTGTCGGTCTGGCGCTCTGGGTCGAAGTCACGCTTAGCCCGCCGCTTTGGCTTCATCTGCTGATATGGATCCCGCTGGCGCTGGTGCTGTGCTTGACGGCGCTTCGACTGATCAAGGGCGTATTGCTCACCCTGCAATACGCCAACAAGGCGGCCGAGGGCCGGCTGGACCACGGCGAGTGAGCGAGGCTTCCATCAAGGGAGCTAGCCGTTCGCGGCCACGCACCGCGCTGCTGCTCGGCCTTGGCCTGGTGCTCCTGGCAATCCTGCTGGCGCTCGGCACCTGGCAGGTACAGCGCCTGCACTGGAAGGAAGGCCTGCTGCAGACCATCGACCAGCGCACCCACTCGGCGCCGCTGCCGCTGGCCGAGGTCGAAAGGCAATTCGCCGCCACCGGCGACGTCGACTATACGCCCGTCACGGTCAGCGGAACTTTCCTGCACGCGGCGGAACGGCATTTCTATTCGACCTGGGACGGTGAAGCCGGGTTCAATGTCTATACCCCGCTTGCCCTGGACGACGGCCGCTTCGTCCTGATCAATCGTGGCTTCATCCCCTATGACCTCAAGGACGCGGCCAAGCGCGCCCGCGGGCAGGTGACGGGTAGGGTGACGATCACCGGACTTGCCCGCAATCCGCTGCCGGGCAAGCCGTCGATCATGCTGCCCGACAACGATGTGGCGAAGAACATCTTCTACTGGAAGGACCGCGATGTGATGGCGGCGAGCGCCGGCCTGCCGGCCGGGTTTACGCTGGTGCCGATCTTCATCGATGCCGACAAGACGCCCAATCCCGGTGGTTTGCCGATCGGAGGCGTCACCATCATCGATCTGCCGAACAGCCATCTGCAATATGCAATGACCTGGTACGGGCTTGCCGCCGCGCTCGCCGCAGTGCTCATCCTGCGGCTTCGCCGTCCCGCGAAAGAGGAATGAACGCGGCCGACGCCCTTTCTACCGACACCCCCTTTCCACCGACACCCTTGACAGCGCGGGGGTAGGCACCTCATTTCGGCGCTGACGAACCGGCCAGGATTTGATGCTCCAGACAACCACCAAGCCTCCTCTGACGATCCGGCTCTGCCAGCCGCGCGGTTTTTGCGCCGGCGTGGACCGTGCCATCCAGATCGTCGTTCTGGCGCTGAAGAAATATGGCGCGCCGGTCTATGTCCGCCACGAGATCGTGCATAACCGCTACGTCGTCGAGGGACTGCAGAGCCTGGGCGCCGTCTTCATCGAGGAGCTTTCCGAAATCCCGGCTGAACATCGCCAGGCGCCTGTCGTGTTCTCGGCGCATGGCGTGCCGAAATCGGTTCCGGCCGATGCACAGGCGCGCAATCTGTTCTATCTCGATGCCACCTGTCCGCTGGTGTCCAAGGTCCACAAGCAGGCGATGCGCCATCAGCGGCTGGGCCGCCATGTGCTCCTCATAGGTCATGCCGGACACCCCGAGGTGATCGGTACGATGGGCCAGTTGCCGGAGGGCGCGGTGACGCTGGTCGAGACCGAAGCCGACGCCGCGACACTTGCGCCGGCCGATCCGCGGGCACTCGGCTTCGTCACCCAGACCACATTGTCCGTCGAGGATACCGCCGGCATAATCCGCGCCTTGCAGGATCGTTTTCCCGACCTTCAGGCGCCTGCGGCGGAATCGATCTGCTACGCCACCACCAATCGCCAGGAAGCGGTCAAGGAAACCGCCGCCGGCGCGGATCTGTTCCTGATTGTCGGCGCCCCCAATTCCTCCAATTCGCGCCGCCTTGTCGAAGTGGCGGAGCGCGCCGGCGCGACGATGTCGCTTCTCGTGCAGCGCGCCGCCGAGATTCCATGGGATGACATCAAGGGCATCTCGATTCTTGGCCTCTCGGCGGGAGCCTCGGCGCCGGAAATCATCGTCGACGAGATCATCGACGGATTCCGGCAACGCTTCGATGTCACGATCGACCTGGCCATCACGGCGACGGAAACGGAGGATTTCCCTGTCATGCGTGTATTGCGCGACGTTGAGCTGACGAGGGCCGACATGGCCTTCGTCAATGGAGCCGCGTAGGGCACATGGCGGTCTACACCGATGTTGCGGAAGGCGAACTCGGCGCATTCCTGAAGCATTACCCGGTTGGCGATCTCCTGTCCTACAAGGGCATCGCCGAAGGCACCGAAAACTCGAACTTCCTGCTGCACACGTCGACGGGATCCTACATCCTGACGCTCTATGAAAAGCGCGTCGAGAAAGCGGACCTGCCATTCTTTCTCGGACTTATGGGCCATCTCGCCAACAAGGGTGTATCCTGTCCGCTGCCGGTAACCGCGCATGACGGCAGCGTCATCGGCACGCTCGCCGGCCGGCCGGCGGTCATCATCACCTTCCTCGAGGGGCTTTCGCTGCGGCGGCCGACTTCAACCCATTGCGCCGAGGTCGGCAAGGCGCTGGCGCAGATGCATCTGGCCGGCGCGGATTTCCCGATGACGCGTCCGAACGCGCTCGCCATAGACGGCTGGCGCAAGCTTTGGGACGCGGCCCGCGACCGCGCCAACGAAGTCGAGCCGGGCCTTGCGGCGGAGGTCGATGCCGATTTCGCCGATTTCGAGCGCAACTGGCCGAAGGACCTTCCCGCAGGCATAATCCATGCCGATCTTTTCCCGGACAATGTCTTCTTCCTCGGGGAAAAGCTTTCCGGCCTGATCGATTTTTATTTCGCTTGCAACGACCTCTACGCCTACGATGTCGCGACCTGCCTCAACGCCTGGTGCTTCGAGAAGGATTTCTCCTTCAACCTCACCAAGGGCAAGGCTTTGTTGGCCGGCTATCAGGCCGTGCGCCCCCTGAGCGACCCGGAAAAGGCAGCGCTGCCGATCCTGGCGCGCGGCTCCGCGCTGCGTTTCATGCTGACCCGGCTGTACGACTGGCTGACCGTTCCCGATGGCGGGCTTGTGATGAAACGCGACCCGACCGAATACATCAGAAGGATGCGGTTCCACCGGGCGATCAGGTCCGCGTCGGAATATGGATTGGCCGAATATGGGGCATCATGAGCAAACAGGTTGAGATCTTCACCGACGGTGCCTGCTCGGGCAATCCCGGTCCCGGCGGCTGGGGCGCCATCCTGCGCTTCAACGGCAAGACCAGGGAACTGTCGGGTGGCGAGGCCGAGACGACCAACAACCGCATGGAATTGCTTGCGGCCATTTCAGCACTGAATGCGCTGAAGGAGCCTTGCGCCGTCGAGCTTCACACCGACAGCAAATACGTCATGGACGGCATCTCCAAGTGGATTCATGGCTGGAAGAAAAACGGCTGGAAGACCGCCGACAAGAAGCCGGTCAAGAACGGCGAGCTGTGGCAGGCGCTGGATGAAGCCAACCGACGCCACAAGGTCACCTGGAATTGGGTCAAGGGCCATGCCGGCCACACCGAGAACGAGCGTGCCGATGAGCTCGCCCGCGAAGGCATGGCGCCGTTCAAGAAAGGCCCGGCCAGGCCCGCCGAGGCGCCGAAGCCTGCCGCGCGGCCAAGCCAGCCGGCGGCGCCAAAGGCGCGGCGCTCGTCCCAGAGCTACTGATAGAGCCCACACACCATTTAGCGGATCAGCAGCGCGCTGCCCCAAAGCCCGAGCGCGAACACTGTGTGCGCTATCAGGTTGAGCGCCCTGATCCTCATCGGATTGGGCCGCTTCGAAGCGGCCCAGCCGGCGCCCAGGCCGGGGGCCAGCAGGAACCAGCCGGCGCCGACGGTGACGATACCGAGGATGAAGGCCGGCAGGAAGGTCGGCGCGGCCAGCCAGCCCGACCCTGCCAGCAAGACCAGAATGATCCCGTAGACGATGCCGACGAAATAGTGAAACGCCCAGCCAAGAACCAATTCATGGGCGTAGGGCGCGGCATCGCCGATATCGTCGTGAAAGACCTTGTCACCGAGATGCCAGACCCAGCGCCCCACCGGGGCCCAGTTTGGTCGTGGCTGGCCGAACGCCTTGTGGAGGAAGATCGCCCAGATATCCATCAGCGCGGTGGCGCCGATGCCGATCGCGATAGCGCGCCACAAGATGTCGAGCATCGTTGGTTTCTCCCGTGGGCCGTCAGGGCTGGAGCGCGAACGGCTGTCGGGCGAGGCGGCACCGCCGCGGCCCGCCCGCTTGGCTGTTAGGGTTCAGAGCTGTCCGAGAATATGCGCGGCGCCGGACTCGTCCACGCCGGGCTTTGTCTCGACGTTGAGCGCGGTAACCTTGCCGTCGTCGACGATCATCGAAAACCGCTTCGAACGCAGTCCCATGCCGCCACCGGAATAATCGGCGTCCAGACCAACCGCCTTGGCGAAATCGCCGTTGCCGTCGGCGAGGAAGAGGATCTTGCCCTCGCCGCCGGTGAAGCGCGCCCAGGCGCCCATGACGTGAACGTCGTTGACCGATACGACCGCAATGGTGTCGACGCCACGCGCCAGGATGGCGTCGAGGTTTTCGAGATAGCCGGGCAAGTGATTGTTGCTGCAGGTCGGCGTGAAGGCGCCGGGAACCCCGAACAGCACCACTTTCTTGCCTGCGAAGAGCTCAGCCGAGCTTATCGGCTGCGCGCCGTCGGCGGTCATCGTCTTGAAGGTCGCGTCAGGCAGCTTGTCGCCAGCGGAAATGGTCATGGTTTCCTCGCTTGCAAAAAAATTGGGGAAGACGTGTCTTGCCTAGCGAACTCGACGGCTTCCCGCAACCTTCCGGCAAGCTGGATCAAGGGAAAGGCAGAACCCCTTCGACGGCGCCCGCCGAACTTGTCAGCGTGTAGTGGAGCCCGCCATCCGTGGGCGTCGCCGACGGGCGGTCGAGGATCGGCACGGTGAAAATCAGCTTGCCGTCCCTTTCGCTGCGGGCAGGGGCGCCGAACATGTAGTCGCGCTCACCGGCGACAAAGAAATCCGCCGCTTCCGGATCGCCGGGAAAGCTCGCCTCGACAACCAGCGTTTCGTGATCTCCCGGCAGCACATTGACCCCGAAGTCGGGCCTCGCGGCTGCGGGCAATGCCGTGAAACCCGCCTTCACCAGCGCGGCGTCCTCGGCATTGTCGGGGTCGGAAGCAGGGTCAAGGGTCAGCCGGGTCTGAACCGGGATGCAGATCGTTTCACAGATGCCGAGAAATATATCGGCGTCGATGACGGCTGGATCCTTCGCCGCCGACAGGGTGAAGACCAAGGGCAGCGAGACCGGATAGTCATAGCCGGCCCACTTGCCATAGCCGTCGTCATGGCGCTGCGGCGCCGGAAAGGAGAGCCGCGCCTCGGCGATGTTGGTGCTGGCCGATATGTCGAGCTGCGGCGGCACGCCCGCATCGCCCGGATCGCGCCAGTAGGTCTTCCAGCCGGGCTTGAGCGCTATGTCCAGGACGCCTCGGATGCGGCCGGCATCATCGGGCTTGCCTGATGTCACCAGCCGCACCTTGCCGCCTTCGCTGTTGTACCAGGCCGACGAAGAGGCGGCGGCGGGAAGCACGGTGGCCGATCCGATCACGGCGCCGAGCAGCAGGATTTTCAAGCTTTGCATAAGGTGATTTGATCGTCCGTTCATGGCCGTGCAATGGCCTCATGGTCTCGCCAGTATCATATTTGCGTGACCTTCAGGCAGGAGTGCTCGAAACGGCTTCGGACGAATCCCTGACCGGGCATCTTTTCGGCGCTTTGGAAACGCGTTACCTTCATTGTCATGGACTTGTTGCGCAACAAGAAGATGGCCGCCACCCGTGGCTTTCTCGACGATCAGTTCCTGATTGCCATGCCCGGCATGAAGGATGACCGTTTCACGCGTTCGGTCATCTACATCTGCGCGCATAGCGATGAAGGCGCCATGGGCCTCATCATCAACCAGACGCAGCAGATGCTGTTTCCCGATCTGCTCGTGCAACTAGGCATCATGAACGAGCAGGAAGCGATCCGCTTGCCGGCCCAGGCGCGCGATTTCGTCGTCCGCAATGGCGGTCCGGTCGACCGCAGCCGGGGCTTCGTCCTGCATTCGGGCGACTACCGCGTGGAGTCGTCGCTGACTGTTTCAGACGACATCTGCCTGACGGCGACCGTCGATATCTTGCGCGCCATTTCGTCCGGTCGCGGGCCTCGTCAGGCGCTGATGGCACTGGGTTATTCGGGCTGGGGCGCTGGGCAGCTGGAAACCGAGATCGCCGAAAATGGCTGGCTGACCTGCCCGGCCAATACAGAGCTTCTGTTCGATACCGACCTCGAGCGCAAATACGACCGGATCCTCGCCTCGATCGGCATCGACCTCGCGCATCTCAGCCTTGCCGCCGGGCACGCCTGAGCGCCCAGCTCAGGCCTGCGTCAAGGGATACTGCTCCTTCAGCGTCTTCAGCACCTGGTCGCCCGGCATCGGCGCGCCGAACATGAAGCTTTGCACATATTCACAGCCCATCTGGCGCAGCTCCAGCGCATCGCTTTCATCCGAGATGCCCTCGGCAACCACCGAGAGGCCGAGTTCATGCGCCATGTTGACCATGGATTTGAGCAGCACCGCGCGTTTGGGCGTGGTGTCGTCGACGAAGCTCTTGTCGATCTTGATCGTGTCGAACGGGAACCGCGTCAGATAGGCCA
>NZ_JBAZUD010000172.1:0-9857 GCF_041661565.1 Mesorhizobium sp.
TCCAGGCGGCGAGATCGATCTGGGCGGTGTCGTAATTCTGCCTGGCGGCTTGTGCCAGCAGGCGCCTCGCCTGCGCGTCGTCGCGCGGTTTGCCGCCGACGCCATTGGCATAGATCTGCGACATCGCATATTGCGCATCGGCAAGGCCGGTCGCGGCGGCGCGCTCATAGTAGGAGACGGCCTTGGCGAGGCCGGCGTCGCCGGGATCCTGCCGCACCAGCATCTGCGCGAAATTGAACTGTGCCAGCCTGTTGCCCGCCTCGGCGGCGGCCTGCATCAGGGCGTAGGCCTCCTTCTCGTCCTTCTTGACGTAACGCCCGTCGAGCAGCATCAGCGCGTACTGGAACTGCGCTTCCGGCACGCCTTGTTCGGCGGCCAGAGCATACCATTTCGCCGCTTCCGAGGAATTCAGCGGCACGCCCAATCCGCGTGACAGGATTTCGGCCACCAGCGTCTGCGCCGCCGGGTCACCATTCTGGGCGCGGATCAGGGCTAGGTTGTAGGCGGTCTTGTAGAGCCCGCGCTGGAAGGCGCCATAGGCGGCGTCAGCCGGCCGCGCGCCGAAACGGTCGGGATTGATGGCGTCGGCCGACGGCAGCGGCGCCGGCTCAGCCGTGGTGGCGGGCTGCGGCAGCTGCGTCTCGATCGGCTTGTCGGTGTGAACGCCGGTTATGTCCGGCTTGGGCTGCGGCAGGGGAATCGTTTCGGCGGCGCAGGCCTGGCTCATGACCGTCGCGAGCAGCGCCTGAAGGAGAAGCCTGGCCGGCGTCACGTCAATCCTCGAAACGCGGCGCGGTTTCGTCGAGCAGCGCATTGGCCTGGGCGATCGCGGTCCCAGCATCGACGCCGTCGGCGAAGACAGCGCTAGACAGGGCGACGAACTCGGCGCCGGTCGCGGCCACCGTCTCGACCGAGGCGAGATCCGATCCGGCCATCACGATGCACGGGATCTGGATCATGTCGGCCCACCATTTGCCGAGCGACAAATTGCGTGGGTGGGGTTCCGGCTTGTTGTCGTAACCGAAGCGGCCGAAGAAGATGTAGTCGGGCCGGGTCTCGCCAAGCTCGAGCGCATCATCCCGCGTCTTGGCGCCACCGGCGCCGACCATCATCCTTGGCTGGAAATGTTCGATCGTCTCGGCGAGCTCGGCCTTGGGAACCTCGACATGAATGCCGTCCGCCTGGACGCGGCCCGCGATGCGTGTGTCGCCGGCGATGACGACCGCCACGCCGGCGGCCTGCGCTATCGGCGCGATCTGCTCGGCAAAGGCCTGGAAGGAAGCCTCGTCCATACCGTTCTCGGGCAGGATGAGCGAGGCGATGTCGCCGCCTTCGAACGCGGCCGCGATGCGGGCGGCCGGGACACCGGTCGGCGCGATCAGCACGATGCGGCAGCGATTGGGTGGCGTTGCGTCATTCATGGTTCTTCGATCCCGGTTTTCGCCTATGCCGGGCGAAGATGGTTGGATTGCGGCATAGAGCAAAGTCCGCGCCTTGAACAGGCGGGCAGGCCGGATCGGGTGTCGTGTGCGTCCCGCACACCTTCTGTCCCCCCACCGATGCGACCGTGGCGGTGGAGGGATCAAGCTGTCATGACACGGCATTGCCGGTCCTGCGGGGGTGGTGCGGGCGCTCAGCGCCCGCACGGTTCAGGCCGCGCTTTCCACCAGCCGGCGGCCGCCGCCAA
The DNA here is from genome assembly GCF_041661565.1 of Mesorhizobium sp. Classification (GTDB taxonomy): domain Bacteria; phylum Pseudomonadota; class Alphaproteobacteria; order Rhizobiales; family Rhizobiaceae; genus Mesorhizobium. Next base: position 1,688 of record NZ_JBAZUD010000172.1, read on the forward strand.
ATGCCAGCGTGGCGCCGGCCGCGACGACCAGCACCATGCCGGCGAGGATGCCGACGTCACGCACGGTCGGCTTGAGCACCATGTCGGCGATGATCACCAACATGACCGCATAGTCGAAGCGCGCCACGCTCATCATGCGTTGACCCGTGGCGAGGACGGCCGGCGTGATGCCATCCTTGGCGATCATGGCGCCCATGCGCTCGCCGGTCGGCTTGAAGATGAACATCCCGATCGAAAAGGTCGTGGCGTAGCCGGCGAGGCCGATGACGATCCACAGATCGGAGAAGCCGATCCACAAGCCGCACATGACGAGCCCGAAGAGGAGCGTCAGCATCGACATCGGCGCGAAGAAGCGGCCGCCCAGTTGTCCGCTGGCGCGTATCGCCCACAGCTTGTCCTCGAGGTTTCCGGCACGCTCGGCAAGCATGCCGAGCAGGAACAGGACGAAGCCGCCGCCGACCCACAGGATGGCTGTGACGACATGGAGGAATTTGACGATGGAATACCAGTCCATGAGTTGCTCCTTTGAGGATGGTGATGTTCGCGCTGACGCGGATCCGCGCCAGTTGCCGGCGAAGCGGGGCCTCTAGCGTGTCGCCTGTTTCGGAACGATGTCGCGAAAAACCTGGCTGTGTTTCGGGCTGTCTGGAGGTCACGAGGCGCACAAGGCAGCGGACGCGCGGGTGTTTTCTGCTACTATGAAAGGCGCCGGGAGGGGTCGGCGCGACATCGTCTGGAAACATCGCCGATGCTAATGCGCCGACGCCGGGAGCCCGGTGGCGAAAGCAATCGCCTGACGATCAACCCATTCCCGCGGGCGGGAAAAGGCAATTTGGGGGACAGACATGCAAGGGGTAGCGCGGAACTTCTTTACCTTGGCAATCATCTATTCGCTGTGCGGGATGGCGCTCGGCATCCACATGGCAATGAGCGGAGACCACGGCCAGATGCCGACCCATGCCCATATCATGGTGGCCGGCTGGCTGATGTCGGCGGTCTTCGCCTTCTTCTATCATCTGTTTCCGGCGGTCGGTCGGACGACGCTGGCCCTCGTCCATTTCTGGCTGACGGCGATCAGCGGCATCGGGCTCATGATCGGCCTTTTTGTCCTGCTTGCCGGCAATCCGGCTATCGAACCTGTGCTGGGCATAGCCTCGATCGGTTTCTACGCAGGCATGCTGCTGTTCGCGTTCATCGCCTTGCCGGCAGTCTGGAAAAAGCCCTGAGGTTCTGTTCGTGGGTCCCGCCAGGGCGGCTCTTCGTGGCCGCCGTCTCGGAGCGCGGTCCGACGTCCGGATTCGTGCCGTTATGGAACAGCGGGGGCTGTTCGCTCAAAAAACAGAGGCGCCGTTAAGGCTTCATTAAGCTTTACAGGTGTTTACTATGTCCATCCAGTGATCTGGATTCTTACCGAGTGGTTGGAGCCACTTTGTTTGACGCCTCCCTGTTAAACTCCTGAGAGCCGCGTTTTCGCGGCTCTTTTTTTATGCCTTCGACGGCGCGCGGGCGTCCGTTAACCTTCTGTTAAACATGTGCTTGCCTTCCCACCCGCCGAAGCGCATTTTCAAGCTTCAGCCATATAGGGTGCTGGACGGGACGGTGGGAGCCGGTTCGGCCGGTTGCAAGTTGCAGGGGCGTATTGATGAACGAGCCTTCGAAGGGCGGTGCCAAAACCGTCAAGCTGGCGGAACGTCGGGTATTTTCGCAATCCTTCAAGCCGCTCTACCAGGAAGGCATGGGCCTGGTCGAACAGGCGGCGGAGTATCTTGACGGCAAGGGCCGGGCCGAGGCGAAGAAACTGTCGCGCCTGGCAGCCACCCTCTACGCGGCCGAATCAATGCGGCTGACCACCAGGCTGATGCAGGTTGCGTCATGGCTGCTTTTGCAGCGCGCGGCGAATTCCGGCGAGATGACCCGCGATCAGGTCGCCTCGGAAAAATCCAAGGTGCGCCTGGACACGGCGTCCGCGCATGATGACGCCGCCGGATGGGGCGAACTGCCCGCCGATTTCCTCGACCTGGTCACCCGCTCGCTTCGCCTGCAGGCGCTGGTGCGCCGCATGGATGACGAGATCTACGGCGCCGGCGCCGTGTTGGACATGCAGCCCGTGGCTCGCCGCACGAATCCGGTTTCCGACCAGATCAGCCTGCTCAACACGGCTTTCGCCCGCGGCTGATACCAACGCACGGGTTGTTTCCGGTTTGTTCACATTTCGCTGGCATCGCTGTCGGCCGGAGGTAAACTGGCCGGATGGGGGAAGCGATTCGCATCATCGGTATCGATCCCGGGCTCAGGCGCACCGGCTGGGGCATCGTCGAGAGCCTCGGCAATTCCTTGCGCTTCATTGCCTCCGGAACCGTCCGATCCGACGACAAGGCGGCACTGGCGACGCGACTCTGCCAGTTGCATGACGGCCTCGTCGAGGTCCTGGATGGCGCGATGCCGCACGAAGCGGCGGTGGAGCAGACTTTCGTCAACAAGGATGCGGTGGCGACGCTGAAGCTCGGCCAGGCGCGCGGCATCGCCATGCTGGTGCCGGCGCGGGCCGGCCTCGTCGTTGCCGAATATGCGCCCAACGCCGTCAAGAAGGCGGTGATCGGCGTTGGCCATGGCGACAAGAAGCAGATTCACATGATGGTGAAAGTGCTGCTGCCGAAGGCGATCTTCGACACCGAACATGCAGCCGACGCACTCGCCATTGCAATTTGCCACGCGCATCACCGGCAGAGCGTGGCCTACCGGATGGCAATGCTGGCGTGAGGGATCATCTGGCATGATCGGCAAGCTCAAGGGCACGCTGGACGAGATCGACGAGGATCATTGCCTGGTCGACATCCATGGCGTCGGCTATGTCGCCTATTGCTCGGCGCGCACGCTGGCCGCGCTGCCTTCGCCGGGCGAAGCCGTGGTGCTGTTCATCGAGACCTATGTGCGCGAGGACATGCTGCGGCTCTATGGTTTCCAGTCCCAGCTCGAGCGTGAGTGGTTCAGGCTGCTGATGAACAATGTGCCGGGCGTCGGCGCCAAGGTGGCGCTGGCCATCCTGTCGACGCTGGCGCCGGCCGACCTCGCCAATGCCATTGCGCTGCGCGACATCGCCATGGTTTCCCGCGCGCCCGGCGTCGGCAAGAAGGTGGCCGAGCGGATCGTCACCGAGTTGAAGAACAAGGCGCCGGCCTATGCCGGGACCGCCTCCGGCACCATCGGCCTGAAGCAGGAACTCGGCGAGGGCGTCGCTTCAGCCCCGATCACCGACGCCGTCTCGGCGCTGGTCAATCTCGGCTACTCGCGCGATACCGCCGCCAATGCGATTGCCGCGGCCCTGAAGACAGCGGGCGAGGATGCCGACGCGCCGAAGCTGATCCGCTTCGGCCTGAAGGAACTGGCACGGTGAGCGCTCGCTTGTCCGGTCCGGGGGCATGTGCGAGTAAGTCTGCATGAGCCTGTCGCCCCGCCTGATTGCCCCGGAAAAACGCGGCGAGGATGCCGACCAGACCCTGCGGCCGCAGACGCTCGACGATTTCGTCGGCCAGGCGGCGGTCCGGGCCAATCTCAAAGTGTTCATCGAGGCCGCCAAGGGTCGCAGCGAGGCGCTCGACCATGTGCTGTTCGTCGGGCCGCCGGGGCTCGGCAAGACGACGCTGGCGCAGATCATGGCGCGCGAACTCGGCGTCAATTTCCGCTCGACCTCGGGACCGGTCATCGCCAAGGCCGGTGATCTTGCGGCCCTGCTCACCAATCTCGAGGAAGGCGACGTGCTGTTCATCGACGAGATCCACCGGTTGAGCCCGGCGGTGGAGGAAATCCTCTACCCGGCGATGGAGGATTTCCAGCTCGACCTGATCATCGGCGAGGGACCGGCCGCGCGCTCGGTCAAGATCGACCTTGCCCGCTTCACCCTCGTCGCGGCCACCACGCGGCTTGGCCTGCTCACCAATCCGCTGCGCGATCGTTTCGGCATTCCGGTGCGGCTCAATTTCTATTCGGTGGAGGAGCTGGAGCAGATCGTGCGGCGCGGCGCGCGCATCCTGCGGATGCCGCTCGGCGACGATGGCGCGCTGGAGATCGCGCGCCGCGCCCGAGGCACGCCCCGCATCGCCGGAAGGCTGCTGCGCCGCGTGCGCGATTTCGCCTCGGTCGCCGGCGATGGCCATGTCGATCGCCGGATCGCCGACGAGGCGCTGACGCGGCTGGAGGTTGACGCGCTCGGCCTGGACGCGCTCGACCGCCGTTACCTCGGCATGATCGCGCGCAATTTCGGCGGTGGGCCGGTCGGCATCGAGACGATCGCCGCCGGCCTGTCGGAGCCGCGCGACGCCATCGAGGACATCATCGAACCCTATCTGATCCAGCAGGGCTTCATCCAGCGCACGCCGCGCGGAAGGGTGCTGACGGCCAATGCCTGGCGGCATCTCGGTCTCGACGCTCCGAAGGATCTGGCGCAGCAGCAGATCAACCTGTTCCAGGAAGAGTGACGGCCGGGGACGTGCGACGGCGGGCGAGCGAGCCCAGCCGGCCTGCAGCCCGTCGCCCTGCCGGTCCGGCCCACTTGCGTCAGTGAAGTGCTCGGATCACGTCCATGACATCCGTTTCGGCCTTGTCGCCGCTGAAGGCATCGACGATGCCGAAGGCTCCGCCATAGCTCCACACCGACCAGGAAAAGCCGTGCGCCTCGGCACGCGCGATCATGTCCCTGACATAGGCGGCCCGGTACTGCGGAGGCATGACATAGGCATTGCCATATTCCTGGCGGATCATGCCGAACTCCCCAAGCGTGATGTTCTCCGGCTTGACGCCGTTGGCCTCTGCCCACGCCTCGACCTTTTTGAACGGCGCATCCATCAGCCCGAGCAGTTTGTCGGGATCGTCCATGCTGGCGACCTGTTCGTCGAGATAGGCGAGCAGGCCGCTCTGTCGGACCCACGGCGCCTCGGCCCTGATCCTGGCGCGGATGGTGTCCAGCGTCACATCGAGTTGTGCTTTTGGAACGGCGGTCAGCGGATAGGGCAGCCCCGTGACATAGGGAATGAAGTCGCCGGCCCAGGTGGCGCCCTGGTGGGTGAGCAGGAACGGATCGTAGGAATGGAAGGTCCAGATGACATTGCCGTCCGGGATCGCCTTGGCATTGATCTTTTCGAGCGACGACGCGGCGGAATAGCAGGCGCCGGTCAAGATCAGGGTCAGTTTCGTGGCGGACGAACGCGCCGCGGCGAACAGTTTGCTCTGGCGGTCCGGCCACAGGCTGGTGCCGTCGCTGTCGCAATCGAGGATCGGTTCGTTCATCAATTCGAAGGCGACGTTTCGCGGATCCTCACCGGCCAGCGTACGGCCCATCCTGCGTACCATCTCGACATAAAGGTCGAATGTTCGCGGATCCTCCATCACCTGCGCCATGCCGATCCTGCGGCTGCCGCCGGCCGGGATCAGGTGCATGTCGACGATCACCTTCAGGCCGGCGCGGTTGATCATGCGCACGGAGTCCAGCACGCTGGCATAGAGATCGTCACGCAGGCCCACGGTCTTGTCGGACAGGAAGGGCGACGGGTCGACCGGCATGCGCAGGAAGTCGAAGCCGGCGTCCTTCAGCGCCTTGAGGTCGTCGTCCTTGAGGAATTTTCGCCATTCGGGATAGGGCAGGATGGCGTTGGCGTTGCCCCATTGCTCCTCGCCGGGCCAGGTGACCCATTGGTCGAGATTGAGGCCGCGCTTCATCGAAAAGGTCGCCGCCTGGCCGGGTGTCGCCAACGCCACCAGCGCCAACAAGGCCGCCGCCAGGGTCTTGATCATCGCCGTCAACAGTGCCATCGGGTTCATGCGCCAAGCCAGTGTGTGTCGCCCAAAGGCGTACAGCGGTTGCAAAACAACGACATGCACGGAGACAATTGCCTGGAGCGCGGTCCGCTACAGGTGCCTCGTCGGGACCGAAAAAGGAAGCGCAATGGGCGATCATGGTGAATCGGCTTTGATGGCCGGGCTTTCCGGCGCGCTGACGGGGTTCGGGCACCGGCTGATGGCGCGGGTCTACTACGCCGACACCGACTTCTCCGGCGTCGTCTACCACGCTCGCTATCTCGAATTCTTCGAACGCGGCCGCTCAGACTATCTCAGGCTGACAGGCGTGCATCACACAGAACTCGCCGGCGGCAAGCATGGCGAGAGAATAGTCTGGGTGGTGCGTCGCATGGAGATCGATTTTCGCGGCTCCGCCCGTATCGACGACATCCTGACCGTCGATACCCGCACCGAGGACATTTCGGGCGCGCGCATCTTCATGGCGCAGCAACTCAAACGCGGCGAAGAGGTGCTGGTCGAGGCCAGGGTGGAGGCCGCGATCATCGGCGAGAATGGGCGGCCGAGGCGGTTTCCCAAGGAATGGGTGGCGGCGTTCATGCCCGAGGTGCCTTGACATTCCGGTGATGCCGGCCTGCAAACGAACGCTACTTGAGCTTCCCGGTGCTCACGGACTTCCCCACCCGCTCAACCCACCCTGGCGTCGCGCAGCATGACGGCGTTGCAGCAGCAGGCGCGGCAATGCGCCGCGCCTTATTCACTAACCCATAATTAACCATAACGGTTCATGAAGAGATTGGTGAAGATTGGCGAGGTCACACGCCTTCCTTTCACCAACATTTGCCCCGAAAAGGCCCGCCAAAGGCACGGTTTGGGGTTGTTCCGGTAGCTTCGCGCGAACCGACCACAAGGGATGCCAGGGGCCAGCCGCCAGCTTTGCCCGGAAAATCTTAAGGACGTAACGATGGAAACTATCGCACTCGCCGAACCGGGCGCGCAATTGTCGATTTGGGCACTGTTCATGCAGGCCAGCTGGGTGGTCAAGCTGGTCATGATCGGTCTGCTCTGCGCCTCGGTGTGGACCTGGGCGATCATCGTCGACAAGCTGGTGTCCTATGCCCGCATGCGGCTGGCGCTCAACCGCTTCGAGCAGGTGTTCTGGTCCGGACAGTCGCTGGAAGAGCTCTACCGGACGCTCGCCGACCGCAAGACATCAGGCATGGGCGCGATCTTCGTTGCCGCGATGCGCGAGTGGAAGAAAAGCTTCGAGAAGGGCGCCAAGACGCCGCTCGGATTGCAGACCCGCATCGACAAGGCCATGGACCTAGCGCTGACCCGCGAAATGGAAAAGCTGGAGGGACGCCTCGGCTTTCTCGCGACCACGGGCGCGGCCGCACCGTTCATCGGCCTGTTCGGCACCGTCATCGGCATCATGACCTCGTTCCAGGCCATTGCCGGGTCGAAGAACACCAGCCTCGCGGTGGTCGCGCCCGGCATCGCCGAGGCCCTGCTGGCTACGGCCATCGGCCTGCTCGCCGCCATCCCGGCCGTCATCGCCTACAACAAGCTGTCGTCCGACGCGAGCAAGATCGCGGTGCGCATGGAGGGGTTCTCCGACGAGTTCTCCGCCATACTCTCGCGCCAAATCGATGAAAAAGTCGCGCCGAAGGCCTGAGGAGCAACGAGATGGGTATGTCCGTAGGCATGGGCGGGCGCGGCGGGCGCGGCCACAGGCGGCGCGGCCGTCACCATGGGCTGATGTCGGAAATCAACGTCACACCGATGGTCGACGTTATGCTGGTGCTCCTGATCATCTTCATGGTCGCCGCACCGATGCTGACGGTCGGCGTGCCGATCGACCTGCCTGACACGCAAGCCAAGGCGATGAACGCCGATACGCAGCCGATCACCGTCTCGATCGATGCCGCCGGCAAGATCTATCTCCAGGAGACCGAGATTCCGATCGACGAACTCGTGGCCAAGCTGCAGGCGATCTCCAAGACCGGCTATGAGGAACGCATCTTCATCCGCGGCGACAAGTCGACCGACTATGGTACGGCGATGAAGGTCATGGCGCGTATTTCGGCCGCCGGTTACAAGAATATCGGCCTGGTTTCCCTGCAGGAACAGGACCAATAGACGCGCGATGAAGACCGGCCTCACCACATCGGTGATCTTGCATACGGCGGCGCTGGCCTTCGGCCTGCTCACCCTGTCCGCGCCGGCCCCCTTGCCATCCGCCGATGTTGAGTCGGTCGCCGTCGATATCGTGCCGATGGAAGCCGTCGCGCAGACCTTGCAGGGCGACAAGAAAGCGGTGATGCACGAAAAGCCTGCGCCAACGCCGACCAAGCGTCCCGACGTCGTGTCCGATGCGCAG
>NZ_JBAZUD010000173.1:0-9769 GCF_041661565.1 Mesorhizobium sp.
GCGCGCGGTCACCATCATGCCGAGCGTGGCGATGAACGGCGGAATGCGCGTGTAGGCGATCAATGCGCCGTTGACGAGGCCGGCGAGCAGGCCGCAGCCGATCGCCACCACCACCGGCACGATGACGGGGAGGTCGGTCCAGCCCTGCGCCAGGAACATCGCCTTGGGGTTGGGGTTGCCGTTGACCGTCGCCACCTGGGCGAAACTCATGGCGATCATCGCGGTCGCGCCGACGATCGAGCCCGACGACAGGTCGATGCCGCCGGTGATGATCACCTGCGTCACGCCGATGGCGATGATGCCGACGATCGACACCTGCAGGATGATGATCTGCAAACGCGCCTCGTTGAAGATCGCCGAGACGTCGGCGCGGGTGTTGAACAGGAAGCTGTCGCCGAGAAAGATGCGGCCGATCAGTTCGAAGATGACGACGAGGATGACCAGCGCCAGGAAGACGTTGAGTTCAGCCGGCCATGTCCGCTTCTTGGCGTCATAGCCGACCCCGCCGACGCCATGGGATGTCTGTGCCAATCGTCTACCCTCCCTCAGCCGCAGTCGGTCCTGACGCCCGGAGGCGCCAGGGGATAGAGGAGCGGCGCTCTCCGTGCGAGAGCGCCGCTCCTCAAGCCATGGCTCAGTTCTTCTTCAGGAACTTGTCGATGTTCGCCGGCGTGACCAGTTGGAAGGGGACGTAGACCTTGTGTTCGACCTTCTCGCCCTTGGCCAGCTTCAGCGCGGCATCGAGCGCGCCCGCACCCTGGCCGGCGGCGTCCTGGAACACCGTGGCGTCGAGGTCTCCGGCCTGCATCGCGGCTAGTGCGTCCTGCGTGGCATCGACGCCGCCCACGACAACCGTCTTCATGTCGATGTTGGCGGCCTTCATTGCCTGGATGGCGCCGATGGCGCTTTCGTCATTGTTGGCGATGACGCCATCGAAGGGCTTGCCGGTCGACAGCCAGTTGGTCATCAGGTTCTGGGCTTCATCGCGGTTCCAGTTCGACGTCTGCTTGTCGATGATCTTGATGAAGCTGCATTCCGGCGTGGCGATGACATCGTCGATGTCCTTGGTGCGCTGTACGGCGGCCTGGTTGGAAAGCTCGCCCATGATGACGTAGACATTGGCTTCCTTCTTGCCGGCTTCGGTAAACAGGCGGCAGACTTCCTTGGTCTCGAGCGTGCCGGAATCGGCTTCGTTCGAAGCGACGAAGGCCTGGTTGTCCGGCAGCGTATCGACATTGACCGGCTGGCGGTTGACGTAGACCAGAGGGATCTTGGCGGCGGCCGCGGCATCCGACATCGCCTGCGTGGCCGAAGTGTCGACGGGGTTGACGATGATGGCGTCGACTCCGGATGCGGCGAAGTTCTTGATCTGGTCAAGCTGCTTGGCGACGTCGTTCTGCGCGTCCTCGACCTGCAGTTCGACGCCGTCCATGCCCTTGGCCTGCTCGATCATGCCGTTGCGCAGCACGGTGAGGAAGTTGTCGTCGAACTTGGCCATCGACACGCCGACCTTGGCGGCAAGAGCCGACGAACTCATCAGCGCCGCGAAAGCGACGCCCAGAAGCAGTTTCTTCATTGTGTCTCTCCTCCACATTGGTGTCCGGTTGCACCGATCTATCCGGAATCCCCGTTCTCCCCGGGGAATCTCTCCCGATTGCCAATTCTGTTCCGGGCGCCGTTTTGCTGGAACGCACAATCCTCTGTTTGAAACAGATGTTCCGGAACGAAAGAACCAAAATGCCTAGTTGGTGAAATATTTATTCCATTTCGCGGCGAGGCGTCAAGGCCCATTCCAAAAGCGGAGAAGGGATTTTCGAAGGCTCAGGCGTCGCCGCCCATCTTAAATCTCACGAGCTAGATATTCTCGGGCAGATAGATGTCGAAGGGCAGGAACGTCTGGCCCGGCGCGTTTGCCGCGCCGGTTTCGATGGCGTGCGCCATCAGGTCGACCAGCTCGCGACAGAGCGGCGCCAGGGGTGTCGAGATCACCATGGTCAGGATGTTGTCGGCCAGGGCGGAGCGCGATACCGCCGTGATCTCGTTGCAGACGACCGCCGGCATTACCTCCGGCTTCGCCTGGCGCAGGGCCGCGACCGCGCCTTCCATGCCGCCGCCGGCAACATAGCAGCCAACGAGATCAGGATGGCCGGCCATAAGCTCGATCAATGTGTCCTGCGTGATCTGGTTGGCCTCGAGATTGACCAGCGTCTCAAGTAAGGTGAATTCGGGCGCCTGTTCGCGGAAGAAGGAGCGGAAACCGATCTCGCGCAGTTCGTGGCCGTGGAAGCGGTGGCTGCCGACGAACAGCGCGACCTTGCCGGGCCGCTTCGCCGCTTTCGAGATCATCCAGGCGGCGGTGCGGCCGACCTTGCGGTTGTCGAGGCCGACATAGCCTTCGCGTATCCCCGCGGCGAAGTCCGACAGAAGTGAAAACACCGGCAGCCCTTTCGCCTTCATCTCCTCGACGGCGACCGTCAGGGTCGGGTGGTCCGGCCCGACGAGGGCGACGGACCGGCATCTTGCCGCGAGCCTGCGCGCACGCTCGACGATCTCGTCTGGTGCGAGCGAATCCGCGAAATCGATGATGGCGACGCCACGAAAGCGCGGCGAACGCGACACGGCCAGCTCAAGCTCGCGCGCGAACTCGCTGTAGAAGACATCATTGCCCCTCAGCAGCAGGAAGCCGAGCCTGTACTCCGGCAACTCATGCCGCATCCGCTGCTTGATCAGGCCAGCCGCGTGATAGCCGATCTCGGTGGCCGCTTCGTAGACGCGGCGCGCGGTTTCCTCGCGCACCGGCAGGCGGCTGTTCAGCACCCGGTCCACCGTGGCGACGCTGACGCCCGAGATGCGCGCCAGGTCGGTGATTGTCGGCCGTTTCGCCATGCTCGTTGTGCTCCGTCCTTGGCTGCCTTCCTAGATCATTCTGATAGGAAATGATAGAAACTATCTTTGTGATATTGAGTCTATCATGGGTCGGCGATATTTTTAGGATCGAAGCCAATGGGTAAGCGGCATTCGCTTGGGTGAATGCCCAGCCAAGGGAGGCAATCATGTCAACAGCGTCGTCCCGGCGCGACTACAGCCTGATCGGCCGCGACGCCAAGCTCGCCGTCGAGAACGGCTTGTCGGCAGCCGAGTGGTATCACACCGACATTCCGCGCAAGCAGATGAAGGAATTGATGCAGCGCTCCGACGGGCCGGCGATGCGCGACACCGCGATCTGGTTCGCCGCCTTGATCGTCAGCGGCGCCGGCGGTGCCTTGTTGTGGGGCACATGGTGGTGCGTGCCGTTCTTCTTCGTCTATGGCGTGCTCTATGGCTCATCGACGGATTCGCGCTGGCACGAATGCGGCCACGGCACCGCCTTCCGCACGCAATGGATGAATGACGCGGTCTATCAGATCGCCTGCTTCATGATCATGCGCAATCCGGTCACCTGGCGCTGGAGCCACACGCGCCACCATACCGACACCATCATCGTCGGCCGCGATCCCGAAATCTCGGTCATGCGCCCGCCGGACCTTGTTCGCGCCGCGCTCGGCTTCATCGGCGTGCTCGATGCCTGGCATGCGATGAGCGACATGCTGCGCAACGCCGCCGGCAACATCAGCGCGGCGGAAAAAACGTTCATTCCGGAACAGGAACAGAAGAAGGCGATCTGCATCGCCCGCATCTGGACCGCGATCTACGCCACCGTCATCGCGCTGGTGCTCTATTTCGGCTCGTGGCTGCCGCTGATGCTGGTCGGCCTGCCCAGGCTTTATGGCGCCTGGCACCACGTCATGGTCGGCCTGCTGCAGCATGGTGGCCTGGCCGACAACGTCACCGATCATCGGCTGAACAGCCGCACCGTCTACATGAACCCGATCAGCCGCTTCATATACTGGAACATGAATTACCACGTCGAGCATCACATGTTCCCAATGGTGCCCTATCATGCGTTGCCGAGGCTGCACGAGCTGATCAAGCATGATCTGCCGGCGCCGACGCCGTCCATCCTGGCCGGCTACCGCGAGATGATCCCGGCCTTCCTGCGCCAGCTGCGCAATGAGGATTATTTCCTCAAGCGCGAGCTGCCGCCGACCGCCAGGCCGTACCGCGAGGAATTCCACAGCGATGCCGTCGCCGCGGCGGCGGAGTGACGTGCGATCCGATCCCACGTCTTTGTTTTGATGCGATTCCCCGGGGAAATCGCCAGGCGCTGTCTCCGGCAAGACCGCTACACACTTTTCCCGGGTTGCTTTGGGGAGGAATGAATGAGCGACTGGGTCGAGGCCTGCGCGGCCGGCGACATCGACGAAGAGGATGTGATGCGCTTCGACCATGGCGGCCGCACCTTCGCCATCTATCGCAGCCCGGATGACGAGTTCTTCGCCACCGATGGCCTGTGCACGCATGAAAAGGTGCATCTGGCCGACGGGCTGGTGATGGACGACATCATCGAATGCCCCAAGCACAATGGCCGTTTCAATTACAAGACCGGGGCCGCCAAGGGCGCGCCGGTCTGCGTCGACCTCAAGACCTATGCGGTCAAGATCGACGCCGGCAAAGTGCTGGTCCAGATAGGATGATGGCGATGGCGCGCGGCATGGTCATCATCGGGGCCGGCGAATGCGGCGGGCGGGCGGCGCTCACGCTGCGCGATCTCGGCTATGATGGTCCGGTGACGCTGGTCGGCGACGAGCCGCATCCGCCCTACGAACGCCCACCGCTTTCCAAGGACGCGATGACGACCGGCGATGCGCCGCAGATCAAGACGATCGCCAGCGACGCAACGCTGGCCGGAAAATCGATCCGGCATATTCATTCGGTCCAGGCCGTGGCGATCGATCGCGCGGCGCATGGTGTGCGCCTGTCGGATGGTTCCGTACTTGCCTACGATAAACTGCTGCTCGCCACCGGTTCGACGCCGCGCCGGTTGCAGATGCCGGGATTGGGTCCGCGCTGCGTCACCCTGCGCAGTTTCGCCGATGCGCTTGCCATCCGCGCTTATCTCCGCGCCGGCAGCCATATCGCCATTGTCGGTGGCGGCTTCATCGGCCTCGAACTCGCCGCCGCCGCCCGCAAGATGGGCGCCGCCGTCACCGTCATCGAGGCCCAGCCCCGCATCCTGATGCGCGGCGTGCCGGCCGAGATCGCCGAGATCATCCATGCCGCGCATATCTCCGAGGGCGTGGAGATCCTGTGCGGCGACGGCATCGCTTCCATCGCCGACGATGGCAAGGCGGTCCGCGTGACCCTTGCCGGCGGACGCGAAATCGCAGCCGATCTCGTCGTCATCGGCATCGGCGCCGTGCCGGTGACCGAACTCGCCGCCAAGGCAGGGCTGGCCATCGACAACGGTATTGCCGTCGATGCGCGGTTGCAAAGCAGCGATCCCGACATCTTCGCCGCCGGCGATTGCTGCTCCTTTCCGCTCGCCCTCTATGGCGCGCGCCGGGTGCGGCTGGAAGCCTGGCGCAACGCGCAGGAGCAGGGCGCCCTGGCGGCCAGGAACATGCTTGGCGCCGGCGAGGCGCATGCGTCGGTGCCTTGGTTCTGGTCCGATCAGTATGGTCTGTCCCTGCAGATCGCTGGCCTGTCGGACGAAGGCAGCAGCACCGTGCGCCGCGATCTCGGCGACGGCGCCTTCATCCTGTTCCATCTGGCCGAGGACGGCAGGCTGGTGGCGGCCAGCGGCATCGGCCCCGGCAACGCGGTCGCCCGCGACATCAGGCTGGCCGAAATGCTGATCGGCAAGCGGGCGAGGCCGGAGCCTGAAGCGCTGGGATCGCCGGCCGTCAAGCTGAAGTCGCTGCTGGCGGCTTGAGGCAGTCGCGTCGCTACGGCATGCATAGTCTTATGCCGCACTGGTCGACCCCCACTCAGTCTCGGCCTCGCCGAGCCACCTCTCCCCCGATCGACGGGGGAGAGGAAAGGCGCCAGGCTCTTTGTCGTCAACGCTCGTCAAGCAAAGCTCCCTTCCTTTCCCTCCGGAGGGGGGAAAGGTGGCGCTGCGAAGCAGCGACGGATTGGGGGAACCACGTGGCAATCAGGCCTGGCGCCGATCAGCCACGCCAGTGCCCGGCCGGACAATGAGGGGCGGCGCAGGCGTTGGCAAATGTTGTCAGTATGCCTAGAGCCTAGAACAGTGCCTTCAACTCATCCAGCTTGTCGTTGACCAGCCAGCCGTAATAATTCTCCTCCGGCAGCTTTTCCGGCTGCCCGGCGGCGTGGCGCTTGTCGTTCTCCGCTTTCAGCGCATAGGCGCGCTGCTCCGGATTGCCGACATTGTAGAGCGTCGCGGTCAGTCCGGGATTGCCCGAAATGTCGAAGCCGGCGATGCTCTTGTAGGCATCGATCGATTTCCGGATCGTCGCCGCCACATAGGGCAGCGTCAGGTCGGGATCCATGATGGTCTTGTAGACCGAGTTGGGATCGCCGACATCGAGCTTGGGCAGGCCGGAAACCCTGTGGACGAGATCGCTCATCTGCAGCGCCGTCAAGGGATTGAGCTGGCCCAGGCCGAAGGTCTGGCCGGCATAATAGGGCTGGAAGAAGGTGGCGCCGAAACGATTGTCGGGAAAGCTCTCTCCGCCGACGGTCTTGCCGCGGAACGCATTGTTCCACACCTGCTCGCGGCATTCCCAAAGATCGTAGCTGTCGGACGTGGCTGCGCATTTCTTGAACTCCGGCCGCTGCACGAAGTCGCTGATGTCCTCGCCGTCATAGGCGAAGGACAGCTTGCTGGAGAGATAGGAGATCGCCTTGACGTAATAGGTCTGCAGCCGGTCATAGGCGTCGACATTGTAGGTGTGCTCGCCGACGATGGCACCGACTATGTGCAGCGGATCGATGCCATAGGCGGCGGCTGCCTTCCTGATCTTGGCGCGCAGATCGGCGTCTTTGCGCAGCAAGGCATAGACCTTGCGGTATTTCGCCTGGAAGGTGGTGTTGGTGGCCTGCGTGCGCCGGCTCGAGGCGCCGGGAATGTCGGGCTGCTCGACATTGCGGTTTCCCGCCGGCACCAATGTCGCCGCCTCGGCGGCGAACAGCGTCGCCGCCAGCGTCAAGCCGAGAATGACCAGGATCAGTTTCTTCATGTGCCGCCGCCCGCGATAATGCCGCGCAAACTAGGGTAGTGCTCCCGGTCGAGTCGAGAACAACCCTCCTCCCGACGCTACGAAAGGTGGCCGGATGGTACCGTCTGGCCACACATGGCGATGTTTGCCGGGAGTGTTGCTGCCTGATCCGGCGCCGGTTCGACCCGGCGCCGTCACTTAAAGAATGAATCGCGACAGATCCGTGTTTCGCGACAGATCGCCGACATGCTTGTCCACATAGGCGGCATCGATGGTGACCGTCGTTCCGTTGCGGTCCGGCGCGTCGTAGGAGATCTCGTCCAGCACCCGCTCCATCACCGTCTGCAGCCGCCTTGCGCCGATGTTTTCGACGCTGGCATTGAGGTCGACGGCGATGCCGGCCAGCGAATCGATGGCGTCTTCGGTAAACGTCAGGTCGACGCCCTCGGTCTTCATCAGCGCGATATACTGCTTGATCAGGCTGGCTTCCGTCTCGGTCAGGATGCGGATGAAATCGTCTTTCTCCAGCGCGCGCAGCTCGACCCTTATCGGCAAGCGGCCCTGCAATTCCGGCAACAGGTCGGACGGCTTGGACACATGGAAAGCGCCGGAAGCGATGAACAATATATGGTCCGTCTTCAACGGCCCGTATTTGGTCGCCACCGTGGTGCCCTCGATCAGCGGCAGCAGGTCGCGCTGCACGCCTTCGCGCGAAACACCCGCCCCCATGCCGCCTTCGCGCGACGCGATCTTGTCGATCTCGTCGAGGAAGACGATGCCGTCATTTTCCGTTGCGTCGATTGCCCGGCGCACCACCTCGTCCTGGTCGAGCAGCTTGTCGGATTCGTCGTTGACCAGCAGCGCGTAGGAGGCCTTCACCGTCGTCTTGCGCGCCTTCGTCTTCTTGCCGCCCATCGCCTTCGACAGCATGTCGTTGATGTTGAGCACGCCGATATTGGCGCCCGGCATGCCCGGAATCTCGAAGCCGGGCATGCCGCCATTGCCGGCGTCTGCCACCTCGATCTCGATCTCCTTGTCGTCGAGTTCGCCGTCGCGCAGCTTCTTGCGGAAACTGTCGCGCGTCGCCGGGCTCGCCGTCTTGCCGACCAGCGCTTCCAGCACGCGTTCCTCGGCGTTGACATGGGCACGCGCCTTGACGTCCTCACGCATCTTGTCGCGCACCAGGCCGATGGCGATCTCGACCAGGTCGCGGATGATCTGCTCGACGTCGCGGCCGACATAGCCGACTTCGGTGAACTTGGTCGCCTCGACCTTGACGAAGGGCGCGCCGGCCAGCCGCGCCAGGCGGCGCGAGATCTCGGTCTTGCCGACGCCGGTCGGCCCGATCATCAGGATGTTCTTCGGCATCACCTCTTCGCGCATCTGGCCTTCGAGCTGCTGGCGGCGCCAGCGGTTGCGCAAGGCGATGGCCACGGCGCGCTTGGCGTCCTTCTGGCCAATGATGAAACGGTCGAGTTCCGAAACGATTTCGCGGGGAGAAAAGCTCATATCACTAAATTCCACTTTGCCACTGCTTGATGGCCTCGAACGGATGCAGCAGCATGATCACGTTGAGTGTCAGATTGTCCCGGATGAGATAGCCGGTACCGAGTTCGAAGAGGATGGCGAGGCTGACGATCACCCATATAGGTAGCCTTCGCGCCATCACAAATCCCAGCACCATGGCCAGTGTGTCGGACACCGAATTGAGGATGCTGTCGCCGTAATAGTCGAGCGAGATGGTGCCGGCGCGGTAGCGTTCGATGATGAACGGGCTGTTTTCCAGGATTTCCCAGCCGCCCTCGATGAGCACGGCGAATGCCAGTCTGAGGCCGATCGGCGAACGCGGAAACAGGAACCTCGCCAGCGCGTAGAACAGGAAGCCGTGGATGATGTGCGAGAAGGTGTACCAGTCCGAAATATGCTGGGAATTCTCCGAACTCTTCACCACGCCATGCCAGAACTTGACATAGCCGCAGGTGCAGATCGGCGGGTGGCCCATCAGATAGAGCGTGACGGCCTGGGCGATGACCAGGCCAAGCACGATCAGCAGACCCATCCGCCAGCTGTTTTCGTAGGCCGAGAGACCCTTCTCGTCGACGGATGCGTTCATACCCTATTGCCCCTCTTGCGCGTCGCTCTCTTCGGCATCGCCCTCGTTAGCGTCGATTGCCATCAGCAGGACGTCGCCATATTCCGATTGCCTGCGGTCGATAGGCCTGAATCCGGCTTTTTCATAGGCGCGAATGGCCCTGATGTTGGCCGGGTCCGGATCGATGACGATTCGGGGGGCGCCTTCCCCGAACAGTTCCTCGACAAACTGGCGCACGATGGCCGTGCCATGGCCAATGCCGACCAGTTCCGGCCGGCCGATCGTGATATCGATGCCAAGCGTGCCGAATGGCTGGTCGGCATAGGGATGGCCGTCTTCCATATGCGGATCGTAGCTCTGCAGATAGGCGAGCGGTTTTCCGTCGAACTCGACGATCAGCGGCTCTACGGAAATCGAATCGATATGACCGCGTATGGCGGCGAGCTCCGTTTCGGGACTATCCCACCATTGCGCGACATGCGGCAGCGCGAGCCAGCCCGCGATCATCGGCAGGTCTCTCTCAGTAACCGGTCGAAAATCGTAAAGCGCCACCTGCTCAGGCGGCATCGAGCGTTTCGACAACGAAAGCGTTGTTGGTGTAGACGCAGATATC
>NZ_JBAZUD010000174.1:0-9714 GCF_041661565.1 Mesorhizobium sp.
ATGGCCGACGACGAGATCATCCTTTCCGAACTGTCCGACGACGAGTTGGTGCAGCAGATGCACGACGATCTTTATGACGGCCTGAAGGAAGAGATCGAGGAAGGCACCAACATCCTGCTCGAGCGCGGCTGGGTGCCCTACAAGGTGCTGACCGAAGCCCTGGTCGAAGGCATGCGCATCGTCGGCGAGGATTTTCGCGACGGCATCCTGTTCGTTCCCGAAGTGCTGCTGTCGGCCAATGCCATGAAGGCCGGCATGTTCATCCTGCGGCCGCTGCTGGCCGCCACCGGCGCGCCCAAGCAGGGCAAGATGGTGATCGGCACCGTCAAGGGCGACATCCACGACATCGGCAAGAACCTGGTCGGCATGATGATGGAGGGCGCCGGCTTCGACGTCATCGACCTCGGCATCAACAATGCGGTCGAGAAATATCTCGACGCGATCGAGCAGCACCAGCCCGACATCATCGGCATGTCCGCACTTTTGACCACCACCATGCCCTACATGAAGGTCGTCATCGACACCATGAAGGAAAAGGGCATCCGCGACGACTATGTCGTGCTGGTCGGGGGCGCTCCGCTCAACGAGGAATTCGGCAAGGCTGTCGGCGCCGACGCCTATTGCCGCGACGCAGCCGTGGCCGTCGAAACCGCCAAGGACTACATGAAGCGCAAGCACAATATGCGGGCTTCCGCCTAATCGTGAAAAGGCCGCCAATCATGGCGGCCGTTTCTCGTGACTTGGGCTTCGCTTAGTGTCGGCCTGGCGCTACTGGGCGGCGTTCGAGACTCGCTTGCCGGCATTCTGCGTCGCGTCAACGGTACCGGCGGCATCCTTGCCGACGCCACGGATTGTGTTCGCGCATGCGGAAACCAGCAGTACACTGGCGAGCATCGCAACAACTGCATATGTCTGTGTTTTCATGGACGGTTTATCCCTCTCGCGGTAGATTTGCCTCATTGCAACGAAAGCCGGCTCTGCTGGTTCCATGGCCAAGACAGAAAAGAACACAATCGCCCAATCGGACAGGCTGCTTGTCATCGCCTGTGGAATGATCGCGCGCGAGGTGTTGGCCATCAAGGACCAGCTCGGGCTCGATCATCTCGAGCTGACCTGCCTGCCGGCGGAGTTCCATTTTCATCCGGACCGCATAGCCCCGGCCATGGACAAGGCCATAGAGAAGGCCCGGTTGGAGGGCTATCGAAACATCTTTGTCGGCTATGGCGATTGCGGTACCGGCGGCCTGCTCGACCGCGTCTTGGAGATGCACGGCGTCGAGCGCATGGCGGGCCCGCACTGTTTCGCTTTTTACCAGGGCATGGAAGCCTATGCGAAAGTCGCCGACGGCGACATGATGTCTTTCTACATGACCGATTTTCTCTGCCGCCAGTTCGATGCATTTTTCATGAAGCCGCTCGGCCTCGACCGGCACCCGGAATTGATTCAGGACTATTTCGGCAATTATGAGAGGCTGATCTACCTGGCCCAAACCGACGATCCGGAACTCGACAGGGTCGCCGAGAAGGCCGCCGCACTGCTCGGTCTGGCCTATGAGCGCCGCGCCACCGGCTATGGCGACCTGGCAGCCGGGATGTCGCGGGCAACCGCACACGCCTGAACACGACCGGGGAGGAATTTTGATGCTGGTTCGCTCATTGCTGCTGTCGCTGTGCCTGGCGGCCTGTTCCGCCCTGCCTGCATTCGCCGACGGCGAGATACAGAAACTGATCACGCCTGCCGACAAGGCGCGGCTCGACAAATATGGCGAGACCCGCAAGGCCGCCCTGGCCGAGGCGAAAGCGGGAAATCCGGCCGACGTCAGGCAGCTCGATGCGTTGCTGGCAAAGCCGCTGGTGTCGTTCTCCGAGGGCGACCTGACCGGCAACTGGCGCTGCCGCACCATCAAGGCCGGCGGATTGTCCCCGCTCGTCATCTATGGCTGGTTCAAATGCAAGGTGACCGACGACGGTTCCGGCTGGCGACTGGAGAAGACCAGCGGCTCGCAGCGCACCAAGGGCCGCTTCTTCGACGATGGGGACAAGCGTGCGATCTATCTTGGCTCGGGCTATGTCAATGCCGATCCGGCAAAACCCTATGGCAGCGGCCCGCAAACCGACCAGGTCGGTTATGCCTTCCGCAACAGTGCCAGGGAATGGCGCATCGAGCTCCCCGCGCCCTACTATGAATCGAAGCTCGACATCATGGAATTGAAGCGCTGATCCATGATTCTGGGGCGCCCGTCCGAGGCCGCCGGGTTCCTCTCCGCGCGCGTCGCAAACGAATAAACGCACCTTTCATTTTACGACATTCAAATGCGTCGCTTTTGAATGCGCGCGCGTCGTCCCATAACAAGCGGGCCCATTGCGCATGCGGCAATGCTCGACGGATCGAGGAGTGAGAATTTCATGGCCGATCTGATCGTCGTCTACTGGCGCGACATACCCGCCCAGGTCATCGTCAAGAAGGGCCGGCAGAATGCCAAGCGCGAACTGCCGTTGCGCTTCACCGAGGCGATCGACATGTGCGCGATGCGCACCGGCGCCGGCGGCACCGACGATTATCTGGCCGAATGGCGCAAGGCCGATCCTGTTCCGGTCAGCGACGATCTCGAAGCCGAGGTCGAGAAGGCGTTTCAGGACCTCGACGCGAAATACGACCGTGAGCGGCTGGTCGCTCTGGTGAAGGCGGGCGGCAAAGACAATGTCTGAAACCGTTCCTGCCAAGGATAGCCCTGGCGCTGTCCAGCCGGTCACCCAGGCCACTCTGGTGAAGAAGGCGGCGCCGAAATCCGACTACAAGCCGGCTGATGTCTCGCCGCAACGGCGCGTGCAGCGCTCCTTCGCGGTCCGCCTTTGGTCGATCAGGCACTCGCGCCTACTCGAATGGTTCTATGCCCGTTTCGCCGATACCTTCCTGCTGCTTCATCCCCTGTGGAAAGGCATCGGCTATGGCCGTGTCGAAGGGCCGATCAAATTTGTCGAGAGGCGCGTCAAGGGCTTCATGTTCGACTGCCGCATGTGCGGCCAGTGCATCCTGTCGTCGACAGGCATGTCGTGTCCGATGAACTGCCCCAAGCAGTTGCGAAACGGCCCGTGCGGCGGTGTGCGCGCCAATGGCAATTGCGAGGTCGAGCCCGATATGCCCTGCGTCTGGGTCAAGGCCTGGGAAGGATCCCAAAACATGGTGCACGGCGACAGGATCCTGGCGGTGCAGAAGCCGGTCGACCAGTCGCTGCGCGAGACCTCGGCCTGGCTGCGCGTCACCGCGCAGGCGGCGGCCGCGCGCGAGGCGGCCGCGTCGGCAAGGACCGGGGCATCGGCATGATCGGCAGCCAGCGCGACGAAAACCCGGCCGGCATCCACCTGCCGCTCGATCCCCTGCCCGGCCACACCTCGCGCGGCCGGCTGGAGCGCGTCCTGCGGCGCGGCGAGTTCGCGGTGACGACAGAGCTCAATCCGCCCGACAGCGCCGACCCGGAAGACGTCTACAACCGCGCGAAAATCTTCGACGGCTGGGTCGATGCGATCAACGCGGTCGATGCGTCCGGCGCCAACTGCCACATGTCGTCGGTCGGCATCTGCGCGCTGCTGACCCGCATGGGCTACGCGCCGATCATGCAGATCGCCTGCCGCGACAAGAACCGCATCGCCATCCAGGGTGACGTGCTGGGTGGCGCGGCGATGGGTGTCGCCAACATGCTCTGCCTGACGGGCGACGGCGTTCAGGCCGGCGACCAGCCCGGCGCCAAGCCGGTGTTCGACCTCGACTGCATGTCGCTGCTGGAGACCTGCCGCATCATGCGCGACAATGGCAAGTTCCTCTCCGGCCGCAAGCTGACGACGCCACCGCAGCTCTTCCTGGGCGCCGCCATCAACCCGTTCGCGCCGCCGATCGACTTCCGCCCGCATCGGCTTGGCAAGAAGATCGCCTCCGGCGCGCAATTCGTGCAGAGCCAGTATTGCTTCGACGTGCCGATGTTCCGCGCCTACATGCAGAAGGTGCGCGACCTCGGCTACACCGAACAATGCTTCATCCTGGTTGGCGTCGGACCGCTCGCTTCGGCCAAGACAGCCAAGTGGATCCGGTCGAATGTTCCGGGCATCCATATTCCCGATTCCGTTATCAAGCGGCTGGAAGGCGCGCAGGACCAGAAGAAGGAAGGCAAGCAGCTCTGCATCGACATCATCAACGAGGTGAAGGAAATCCCCGGTGTCTCGGGCGTCCATGTGATGGCCTATCGGCAGGAGGAATACGTTGCCGAGATCGTCGATGAGTCCGGCGTGCTCAAGGGCCGCCAGCCGTGGAAACGCGAAATCCGCCGCGACGACCAGATGGTGGCCGACCGCCTTGAGCACATCCTGCACGACGATATCACCGAGACCCAGGTGGACATGGTGAAGACGGCGCACTGACGCCCGACCGACCACCATTCGCTTGAACGGAACCAGATAACGATATAAAGAATTCTTTATATCACGACGGAGAGATTTCATGACCCGGACCATCGTCGCCTCGGCGACACGAGAAATCATCATCGGCTTCGACCAGCCCTTCTGCGTGATCGGCGAGCGCATCAATCCGACCGGCCGCAAGAAGCTGGCCGCCGAGATGATCGCGGGAAATTTCGAGACGGTGATCAGGGACGCGCTCGAGCAGGCCGCCTGCGGCGCCACCATGCTCGACGTCAATGCCGGCGTCACTTCGGTCAACCCGAACGAGACCGAACCCGGCCTCCTCGTGCAGACGCTCGAGATCGTACAGGGCCTTGTCGACCTGCCGCTCTCGATCGACAGCTCGGTCACCGCCGCGATCGAGGCCGCGCTTAAGGTTGCCAAGGGCCGCCCGCTGGTCAATTCCGTCACCGGCGAGGAAGAAAAGCTCGAAGCCATCCTGCCGCTGATCAAGAAATACAACGTGCCCGTCGTCGCCATCTCCAATGACGAGACCGGCATTTCGATGGATCCGGACGTGCGCTTCGCCGTCGCCAAGAAGATCGTCGAGCGCTGCGCCGATTTCGGCATTCCAGCGCATGACGTGGTGGTCGACCCGCTGGTGATGCCGATCGGCGCGCTGGGCGATGCCGGCCGCCAGGTGTTCGCGCTGCTGCGGCGCCTGCGCGAGGAGCTCAAGGTCAACACCACTTGCGGCCTGTCCAACATCTCCTTCGGCCTGCCGCACCGCCACGGCATCAACGCCGCGTTCATCCCCATGGTGATCGGCGCCGGCATGACCTCGGCGATCATGAACCCGGTGCGTCCGCAGGAAATGGAAGCCGTCCGCGGCGCCAATGTCCTCAACGGCACCGACGAGAACTGCACGAACTGGATCCGCACCTACAAGGACTACAAGCCGGCCGAGGGCGGCCAGGCGGTCGCGGCGCCGACGCAGGTCAACGCGCCGGGCGACGGCGGCGCGGGCGGTGGCCGCCGCCGTGGCGGCCGAGAAGCCCGCATGGGCCGGGGATAAGCGCGCAATCGTGAATTCACCTGCCAACATCACCGATCCGCTCGTCCTGTTCATGCCCTCGGGCAAACGCGGGCGGTTTCCCGTCGGCACGCCGGTGCTCGATGCCGCGCGCCAGCTCGGCGTCTATGTCGAAAGTGTCTGCGGCGGACGGGCCACCTGCGGGCGCTGCCAGATCGAAGTGCAGGAAGGCAATTTCGCCAAGCACAAGATCGTTTCGTCCAACGACCACATCTCGCCCAAGGGTCCCAAGGAAGAGCGCTATGAGCGCGTCCGCGGCCTGCCCGAGCGGCGCCGCCTGTCCTGCTCGGCGCAGATCCTCGGCGATCTCGTCATCGACGTGCCGCAGGACACCGTCATCAACGCGCAGACCATCCGCAAGGATGCCGACACCAGGGTGATCGCCCGCGATTCGGCGATCCGCATGTGTTATGTCGAGATCGAAGAGCCCGACATGCACAAGCCGCTGGGCGATCTCGACCGCCTGAAGATCGCCTTGATGCATGACTGGGGCTTGAAAAGCCTCGATTTCGATTTCCATCTGCTCCCGCAGGTGCAGGGCATCCTGCGCAAAGGCAACTGGACCGCCACCGCCGCCATCCACAAGGATGCCGAGACGGAAACGGCGCGGGTGATCGCCCTGTGGCCGGGCCTCAAGAACGAAGCCTACGGGCTCGCCTGCGATATCGGCTCCACCACCATCGCGATGCATCTGGTGTCCTTGCTGTCGGGCCGCGTCGCCGCATCGTCGGGCACATCGAACCCGCAGATCCGCTTCGGCGAGGATCTGATGAGCCGCGTCTCCTATGTGATGATGAACCCGGACGGCCGCGAAGGCATGACGGTCGCCGTGCGCGAGGCGATCTCGGGACTGGTCGACAAGGTCTGCGCCGAAGGCAATGTCCAGCGCAACGACATCCTGGATTCCGTCTTCGTCGGCAATCCGATCATGCACCATCTGTTCCTGGGCATCGATCCGACCGAATTGGGCGGCGCGCCTTTTGCGCTGGCAGTCTCCGGCGCGGTGCATATCAAGGCGTCCGACATCGGCCTCAAGCTTAACCAGGGCGCCCGGCTCTATATGCTGCCCTGCATCGCTGGCCATGTCGGCGCAGACGCGGCGGCCGTGACGCTCTCCGAAGGCCCGCATCGCCAGGACGAGATGATGCTGATCGTCGATGTCGGCACCAATGCCGAGATCGTGCTTGGCAACCGAACGCGCGTCGTCGCGGCCTCCTCGCCCACCGGCCCGGCCTTCGAGGGCGCCGAGATTTCCGGCGGCCAGCGCGCCGCGCCCGGCGCCATCGAGAGGGTGCGCATCGATCCCGACACGCTGGAGCCGAAATACCGCGTCATCGGCTCGGAGCTGTGGTCCGACGATCCCGGTTTCCTCGACAGCGTGCAGGCCACCGGTGTTACCGGCATCTGCGGCTCCGGCATCATCGAGGTGGTCGCGGAAATGTATCTCTCCGGCATCATCTCGGAAGACGGCGTCATCGACGGTGGGCTCTCCGCCCGCTCGCCGCGCGTCACCGCCAACGGCCGCACCTTCTCCTATGTGCTGAAGGAAGGCGAACCGAAGATCACCATCACCCAGACCGATGTGCGCGCCATCCAACTCGCCAAGGCAGCGCTCTATGCCGGCACCAAGCTGTTGATGGAGAAGCAGCATACGGACCATGTCGACCGCATCCACTTCGCAGGCGCCTTCGGCTCCTTCATCGATCCCAAATACGCCATGGTGCTGGGCCTGATCCCCGATTGCGACCTCGACAAGGTCTCCGCCGTCGGCAACGCGGCGGGCGCCGGTGCCCGCATGGCGCTGCTCAATCGCGGCTATCGCCGCGAGATCGAGGACACGGTCAGCAAGATCGAAAAGATCGAGACCGCGCTGGAGCCGAAATTCCAGGAGCATTTCGTCTACGCCATGGCGCTGCCGAACAAGGTCGATCCGTTCCCGAAACTGTCGGCTGCGGTGAAGCTGCCGCCGCGCAAGACGGTCAGCGAGGACGGCATCGCCGGCGACGCCGCGCCGCGCCGGCGCGGGCGCGAAGGCCACGCAGCTCGGCGCGGCCGGGAATAAGCGGCCGCATCGCGGCTGCCCCCTCTCAAACTCATTTGTATACAAATGTTTCCGGATCGCCTGATCCGGAAACCGTCACGTTGTTTTCGTGAAATCGGCCAGATACATGGCAGGCGCATTAGACCGGCATCGAACGGCAGGCAGGAAACATCTTCCGGCCGCCCACAGCCCAAGGGAGACAACGATGTCGATGCTCGAAAGCCTGGGTCGCTATGGCGCGGCCATCAAGAATGCCCATGACCGCAACAAGGCGCGCCGTATTCTGAACAGCCTGCCGCCCGAGATCCAGAAGGATATCGGCTGGCCGGTCTCGCCCCGATCCAGTCAAAAGGCTGCCCTCATCGGCACCATCTGGAGCGCGGCGCGCTGATGACCTTCGCCGACAAATGCAAATTGCTGGACAGCCGCCGGGGATATCGCACGTCCTCGGTGGCCGCCAGCAGTCGGCTGCGCGCCGCGCTGTTGCCCCGTCGGTGACCCCGCTCGGCGACGGCGGAATGGATCACACCACCGTGTAGACACTGCGTAAATCTTGACATTTCCAGCCACGGCACGATCTTCGAGAAAGAGGGGGAATTCTCTTAGTCGGCTGCAGCCGAAGTTCGTGTATCCGCATGCCAAGTTTCAAGAGCCACGTCGTATCCTTCGTCCTCAGGCACAGCCGCAAGAAGGCGTTTTCCAGCCCGGAAAACCTGCAGCGCTGGATCGCTGCCGCGCGCAAGACCGAGGACCACCGCCCCCCAGCATCGCTGCATCGGCGTTTCGACATAGAGACACGCCTGGTCGATGGCTTTCCCGTCTATGAAATCGCTCCCAGGGCGGGCGAGCGAAAGCGGATTCTTTACCTGCACGGCGGCGCCTATGTCTTTGAAATCACGCCCTATCATTGGCACCTGATCGCCGAGATGGCCGACCGGCTGGGTTACGGTATCACCGTGCCGATCTACCCCATTGCCCCCGAGCATGATTTCCATGCCATGTTCGGCATGGTGGGCGATGTCTACCGCAGGATGCTGGACGAGGCGGAGGCGGACGACATCATCTTCATGGGCGATTCCGCCGGCGGCAACATGGCGGTGGTGCTGACCATGATGGCCGCGGAAGACGGCCTGCCCACGCCGTCGCGTCATGTGCTGATTTCACCGGGCCTCGATATGTCGCTGTCCAACCCGAAGCTCTTCGAGGCCGAACGCAACGATCCCTGGCTTGGCATTCCAGGCGGCCTCGAAGCGATCCGGCTCTACAGCGCCGGCATCGACCGGAACGACTGGCACATCAGCCCACTCTACGGCGATCTGTCGGTGCTGCCGAAAACCCTGCTCTTGACCGGCTCGCGCGACCTCTTGACCCCCGACAATTTGATCTTCGCCGAAAAAGCCCGAGCCGTAGGCGTCGAGATCGACGTTGTCCACGAGCACGGCATGGTCCACGTCTGGCCGCTGATTGACATGCCGGAATCGCGCCGCGCCCGCCAACACATCGTTGATTTTCTCAACGACAATCGCTGGCCGGTCATGCAGGACAACAGAGCAAGTGTTGTAGGGGCCTCCGCCCAGGCGGCGGAGTAACGCTTCCGTTCCCGGGCCGACGCTGCTGACGGATCAGAATTTTCCCGTTTCGCGGAACACTTCGAACGTCGCCCGGATATGGTCGGCGACCGCCTTGACCGGGGCGCTGGCATCGGGAGACACCACCATCGCCAGACTGTAGGTGCCGATGTCGGGCATCCCGTCCTTCGGGCAGAGCTCGACCATGTCATTGCCGAGGAACGACTTCGGCAGCGGCGCCACGGCAAGATCGGACATGATCGCGGCGCGCTGGCCCGCCGTGTGGGCGCTCATATAGGCGATGCGATAGTTGCGGCCCTCGCGGCCCAGCGCGTCGAGCGCGCCCGCCCGCCACGCGCAGCCCTCCTCCCACAACGACACCGGCAGGGGTTCGCGCAGATGCGCGCAGCCGCCCTTGGCGCCGGCCCAGACGATGGGCTCGGTCAGCAACACCTCGGCGCCGACGGCGCTGGTCTTGTAGGAATTGGTGAGCAGCGTGATGTCGAGCGCCCGGTCGTCCATGCGCCGGCGCAAATTGCTGCTCTGGTCAATGGTGACATCGACGGCGATGGACGGGTGCGACTGCGCAAAACGCTTCAGCACATGCGGCAGCACGCGCTC
>NZ_JBAZUD010000175.1:0-9700 GCF_041661565.1 Mesorhizobium sp.
ACCTGTTCCGCGCCACGGTCAGGCTGGCGCCGAATGTTCCGGTGGGCACCCACAAGGCGCGCGCCTTCCTGTTCAAGAGCGGCCTGTTCATCAAGGAAAGCTCGGCCCAGCTCGAGATCCGCAAATCCGGTTTCGAACAGTCGATCTTTCGCTTCGCCCACAATTATTCCTTCCTCTACGGCATCTTCGCCATATCGCTGGCCATGCTGACGGGCTGGCTTGGACGGCTGGTCTTCCGAAAAGACTAGTTCCACTGTGATGGGGGTTTCCCTTTCCCAGGGCATGCGTTAGACCGCCGCCTCCCGACGCGGCCATCGCGCGCGAAAACTCAATTCGGCAGGACGATCCGGTCATCCCGGACCACGGCGTGCGTGCGAAGACGCCGATCCGCTGCCCACAGGCATGACAGGACGTGGTGATGCGACCAGCATTCGGCGGCATCGATTTCGGCACTTCGAATTCCACCGTCGGTGTGGTCCGCGACGGCCAGCCGCGCCTGGTCGCGCTTGAGGATGGCCAGGTCACGCTGCCAAGCGCCGTGTTCTTCAATTTCGAGGACAACCGAACTTGTTTCGGCCGCGACGCCATCGCCAATTATACCGACAGCGTCGAAGGCCGGCTGATGCGCTCGCTCAAGAGCGTGCTCGGCAGTTCGCTGGCCCACGAAAAAACGCGCATCAAGTCACGATCGATCGGCTTCATGGAAATCGTCGGCATGTTCCTCGGCCATCTCAGGAAGAGACTGGAAGCGGATGCCGGCGATACGGTCGAGACTGTCGTTCTCGGCCGGCCAGTGCAGTTCGTCGACGACGATGCCGAGGCCGATGCCAAGGCGCAAAACGAACTCGAGAGCGCGGCGCTCGCGCAAGGCTTCAAGCATATCGCCTTCCAGTTCGAGCCGATCGCCGCGGCGCTCGACTACGAGCGCAAGGTGACGCGCGAGGAACTGGCGCTGATCATCGACATGGGCGGCGGCACGTCCGACTTTTCGGTGGTGCGCGTCTCGCCTCAACGCGCCCGATCGCCGGACCGCAAGGACGACATCCTGGCCAGCCGGGGCATTCATATCGGCGGCACGGATTTCGACCGGCTGCTCAGCATCGCTCATGTGATGCCGCAGCTCGGCTACCTGTCCCCGACCAAGGATGGCAAACGCAATCTGCCGGCCAGCTACTTCATCGATCTCGCGACATGGCAACGCATCAACCTGGTCTACACCGCCAAGACGATGACGCATCTTCGACAAATCCGCTACGAGGCCCAGCGCCCCGATCTGGTCGACCGCTTCATCCGCATCGTCGAGCATCGCTATGGACACGCGCTGGCCGCATTGGTCGAGAAGGCCAAGATCAAGCTGACCGACGAAGCGTCCGCTGAAGTCGCAGTGAGGCTGCCGGGCGCCGACTTCGCGGCGGAGATCACGCGCGCCGGACTGGAAGCCACGATCGCCAGGGAGATCGAGCGGGTCACGGCTACGGTTGGCCAAACCATCCGCGACGCACAGGTCAAACCATCCGACATCACCGCGGTGTTCCTGACCGGCGGATCGACGGCGATCCCCTTGGCGAGGCGCGAAATCCTGTCGATGGTGCCGCGGGCATCCGTCATCGACGGCGACATGTTCGGCTCGGTCGGACTTGGCCTGGCATTGGACGCCGAGCGCAAGTTCGGCTGACGCGGCCAGACCTCACTCGAGACGAATGCTACCTTGGCGCCAAGCTTTTCATTTCCGCGCCCAGATGCGCCTTCAGCGCCATCTGGGCGAGACTTGCCTGGCGATCACGGTGCGTGATCATGGCGAAGTCGCGTTTCGGCAGTTCGAGCGGCACGGTCCGCAGGCTGCCTTCGGCGACGGCACGCGCCACCACGAGCTGCGAGATGATGGTGGCGCCGGCACCCGCTTCGACCGCCTGGCGGATCGCCTCATTGCTTGGCAGCACCAGGAAGATCTGCAAATCGGCCAGTGAAATCCCATCGCGGCGCGCCAGGTCCTCCAGCACCTCACGCGTGCCCGAGCCGCCCTCGCGGATGATCCAGCGCAAGCCCTTTATGTCTGGCCGGCCCGGCGCGACTTCGGCGATGGCGGGATGGGAGCTGGCGACGACCAGCATCAGCCCGTCGGTGTCGACCTTGGCACGCCGCAATATGTCGGACTCGGTGCGTCCCTCGACCAGGCCGAGATCCGCCGCGCCATCGAGCACATTGGCCTCGACCTGCCTGGTGTTGCCGATGCTGACGCTCAGCCTGACGGCGGGATAGGCTTCGTGGAAGGACGCCAGCCGGCGCGGCAGCCAATAGCTGGCGATGGTCTGGCTGGCGGCAATCGAGAGGCTGCCGGTGACCGTCTGCGAAACATGTTCCAGCACATTGCGCGCGGCGGCGGCACGCTCGAGCACGGCCTTTGCCTCGGGCAGGAACCGGTGGCCCGTCTGGGCAAGTTCGATGTTGCGGCCAACGCGGTTGAAGAGATGGACGCCGTGTTGTTCTTCAAGCGCGCGGATGGCAGCCGACGCCGCCGACTGGGAGATGCCCAGCAATGCGGCCGCCTTGGTCATGTGGCCGCGCTCGGCGACGGCGACGAAGATGCGCAACTGGTCCAGCGTCATGCGCTATTAAGAACCAATATCGATCGAATTTACAAGAACAACTGATTAGACGGATCGATAGGTTTATTCTACGTTTTCAGGCCAAGTTGGAAAAAACTCGCGATTGGGACACGGCGAATAAAATGATCGGGCGGTTCAGATCCCTGTTTGCCCATTGGATAGGCGGCATCCGGCGGCTCCTTCCCGGTGATCGCTATCGCCCGGAAGCACATTACATGCGTGGCCCCGGGCCACGGACGCGAGCCCGATCCGCCGGTTGCGCCGACACCACGGGATCATGATGGACGGATCGCCCTGCGGCGCGAATTCGGCACCATCGCAACGCCCGCTTGCCGACACAACCGCGCCCGATGAGGGCGACGGCGTCGACACCTCGCCCAGCGTTTCCGACAGCATCGCCAAGACCACGTGCTACATGTGCGCCTGCCGTTGTGGCATCGACGTTCACATCAAGGACGGCAAGGTCCGCTACATCAACGGCAACAAGGACCATCCGGTCAATCGCGGCGTCATCTGCGGCAAGGGCAGTTCGGGCATCATGCAGCACTACAGCCCGGCCCGGCTGAAGAAACCCCTGTTGCGAACCGGCGCGCGCGGCTCCGGCGAATTCCGCGAGATCGAGTGGGAGGAAGCGTTCGCGATCGCAACGGATCGGCTTTCGGGCATCCGCCGCACGGACCCCAGGAAGCTCGCCTTCTTCACCGGGCGCGACCAGTCGCAGTCGCTCACCGGCTGGTGGGCCAGCCAGTTCGGCACGCCCAACTTCGCCGCCCATGGCGGCTTCTGCTCGGTCAACATGGCGGCCGGCGGGCTCTATATGATCGGCGGCTCGTTCTGGGAATTCGGCGAGCCCGACTGGGACAACACACGGTATTTCATGCTGTTCGGCGTTGCCGAGGATCACGATTCCAATCCCATCAAGATCGGTCTGGGCAAGCTCAAGGCGCGCGGCGCCAAGGTGGTTTCGATCAATCCGTGCCGCACCGGCTACAATGCCATTGCCGATGACTGGATCGGAATCCGCCCCGGCACTGACGGCCTGTTCGTCTTCGCGCTCATCCACGAACTGTTGAAGGCCGGTCGCGTCGATCTCGACTATTTGCTCCGCTACACCAATGCCCATGTCCTCGTCGTGCAGGAGCCTGGGGCCGCTGACGACGGGCTGTTCGTGCGCGATGCCGACGGCAATCCGCTGGCATGGGACAGGGTGGTGAAAACCCCCGTAAACGCAACCGACCCGGACGCAAAGCCGGCGCTGACGGGGAGCTTCGAAGTCGGCGGCCGCCGCTGTACGCCGGTGTTCCAGCTGATCGCCGACCGCTACCTCGATGACAGCTACGCGCCGGGTGCGGTCGCGGAGCGTTGCGGCGTCAGCGCCGACACGATCCGGCGGATCGCCGCCGAACTCGCCCATGTCGCCTTCGAACAGACCATCGAGTTGCCGGTGGCCTGGACCGACTGGGCCGGGCGCCGGCACGAGACGATCAAGGGCCGGCCGGTTTCGATGCATGCGATGCGCGGCATCTCCGCTCATTCGAACGGTTTTCACACCTGCCGCGCCATTCACCTGCTTCAGGTGCTGCTGGGCACCGTGGATGTTCCGGGCGGCTTCCGTTTCAAGCCGCCCTATCCTCGGTCCGCGCCGCCGGGCCCGAAACCCGCCGGCAAGAGCGTCAAGCCGATGACGCCGCTGGGCGGCATGCCGCTCGGCTTCGTATGCGGGCCGGACGATCTGCTCGTCGACGACGCCGGCACGCCGCTTCGCATCGACAAGGCCTATTCCTGGGACGCGCCGCTGGCGGCGCACGGGCTGATGCACACCGTCATCCGCAATGCCTGGGCCGGCGATCCCTACCCCATCGATACGCTGATGATGTACATGTCGAACATGGCGTGGAATTCCTCGATGAACACCGTCGAGACGATTCGTATGCTGACCGACCGCGACGAGGCGGGCACCTACAAGATCCCCTTCATCATCTATTCCGACGCCTACTATTCCGAGACCGTGCCGTTCGCCGATCTGGTTCTGCCGGACACCACCTATCTCGAGCGCCATGACTGCATCAGCCTGCTCGACCGGCCGATCAGCCATGCCGACGGTCCGGGCGACGCCATTCGTCACCCCGTCGTCGAGCCGGACCGCGATGTCCGGCCGTTCCAGTCGGTGCTGATCGAGCTTGGCGCGCGGCTCGGCCTGCCCGGCTTCGTCAATGAGGACGGCTCCGCCAAATATGCCGACTATGCCGACTACATCGTCAACCACGAGCGCACGCCCGGCATCGGCCCGCTGGCCGGCTGGCGCGGCAAGGACGGCGCCTCGATCGGCAAGGGCGAGGCCAATCCGGACCAGCTGCAGCGCTACATCGACAACGGCGGCTTCTGGCACCACGACTTCACCGAGGACCAGCGCTACTACAAGATGGCCAACCGCTCCTATCTCGACTTCGCGGTGCAGATGGGCTTCATCCCAAAGGCCGAGCCTATCGTCTTTCAGCTTTATTCCGAGCCGTTGCAGCGCTTCCGGCTGGCCGCGCGCGGCCATGGAAGCGTGGTGCCACCCGAGGGCGAGCGCCGGCGCATCGAAACCTACATGGACCCGCTGCCGTTCTGGTACATGCCGTTCGAGGAAGCGGCCGTCGACCTCGAAAAATACCCGCTGCACGCGCTGACGCAGCGGCCGATGCACATGTACCATTCCTGGGGTTCGCAGAATGCGTGGCTGCGGCAGATCACCAGCCAGAACCGGCTGTTCGTGCATCACCGGACCGCCGCCGGTCTCGCCCTCGCCGATGACGACTGGGTGTGGATCGAAAGCATCAATGGCAGGGTGAAGGGGCAGATCAAGCTGGTCGACGGGGTGAACGAAAATACGGTGTGGACCTGGAACGCGATCGGCAAGCGGCGCGGCAGCTGGGGCCTCAAGGACGACGCCGCCGAGAGCAACCGCGGCTTCCTGCTCAACCACATCATCGGCGACCAGACCTCGGCGGACGCGCAGGGCAGACGCTATTCGAACTCCGATCCGGTGACCGGCCAGGCGGCATGGTTCGACCTGCGGGTGCGCATCGTCAAATGCGCGGCCGAAGAAGCCGGTTTCACCGAGCCGCAATTCGAGCGCTTTCATGAGCCGCCGCACTACCAGCCCGCGCCAGACATCCTTCGCTTCGGCGCCGAATTCCGCGTGAACAGGGAAGCCGCCGAATGACTTGCCTTCCCGCTCACACCAACAAGAAGCTCGGCCTGGTCATCGACCTCGACACCTGCGTCGGCTGCCAGGCCTGCGTCACCGCCTGCAAGGAATGGAACACCGGCGGCCACATGGCGCCGCTGACCGACATCGATCCCTATGGCGGCCATGTCGATGGGGTCTGGTTCAACCGCGTGCACAGCTATGAGCACACGACGGAGATGGGCGGGCGCACGGTGAACTTCCCGCGCTCCTGCCTGCATTGCGAAACGCCGGCCTGCGTCACCGTCTGCCCGACCGGCGCGTCCTACAAGCGCGCCTCGGACGGCATCGTGCTGATCGACGAGGACAAGTGCATCGGCTGCAAATTGTGCAGCTGGGCCTGCCCCTATGGGGCGCGCGAATTCGATACCGATGTCGGCGTGATGAAGAAGTGCACGCTGTGCGTCGACCGCATCTACAACGACAATCTGGCCGAGGAAGACCGCGTGCCGGCCTGCGTCGCCGCCTGCCCGACGAGCGCGCGACATTTCGGCGATCTCGGCGACCCTCTCTCCGCCGTCTCGCAACTGGTGGCGGAGCGTGGCGGCGTCGACCTGATGCCGGAACTCGGCTATCGCCCGACCAACAAATATCTGCCGCCTCGCGCCCACACCCAACGCGCCGCGTCGGTGCCCGCGACGGCGCTGGAGCCGGTGCGGGCCGAGGGCGGCTTCCTCGGCTGGGTCGACCGCATGCTCTCGAACTGACATCCATGCATCCAGCCTTCTCCGTCGTCTTCTTCACCACCGCCACCGGCGCCGGCTACGGCCTGCTGGCGCTGCTCGGCGTTCTGGGCGGGTTCCAGGTCATCCCACCGGACTTCTGGCTGGGATTGATCGGCTTGGGGCTGGCTCTTGGGTTGATCGCGGCGGGGCTGCTGTCCTCGACCGGTCATCTCGGCCGGCCCGAACGGGCCTGGCGGGCATTCTCGCAATGGCGCAGTTCGTGGCTATCGCGCGAAGGGGTGTCGTCGGTCATCACCTTCATCCCCGCCGGACTGTTCGGCATCGGCTGGGTGTTCTTCGGCCGCCTGGGCGGATGGATTGCCGTTGCCGGCTTGCTGGCAGCTGTCGGCGCCGTGATCACCGTCTGCACCACCGGCATGATCTATGCCTCGCTGAAACCAATCGCGCAGTGGCACAGCCGCTTCACCCTGCCCGGCTATCTCATCTTCTCGGCGATGACCGGCAGCGTGCTGTTGAACGCATTGCTGCAAGGCTTCGCCCTCGGATCGACAATGCTTCTGGCGGCTTCCATGCTGCTGACCTTGCTCGGCTGGGGCTGGAAGCTCGCCACCTGGCGCCACAACGATGATCTCGAAATCCCCACCACGGCCAACACCGCGACCGGACTTGCCGGTGGCACCGTGCGGACGCTGGAATGGCCGCATACAGAGGAAAACTACCTGCTCAAGGAAATGGGGTTCCGCATCGCACGCAAGCACAGCGCACGGCTGCGCCAGATCACGCAGCTGCTGGCTTTCGGTTTGCCGGTTTTGCTGCTGATCGCGACTTTCGCCTTGCCGTGGCCGTTCGCGGCCGTGCTGTCAGCGCTCGCCGCGATCGTCCAATTCGCCGGCATGCTGGTCGAGCGCTGGCTGTTCTTCGCCGAAGCGAAGCACACGGTTACGCTCTATTACGGCAGGTAGAGGTCTCAGCCGGGTCGCAGCATCGAGCCGGAGATGGCGAAGACGCGCTGGGTGCCCATCATGTATGCCATCAGCGATTCGAGGCGAAACAGCCCGGCATAGGCGCGGTCGAGCACGTTGAGCGAGCCCGTATAGGCGCCGAAAGCAGGCATGATCATGCGGCCGCCATCGCCGGCGAAGCAACGCCGCCGTACCGAGCGGCCTTGCTGCACGATGCGGGCGCAGGGGTGCAGATGGCCCGAAATTTCACCTTCCACACGCACTTTGGACGGCTCGTGCCGGAACAGCAGCGAGCCAATGGCCAGTTCGCGCACCGTCTCGCCGGGCAGTCCCGCCGGCGCCTCCGGATCGTGGTTGCCGGCAACCCAGAACCAGTCACGGCCGGCCATCAGCGCTTCCAGCGTTTCGCGAAAACTTGCGTGCATGCGCCCGGCGCCGCCCCCATCGTGAAAACTGTCGCCCAGACTGATAACGATCGCCGGCTGGTAGTCGCAGATCACCGCCTGCAATCGCAGCAGGGTCGCACCCGTATCGTAAGGAGGGATCAGCGACCCGCGCCTTGCCAGCGACGAGCCCTTCTCCAGATGCAGGTCGGAAACCGCCAGCAGCCGAAGGCCGGGAAAATAGAGAACGCCGCGCGGGTCGCAGACCGCGCGCTCGCCGGCAATGCCGACCTGATCGGCCTCGGCGATCCGCGATGCGCGCGCCAGAGAAAAATTCATTCCCTACTCATTCTGTTACCGTTGGCCCCGGCCCCATGGCCTCCTCGACCAG
Organism: Mesorhizobium sp.; assembly: GCF_041661565.1. Classification (GTDB taxonomy): domain Bacteria; phylum Pseudomonadota; class Alphaproteobacteria; order Rhizobiales; family Rhizobiaceae; genus Mesorhizobium. The sequence continues at coordinate 8,261 of NZ_JBAZUD010000175.1, forward strand.
CGTGGCCGCATCCATCAACAGAGTATCATCGGCTTCGCCGTTCACCGGCATCTTGCCGATCTCAAGCATGATCGGCACGGCAAGCGGCGAAATCTGTTCGAGGTGCTTATGCATGATTCGACCCTGGATGCGCGAGAGCATGTCGGCAAGTCTACTGACATCGAGCAGACCGGTGGCGGCATCGGCGCGTGTCGCCTGCAGCAGGATGTGGTCGGGCTCATGGCTGCGCAGGACGTCGTAAACGAGGTCCGTCGACACTGTCACCTGGCGGCCGCTCTTCTCCTGGCCGGGGTGGCGTTTCTCGATCAGGCCGGATATCAGCGCGCAATTGCGGAAGGTGCGCTTGAGAAGCCAGCTGTCGGCCAGCCAGGCTTCGAGATCGTCGCCCAGCATGTCCTGGTCGAACAGCGTACCGAGCGACGGCTTCCTGGCCTTGAACATCGCGCCCATGTCGCCCAGCGACCAGATGGCCAGCGCATAGTCGGTGGCGACGAAGCCGAGCGGCTTGGCGCCGGTCCTGTCGAGCCGGCGGGTCAGCAGCATGCCGAGCGTCTGGTGCGCCGCCCTGCCCTCGAACGGATAGGCCACCAGATAGTGGCGATTGCCGCGCGGGAAGGTTTCGATCAGCAGGTCGCCGCGCTTGGGCAGCACCGACTTGTCGGCCTGGAACCGCAGCCAGTCGGCCACCTGTTCCGGCAGTTGGTTCCATCGCCGAGGATCGTCGAGCATGATGCGGACCTGTTCGGCGAGGTAGGTCGACAACGGAAATTTGCCGCCGCCATAATAGGGCACCTTGGCCTCTTTGCCCGGCGCATTGGAGACGAAGCATTCGTTCTCGCGGATGCCTTCGAAGCGCAGCACCTTGCCGGCGAACATGAACGTGTCGCCATGCGTCAGCGTTTCGAGGAAAGCCTCCTCGATCTTGCCAAGGGGCCGGCCTCCGCGTGACGCGGCACCCCGGCTGCCAGCCTGGACGTAGCGCACGTTGAGCGCGGGTACCTCGATGATGGTGCCGACATTCAGCCTGTATTGCTGGGCGACGCGCGGATTGGAGACGCGCCAGAATCCATCCTTGTTCAAGCGAATGCGGGCGTAGCGCTCATAGTTCTTCAGCGCATATCCGCCGGTGGCGACGAAATCGATGACGCGGTCGAAGGTCGGCCGGTCGAGACTGGCATAGGGTGCGGCCGTGCGTACCTCCTCGAACAAATCATCGGCACGGAACGGTGCACCGCAGGCACAGCCCAGCACATGCTGCGCAAGGACGTCGAGCCCGCCATCGACCAGGGGCGGCGTGTCCTGCGCGCCAAGATAGTTGGCGTCCAGCGCCGCCCTGCATTCCAAAACCTCGAAACGGTTGGCGGGGATCAGAATGGCCTTGGAGGGCTCGTCCATTCGGTGGTTGGCGCGGCCGATGCGCTGCGCCAGCCGGCTGGCGCC
>NZ_JBAZUD010000176.1:0-9634 GCF_041661565.1 Mesorhizobium sp.
TGCTGCTCGACGGCAAGCCGGTGAGCTTCTCGTCTCCCGCCGAAGCCATGAAGCATGGCATCGCCATGGTGTTCCAGGAGACGAACCTCGTTCCCTCCATGAACGTCGCCCAGAACATCTTTCTCGGTGACGAGGGGTTCTTCAACCGGCTGCGCGGCGTCAACATCAGGGCGCAGCAGCATCTGCAGCGGCTGAACTTCCATGTCGAGCCGACGGCCCTGGTGTCGACGCTGGGCGCGGCGAAGAAGCAGATGGTCGAGATCGCCCGTGCCGTCCACCACAAGGCGCGCATCTTCATTTTCGACGAACCGACCGCTACCCTGACCCCCGAAGAGAAGCAGCATTTCTTCGCCCTGGTCGAACGGCTGAAAAGCGAGGGCGCCTCCGTTATCTTCATTTCGCATGCGCTGGAGGAGGCGCTGTCGATCGCCGACCGCATCAGCGTGCTGCGCGACGGGGCGCTGATCGTCACCGCCGATGCCCGCGATTTCACCCGCGAAAAGATCGTCCAGGCCATGGTGGGCCGGCAATTGACCGCCACGCTCTATGGCGACGACGCCGCCAAGCGTGTCGCGCGCCATCCCGGCGAAAAGGTGCTGGCGCTTGAAAACGTCTCGATGGGGAAGGCTGTCCGCAGCGCAACGCTGTCCGTCTTCGCCGGGCAGATCACCGGTCTCTTCGGGCTGGTCGGCGCGGGCCGCACGGAAATGATGAAGATCGCCGCCGGTGTGCTGAAGCGCGACGTCTTCCATGGCGGGCGCATAAGGTTGCGTGGCGAGACGGTGCGCTTTCGCGTGCCGCGCCAGGCCGTTCGCCGGGGTGTCGCCTACATCACCGAGGACCGCAAGCTCGACGGCCTGTTCGACACGATGGGCGTCGTCCAGAACGTGTTCCTGGGCAAGCTGGCGAAGGGGTCGAATCCGGTTTCGCTGATCGGCATGAGCGAGGCCAGGCGGCAATCGGCCGAATGGATCGAGGCCATGAAGGTTCGCTCGATCGGCGGCGACGCCAGGGTGGTGGAACTGTCGGGCGGCAACCAGCAGAAGGTGGTGATCGCCAAATCGCTGATCCAGGAACCGTCGCTGATCATTTTCGACGAGCCGACGCGCGGCGTCGATGTCGGGGCGATCGCGGAGATCCACCGGATGATCGAGAAGCTTGCCGATGCGGGCGCCGCCGTCGTCGTCATCTCATCCTATCTGCCGGAAATCCTCAACCTGTCGGACCGCATCCTGGTCGCGCGCCAGGGGCGCATCGTCGAGGAAATGACCATCGACGAAGCGTCCGAAGAAAAGATCATGTATGCGGCCGTCCACTGAACGTCCCGGCGGCGGCCGGCAGGTCACGATCGTCGAGGTCGGCCCGCGCGACGGGCTGCAGAACGAGAAGCGGCTTGTCTCGACGGGCCAGAAGCTGAAGCTTATCGCCATGCTGGCCGATTGCGGCTTCGCCCGCATCGAGGCGACCGCCTTCGTCTCCCCGAAATGGGTGCCGCAGATGGCCGACCATGACGCGGTGATGCGCGGCGCGGCGCGTCGCCCCGGGCTCGTCCTGTCCGCCCTCGTGCCCAATGAGCAGGGCGCTCGGGCCGCGATCGCAGCGGGCGCCCAGGAATTGGCGGTGTTCACCAGCGCCTCGGAGACGTTTTCGCGGCGCAACACCAATTGCACCATCGAGGAGGGGCTGGCCCGCTTCGTGCCGGTAATTGCCTTGGCCGCCGAGCACGGCTTGCCGGTGCGCGGCTATGTTTCCTGCGCGGTCGACTGCCCCTATGAAGGCCCGATGCAACCCGGCGCCGCCGCGAAGGTCGTGGCCAGGCTGCGCGACCTCGGCTGCGCGGAAATCGCGGTCGCCGACACGATCGGCAAGGCAACGCCCGATCGCGTGCACGCCATGGTGCTGGCCGTCCTCGAGGAGGCGGAGGCCGAGCGGCTTGCCGGCCATTTCCACGATACGGGCGGACTGGCGCTGGCCAATGTCGATGCCGCCTGGGATCTCGGGCTCAGGGTTTTCGATTCCTCGGTCGGCGGCCTTGGCGGCTGTCCCTACGCGCCCGGCGCGGCCGGCAATCTCCGCAGTGGCGCGCTGGTGGGCCATTTCGCATCGAAGGGCATCGAAACCGGGATCGATCAAGCCCTGCTGGCCTCCCTGGAAGACACGCTTGAAGCCACGGTCTTCAGCGAGCAATAGATCGGCGGCCGTATCTACGGCCGATACGGAACGGGTTGGCGATCGGCGCCAAGTCGAGCGGCGATTGGCGCGCGACGTTCGTTCTAAGGCCAGCGAATCAACAAGAAATCATGGCGCCGGGCGAGCCATGCCATCTCATATTCACTATCAGGCCAGTGAAGATTGACTTGGACGGCGCATTGATCGATCCTTTGGATGCGTTGAATTGCCGAGGTCGCCGCGAGCAGGGCAGGGAAATGGACGCGGGTGGCGTCGCTTGTTAAGGGGTGCATTGGTTGGGTCCGCTGGAACGGCGCGATCCACTCGGCAGTGAACTGGAAGGATAATAGGATTGTCTCAGGAAAGCGGCGCGAGGCGCAAGCGTGGCACCAAGGCCGAGCAGCGGGCCGAGACGATCGAGCAGATTCTCGACACCGCCGAATATCTGTTCTCGAAGCACGGGCTGCATGGCGTCGCGCTCAAGGATGTCGCCAAGGCCATCGGCGTGCATCACACGCTCATCAACTACTATTTCACCGACAAGAAGATGCTCTTCGATGCCGTCTTTGCGCGCCGGGCGGCCGTCACCAGCGACCGCCGCATGAAGGCGCTCGCCGATTATGAAAACGCGACGAAGGGCAAGCCCACGGTGGAGGGCGCGTTGCACGCCTTCCTCGACACCGATCTCGACCTCTACATCGAGGGCGACGAGGGCTGGAAGAACTATGCGGCGCTCGGCGCCCAGGTTGCCAACACGCCGCAATGGGGCGCCGAACTGATGGACAAGCACTTCGACCCCGTCGTGCTGCGGCTCGTCGAGTTGCTCAAGAAGGCGCTTCCCGGCTGTGCCGAGGAGGACATCTTCTGGGGTTATCATTTCGTCACCGGCGCACTGATGCTTACGCTGGCGCGGACCGGCCGTATCGACAAGCTGTCCGGCGGATTGTGCCAGTCGGACGACTTCGTCGCCGTCAAGCAACGGATGGCGACGTTCATGGCCGCGGGCATCCGCTCCATCTGCGTGAAGCCGGCAGCCAAGCAGAAAGTCTGAGCCCGGGGTTCTTTCCCAGGAACCGGGAACGGCCGATGATGGCGTCACGACGCACGTCCATGGCCTAGCGCCCCGCGCTGCACCCTGACCCTGGAATCCTTCCGCCAACCACGTTGTCGAAGCCGCTTTTCGCGAGCGCACGGACGAGGCCTGAATCGCTGAAACAATGATATTCGCTATCTTGTTAGTGAATGTAATTCTTGCTACAGCTTCGGTCGGGAGGAGAGGACATGTCACGCAAGCCAAGGATTGCGAGCGTCATCCGCGCGTACAGCGCGATGAGCCCCGCATTGGTCCTCCGCCATCCCGCAGCCGTTCAACGATCGTGCAGACCGCCGGCAGGCCCGCAATGCCTGGCGTTCGGATGGTGCCTGCCATGACCGAGACGGCTCTCTCGAAGATGGTTGGCAGGCGCGAGGGCGGCATTCTCGAGCGTGTCGTGCTCGCCGTGACGTTTGGACTGGTCGTCATATTCACCCTCTTCATCGATGGGTTCGCGACGGCCGGAAACCTTCGCGTCGTCCTGTCCAATTCCGCCTCGCTGGTCATGCTCAGCTGCGGCATGGCCGTGGTGATCATTTCGAGGGGGTTGGATCTGTCCCTGATCGCCCAGATGGTGGCGGGCGCGACCATCTTCAGCGTCATGGTCTCCGGCGGCAGTCCGGCCTCGCTGGCGCTGCTGGTCGCCGTCGTCGCCATGGCCACGGTCGGCTTCGTCAATGCGTTCCTGATCGCCTATGTGGGAATCTCGGCCATGTTGGCGACGCTGGCGTCGGCGATGTTCGTCACTGGCGTGTTCCGGTTCGCCATCCTGCGCGGCGAATTCATCCTGCTGCTGCCAAAGTCGAACCCCGCGGTGATGTTCCTGGCCGGAAACATCCTTCCGGGCGTGACGGTCCCGGTGGCGCTGATGATCGTTACCCTCGTCGCGACCGCCTTGCTGCTGAGGGTCTCGACGGCCGGCAGCGTCATCTACGCCATGGGCGACAATTACCAGGCCGCCCGCCTGACCGGCCTGCCGGTCAGGCGCACGACCGTGATCGTCTATGTCTTCGCCTCGATCACCGCGCTTCTCGCCGGTCTCGTGACCTCGGCGGCGAGCGGCGCGGTCGATTTCCGCACCGTCAGCAGCGGCACCCTGCTGTTCGACGTGATCCTGGTTGTCGTGCTGGGCGGCATCCCGCTCAGGGGAGGGCGCGGCGGCATCCGGAACATCCTTATCGGCGCCGCCCTGATCGCCATCCTGCGCAACGGGATGACGCTGATGAACTTCACCACCCAGACCCAGGATGCACTGAGGGGGGTGGTCCTGATCCTGGCAATCGTCATCGACAACTACCTCAACCCCAGGGACACCGAAACCGACACCGTCGGCGATCTTTAAGACTGATAATCAACCTAGGAGGAGAACATGGTCTACAAATTTGGAAATCGCGTCCGCAACGCCGCTATCGCACTTCTGGTCGGTGCATCCGTGGCACTCGGTTCGGCTGGCACGACGTCGGCGGGCACCGACATCGCCGGCAAGAAGGTGATCTTCATCCCGATCGCCATGGGCATCTCGCTGACCGAAGGCTGGGCGCGGCGCATGAAGGAGGATGCGGCGCTGCATGGCTATACGCTGGAGATCCGCGACCCCGCCTTCAGCAGCAGCGCGATGGCCGAATTGCTGGCCAAGGCGATCAGCGAAAAGCCGGACGTTCTCGTCGTCCACAATCCGACGGTCCAGCTGCTGGCGCGCCAGATCAAGCAGGCCGAGGCGGCGGGCATCAAGGTGCTGCAGCTCAATCTGCAGTCCAACCAGCCGTCTTCGGCGTTTGTCGGCGCCAACTGGACCCGTATCGGCCACGACGTCGCCGAGGACATCGTCAAGGAATGCGGCGCCGGCTCCGGCAAGTCGGGCAAGGTGGCCATCATCCCCGGCCAGCTGACCGCGGCCGACAGCGTCATGTTGAACGATGCCGCCTTCAAGGTGTTCAAGGACCATCCGGAAATCCAGGTCGTCTCCAACCAGGCCTCCGACTGGGAGCCTGAGAAGGCGCGCCAGATCACGGCGACGGTGCTGCAGCAGCATCCCGATCTGTGCGCCATCTTCGGTCACTGGGACGTCCATACGATGGGCGCCGGCCACGCGGTCAAGGATGCCGGGCTGGAGGACAAGGTGCTGGTCTATGCCACGGGCGGCGGCGACAACGTGACCTGCAAGGCGGTGGAGGACAAGATCCTCGACCGCGTGTGGAGCTACGACGCCGACGGGCAGGGCCGCGACGCGGCCACGATGATCGACCTGCTGCTGCAGGGAGCCTCCGCAAAGGACGGGTCCATGCTGAGCGTGGATTCGCCGCTCAAGATCATCAAGGCAGGACCGACATACGACCCAAGCCTGTGCTGGAAAATGTAAGCGACGGCCGATCGTCATCATAGAAAAGCGTGCGGGGCTCCGGGAGCCCCGCCGCCCATCGCCTGGAAAGCGCCATGTCCGCCCAAATCGACTTCGCCAGCCTGCCGAAGCAACACGTACCCCTGTGGGTCGTGTCGCCGCGTCGCATTCTCGCGGACATCCTGGCCAAGGGCTGGATCGAGAGCACCATTCCGTTCCTCGCCCTGCTGTGCGTGCTGGTCGGGATCGCGCTGACGACCAACGACTATTTCTCGCCGGCAAACCTGCAAAACCTCGCGCAATACTCCGCCGATGGCGGGCTCGTGGTCCTGGCCCTGCTGATCGTCGTCGCGGCCGGCGGCATCGACCTTTCGGTCGGATCGAACTTCGCCATGTCCGCCTTCGTCGCGCTGTACTGCTTCCACATACTGGGGCTGCCGGTCCCCGCCGTGCTGGCTCTGACGCTGGCGGCCGGCGCGGCGGTCGGCATTGCCAACGGGATCGTTGCCGGCCTGCTCGGCTGCGGCGCGTTGCTGACGACGCTCGGCACCATGATCACCGTCAGGGCGCTGTTCGCGCTTGCCGCCCAGGCTGAACTCGTCGAGATATCGACGAGCAGCCGAACCGACGATCTGTGGGACTGGATCGGCTTCGAGAAATTCCTGAGCGTGCCGATCGGCGCCTGGTGCCTGATCACCGTGTCGGTGCTGGTGTTCGTCCTGTTTCGCCAGCTCCGCTTCGGCTGGCATATCCTTGCCGTCGGTGGCAATCGCAAGGCTGCGCGCCATGGCGGCATCCCGGTCAGGACGACGGTATTCCTCGCCTACCTGCTGGCCGGGCTGATCGTTGGCCTCGCCGGTTTCCTGTTCGCCGCCCGCCAGAACAGCATCAGCGTCGCCGACACCGGCATCGGCATGGAATTCTTCGCGCTGACAGCACTGGTGGTCGGGCTGGGCGGTTTCGTGCCCGGCAAGGGGTCGCCCGTCACGGCGCTGATCGGGTTCGCGACGATCTACCTCCTCAACAATGCGATGATCAATGCGGGCTATCGCGGCGACTTCGTCCAGATCTGGATGGGCGGCATCATCATTCTCATCCTGACGATCGACGTCAGGTTCCGCAAGAACCGTCACCGCCTGCTGGCCTCGACCTATCTCGACCCGGTCGCGCTCGATGCCGGGTCCGTGCAGGGCATGAACGGACTGATGCCAAACGAGATGGAACCAAAGCTCAGCGCGGCGGAAATCCTGGCTTCGGGCAGGGTCGACGGACCCGAGGATGTCATCCTCGACGCAGAGGGCAACCTCTATTGCGGCAACCGCAATGGCTGCATCCTGAAGATCGCCGCGCCGGCCTATACCGACGTCAGCGTGCTGGCCAAGATCGGCGGCCGTCCGCTCGGCCTGGCCTTCGACCGGGAAGGGCGGATCGTGACCTGCGTCGCCGGCATGGGCCTGATCCGCGTCACCATGGAAGGCGCCGTCGAACTGTTGACGGACGAAACAAGCCGCAGCCTGTTCAGCGTGCAGGACGACACGGCGATCCGCATGGCCGACGATCTCGATATCGGCCCGGACGGCACGATCTACTTCACCGACGCTACCAAGCGCTACGACATCGACAATTGGGGGCTGGACCTGCTGGAGGGCCGGCCCAACGGCCGTCTGCTCAGCTTCGATCCGAAAACCCGCAAGACCAGGACGGTGTGCGACAATCTGCTGTTTCCAAACGGCGTCTGCCTGACGCATGACGGCAAGCATCTTCTGGTCGCCAGCACATGGGCCTGCTCGATCCTGATCTTCGACCTGGCCAGGCTTTCCGATGGACCACGCGTCTTTCTGAACGGGCTACCGGGCTACCCCGACAACATCAACCGGGCTTCCGATGGCGGCTACTGGGTCGCGTTGGCGGGCATGCGCAACCCGGTCTTTGACAAGGTCCTGAAACACCCGGAACTGCGGCGGCGCATGACACGGCGCGTGCCGCCGACGAACTGGCTTTTCGGCAACCTCAACATTGGCGGCGTGCTCAAGACGGACGGCCTCGGCAAGGTCGTCGACGCCCTGTGGGACGCCCCGGACGGGCCGCTCTACATGATCACATCGATGCGCGAGCATGAAGGCTCGCTGTTCCTCGGCGGCGTCACCAACGACAAGATCGGCCGCCTTGCCCTGGAGGGCGCCGACGCGCGCTGGACAGGACCCGCGAGCTATTGGGGGAGAACCGGCTGATGCTGTTCGCACCCAAGGCCAAGGAAGCCCCTGGAATGACCCTGGAGGGGATCCTCGGTCCCAACGATCGGCTGGACCAGGCGCCGGGGATCCGCGTCGACAGTCCGGAGGCCATGGCCGTCTGCGCCGACGGGCATCTGCTCTTCAGTTCCGGCAAGCGCGTGCATCGCCTGCGCGAATGGGGCGTCGAACCTGACCTGTGGGCGGAGTTCGACCGGCCGGTGTCGGCGCTGTCATGCGGCAGCGACGGCCTCGTCGCGGTCGGCCTGCAAGGGGGCGCTCTCAAAGTCCTGGATCTCGCCGGCCGCCCCCTCGAAGGCTGGTCGGCGCCGTCCGATCTCGTGTCGGTGACAGACTGCCTGTTCCTTTCCAAGGATGAGATCGCCGTCGTCGACAATGGGTACCGCGACGACCAGAACGTCCCGTCCGTCGCGCCGTGGGACGAGGTGGCACGCGGCAAGGTCGTGGCGATCCACCGCTCCGGGAAATCGCGCGTCGTGGCGGGCGGGCTGCACTGCCCGATGGGCATCGCGCCGGATTTCGCCGGCGGCTTCCTCGTCTCGCAGCTCGAACGGGCCAGCATCGTCGACGCGTCGGGCCGCACGCTCCAGTCAGGCTATCCCGGCTATCTCGGGCGCGTCCGCAGGACCGACATTGGATATGTGATGGCCTGCCTGTCGAGGCGCGATCCCCTGATCGAATTCCTGAAGAAGGAACAGGCGTTCGTGGCGGACATGAAGGCCGATCTCGACCCGCGCTACTGGATCTCGCCGCGGGCGACACCGGAATTCAGCCATGACTTCCCGATCGAACTCGGCGCCGCGCGTCTCTTCGGCGACATCAAACCCTGGGCGCCGTCGTTTTCCTACGGGCTGGTCATCGAACTGGACGAGAAGCTGATGCCGGTCGCCTCGGCGCATTCGCGCGCCAATGGAAGCCGGCACGCCATCTGCGATGTCTGTTCGTGGAATGGCGACCTGATCGCCATCAGTCGGGCCAGCGGCGAAATCCTGAACCTTGGCCGTGGGAGCCCGACGCCATGATCGCGCAACCTGTCGTCAGCCTCGAGAACGTCACCAAGACCTATGGCAACACCGCAGCACTTGCCGGCGCGAATTTCGACCTGATGCCGGGCGAGATCCACGCGCTCGTCGGCGAGAACGGCGCCGGCAAGTCGACGCTTTGCAAGCTGATCGCCGGCGTGATCTCGCCCTCCGAAGGCGTCCTCAAGATCGATGGCCAGGCCGTGGCCTTCTCCTCACCCAAGGACGCCAGCCGGCTCGGGATTTCGATGGTCTACCAGGAGACCAGCCTGGTGCCGCAACTGACCGTGGCGCAGAACATCTTTCTCGGCCGCGAGCGCGTGTTCAATTCCGTCAGGCACGTGCGCAGCGCCGCCAGGCAGGTCCTGCAGAGGCTGAACTTCAAGGTCGATCCCTCGCAACTGGCAGGTACGCTGTCTGCGGCCAAGCGGCAGATGGTCGAGATCGCCCGCGCTGTTTTCAACCAGGCAAGGGTGATCATTCTCGACGAACCGACCGCGGCTCTCACCCCTGAAGAAACCGACCATCTGTTCGACCTGATGAAGTCGCTGCAGAAAAGCGGTGTGGCGATCATCTTCATTTCGCATGCCCTGGAGGAGGCCCTGACCTATGCCGATCGGATCTCCGTCCTGCGCAACGGGCGGATGATGACGACGGGTCCGGCAGCGGATTTCGATCGTGGCAGGCTGATCCATCACATGATCGGCGATGAGTTGAAGGAGCAGGGCAGGATCCCGGCGGCCAGGCGCCCGCCCAGGTC
>NZ_JBAZUD010000177.1:0-9389 GCF_041661565.1 Mesorhizobium sp.
TACGAGACGCCCGCGCACATGCTGCAGTTCCCGCTCGCTGAGTTTCATGGGATCGCTGCCGAACAGGCGAATGCCGCCGCCGGTGATGCGCGCGCTTCCCTCGGGCAAGAGCCGCGTCGCCGCCATCATCGTCACGGACTTGCCGCAGCCGGACTCGCCTACCACCCCGACGATCTCGCCCGCGCGAACGTTGAGGCTGACCCCGTTCAGCGCCTTGATCGGACCGCGATAGGTGCGGAACTCAAGGGAGAGGTCGGAGATTTCGAGAAGGGTATCGCCATGCGCTTCGATCATCGGCCACCCAGCCTTGGATCGAGCATGTCGCGCAAACCATCGCCCAGCAGATTGAAGCCCATGGCGCTAACCAGGATCGCCACGCCGGGAAAGGTCACATACCACCACTGGTCGAGGAAATAGTTGCGGCCGCTCGACACCATCGATCCCCATTCGGACGTCGGTGGTTGCGCGCCGAGGCCGATGAAGCTCAGCGCGGCGGCCGTCAGGATGGTGCCGCCAAGATCGAGCGTTGCCTGCACGATGATGGGTGACAGAGCATTCGGCAGGATATGCCAGCGCAGCAGATAGGCGGGCGATGCGCCGAAGCTGCGCGATGCCTTCACATAGGTGCGGTTTCGCAACGACAGCGTCTGCCCGCGCGCCAGCCGCACATAGGCGGGGACCCGCACCACGGCCACCGCCAGCATGGCGTTGAACAGGCTCGGTCCCAACGCCGCGGCCAGCGCCATGGCAAGGATGAGTGCCGGCAGCGCCAGGAAGACGTCCATCAGCCGCATGATCGCCGTGTCGACGATGCCGCCGATGACACCGGACAGGCAACCGACGATCGAGCCGATGACGGTCGAGATGATGACGATGGCGAACGCGATGCCACAGGATGCCCGGGCGCCGAAAAGCACCCGCGAGAACAAGTCCCGCCCGACTTCGTCGGTACCGAAAAAGTGCTGCAGGCTTGGTGCCGCGAGCCTGGCCGAAAGCGAAATCTTGTCCGGCGGGTAGGGCGCCAATACGGGCGCGGCGATGATCACGAACAGCACCAGCAGCCCGATCGCTGCGCCAATCAGCGTGAGGGGACTTCCCTTCACGCGATACCACAGGCGCCCAACTCCAAGCCGGGACGCGGCGCGGCGCGGCGCCGCGATGCCATCCACCGCCATCAGCCGAGCTCCCTGATCTGCGGATCGAGCACCATGTAGGTCAGGTCGACCGCGAGATTGATCAGGACGTAACCCAGTGAAGCGACGATGGTGAAGCCCATGATGGCAGGAAAATCCAGAGTCTGGATCGAGGACACCACGTAACTGCCCATGCCGGGCCAGGCGAAGATCGTTTCGGTCAGCACGGCGCCGTAGAGCAGGTCGCCGAAGGCGAGGCCGAGCAGTGTCACGGAGGGTATCAACGCGTTGGGCAAGGCGTGCCGCAGGATGATCGCCGAGCGCGACAGCCCGTTGGCGCGCGCGGTCCGCACATAGTCCTCCTGCAGGACATCCAGCATCGATGCCCGGATCTGCCGCGTGATGATGCCGAGGTTGGCGAAGGCGAGGACGAAAGCCGGCAGGATGAGATGATAGATCGAAGACCAGAAGGCCTTCATGTCGCCGGCGACAAGCGAGTCGATCAGGAAGAAGCCGGTGAAGCGCGGCGGCGCCGCGATGCCAAGGGTGATGCGGCCGCTGCCCGGCAGGATCGGTATCTTGACATAAAACAGCAGGATGAGCGCCAGTCCGAACCAGAACACCGGCATCGAAATGCCGGCCACCGACACGACACGCGCTGCCTGGTCGACGGGGCCATCCTTGTAGATCGCCGAGAGCACGCCGAGCGGCACGCCGATCATGATCGACATGACGAGGGCCGCGATGCCAAGCTCCAGCGTGGCCGGCAGGAACAGGGCGATGTCGCCGAGCACCGGGCGGCGCGTTCGCAAGGACTGGCCGAGATCGCCAGACAGAAGCTGTTTGACGTAGATGCCGAACTGCTGGGTGACGGGCTTGTCGAGACCAAGCTCCTGACGCACATGCGCCAGCGTCTGGGCCGATGCTTTGTCACCGGCGATCAACTGGGCCGGATCGCCGGGGATGAGATGCGAGATGGTGAAAGTGACCACGGCGACGCCGGCCACGACGAAGACCAGCAAGACAAGGCGCCGAAGGATCGTTGAAATGAGCGACATACCTTCGGCGCCGATTTCTATTCGGACTTCGACATATCGGCGATGTTGTAGACCTGGATCAGCATCGGATTGTAGACATATCCCTTCACCGAGGATCGCATGGCGAAGATGTCGTTCTTCTGGAACAGGAGGACGTAGGGAGCATCTTCATTGGTGATCTTCTGGGCATCGACGTAGAGCTGCTCGCGCTTCTTCTGATCGACGGTGCCAAGCGCCTGGGTGATCAGGTCGGTGACCTTCGGATTCTCGTAGAAGGCACGGTTGCCGGGCGCCCCCATCTTGGTCGGGTCGAACCAGATGTTCATGAACATGAACGGATCGGCGAAATCGGGCGTCCAGGCACCGGTCGCGATGTCGTAATCGCCCTTGGCGACCAGCTCGCGCTTGGTCGTGTCGGCGACGTTCTTCATGTCGAGGGTGACCCCGATCTCTGCCAGCGAAGCCTGCAGCGCGAGGCCCACCGGCTCCCAGGCCGAGTCAGCCTGCGAATAGGTATAGCTGATGTGCAGATCGGAAACGCCGGCCTCGGCAAGCAGCTTTTTGGCCTTCTCCAGATCGTAGCTGTACTGCATGCCTTGGGGATCATGGCCCCACATGCCGTCCGGCACAGGCCCGCGCATCTGTTCGGCCTGGCCTTGCATGACGCCGTCGACCAGCCCCTTGTAATCGGCCGCATAGGAAATCGCCTGGCGGACCTTCGGATTGTCGAAGGGCGCCTTCTTGTTGTTGAGATAGAGATAGATCACGTAGAGGCTGGGATTGCTTTCGATGGCAACGCCTGCGCTCTTCTTCATCGCTTCGGCCTGGTCGACCGGCACCTGGTCGATCAGGTCGGCGTCGCCGTTCTCGAGTTGCAAGCGGCGCGACGACATCTCGCGTACGATCTTGAAGATGACCTGCTTGAATGCCGGCGCCTTGCCGGAATAATGCGGATTGGCATCGAGGGTGATCTGCTGGTTGCGCTCCCAGGCCGAGATTTTGAAAGCGCCGCTGCCGGCGCTGTGCTCGGCGAGCCAGGCTTTCGCGTCGTCACCGTTGACCGCGTGCTCTTGCGCTTTCGGATTGATGATCGACCCGGCCGAAGTCGCGAGCGCCGACAGGAACGGCGCGAAGGGCGCCGACAGTTCGAACTTCACGGTCTGCCGGTCGACAACGACGACGTCCTTGACGGTCGGGAACATGTCGCCCGGGCCAGCTGCCAGTTTCCTGACGCGGTCGAATGAATATTTGACCGCGGCGGCGTCGACCGGCGAACCGTCGTCGAACATGTGTCCCGAAGCGAGCTTGAATGTCCAGCTGAGGTTGTCGGCCGCGGTGGTCCAGCTCTCGGCAAGCTCCGGAATGACCTCGGTCTTGCCGCCGTCATACTTCACCAGCCGCTCGTAAGCCGGAAAGATCAGGGTGTAGCCATTGTTGCTGACCTCGACCCCCGGGTCGGCCGTGGGCGGATCCTCGGCCTTGGCAATGACAAGCACATCCTTGTCCGTGGCCCAGCTCGGCTCGGCAAAGGTCAGGACAGAAAGGGCGGCAAACGCCCCGAATATCGGCAGGCGACGTGACAGCATCGATGCGCTCCCCTCGAGCTTGTGTTTCGCATCTCGCCGGGACTGCCCGAAGGATGCCTTTCCCACACGCTAACACCCGAATTTCTGATGGCAAGCCGATTTTTCGGATAGGAAAGCGATTTTTCTAATTAGCCAAGCAGCATTTCGGTGTCGCGCGGGTCCCTTCGCGAAGGTTGTCGCTGCCCTTTGGCCTACTGAAACGTGAAAGCGGCCTGGTGATGAATGCGATCGGCCACTGCACCGGCAGTGGCGCCACGCAGGCGGGCCTGCTGGTAGGACTTGCCGCTCTCGGCAGCCACACGCCGGTTGTCGGCATCAGTTCGGCTGAACCGAGCGACGTGATACAGGCGCGAGTCCACGACCTATGTGGCGGGACCGCGGCTAGGCTCCCGCCTGCCGTGATGGTAGAGCGCGAGCGTGTCGAAGTTCTCGATGGCTATGTCGGCCCTGGCTAAGGACTGCCTTCAGAGGCCATGCTCGAAGCCGTGGACCTGTGCGCGAAACTGGAAGGGCTGCTCCTCGACCCGGTCTATACCGGAAAGGCCATGGCCGGCCTGATTGATCTTGTGCAGACCGGGCGCTTCAGCGCGGACCAGAACGTGATTTTCATCCATACCGGCATTCGGGGCTTGTTTGCCTACGAGGACGTCTTGGCCCATACCTAAAACATCACCCTTGAACTAGATGCAGCATCAATGGCGCAGGGCGAGGTGCAGGGTGGCCGGCGGGCGGTCGTCGCAAACCCGCCGGAGATCGGCTCGGATGTTTTCGGAATCCAAGAGGTCTGCGGCTTCCGGATAACCCTCCGCCAGAAGGGCGGCAACGATCTCGGCGGGACACTGGTGGATGCTACCCTCCGCCAACTCATGAGCCCGTTGGTAGATATAGCTGGCTCTGATCTTGTGGGGCATTCCTGGCATCTCCGTTGATCGGCGCTCGATCAACAACTTCTGAGATGCATGCAGGTTCCGTGCAACTTCTGGATGAGTGAGCCGCAACCTCTGATACCGGCTCAGTGTTGGCCGGTGGTTCGCATTTGCCGGCTCGCCGTTACGCCGCGCATATCGACACTGCCGTAAGTATCGGCTCAGGGGGGCAAGAGCCGAAAATCGTTGCCCTCGGGCAGCAATTGTCCACCATCGACAATAATGGTCGTGCCGGTGATGTAGCTGGCATCGTCCGAAGCGAGAAAGAGGAAGGCATTGGCCACATCGCGCGGGCTGCCGAGCCGGCCGAGCGGGATGGAATCCTCCATGTTCTTGATATAGGCGGCGCCGCGATGCTCCTCGATGGCCTCGGTCAGGATGTTGCCGGGCTCGACGCCGTTGACGGTGATGCCGTAACCGGAGAATTCCAGCGCGGCGGCACGAATGAAGCCGTTGATGCCGGCCTTGCTTGCCGAGTAATGGCCGTGACCAGGGCTGGTGACATGCGGGCCGGTGATGGACGAGGTGTAGAGCATGCGGCCATGGCGCTGCGCCTTCATCGGCACCAGGGCTGCGCGGGTCGCGTTGAACGTGCCGCGCAGATTGACCGCCATGACACGGTCCCAGTCGTCGGCGCTGGTGTTCTCAATGAGCTGCCACGGATAGATGCCGGCATTCTGCACGATGATGTCGAGACGGCCGTGATGCTTGAGCGCCAGCGCAACTGCGGCCTCGGCGTCGGCCACCAGCGAGATGTCGGTGCGGATGAAGGCGGCGCCCAGCTCTTTCGCCGTCGCTTGGCCGGCCTCGACCTCCGTGTCGGCAAGCACCAGCTTCGCGCCCTCTTCGGCGAAGCGCATCGCGATGCCCTTGCCGATGCCGCGGGCGCTGCCGACGATCAGAGCTACCTTGTCCTTGAGCCGGTTGGTCATGCGCGCCGTCCTGTCATGCGAGTCTTTGGCGAATGGTCTGCTTGAAAGCGTCGAGCAGGACGGCGGCCAGAACCAGCAGGCCGTGGATGACCTGGGTGAAGTTGGCCGGCAGTCCCATCAGGTTGATCGCCGTGTTGATGGCCGAGAGCAGAAGCACGCCGGCATAGACGCCGGGGAGGGTGCCGACACCGCCCTTCAGGCTGACGCCGCCGATGACGACGGCGGCGAAGGCATTGAACAGCAGGCCGACGCCGAGATTGGCGGTGGCGCCCGAGGTGCGGATCGCCAGCAGCCAGCCCGCCAGGCCGGCGATGGCTCCGGCCAGCACGAAAGCGATGATCAGGTTGCGGTTCACCCGGATGCCGGCCCGGAAGGTCGCCGTCTCGTTGCCGCCGATCATCACCAGATGCCGGCCGAAGGGCGTCTTGGCCATGATCAGCGAGAAGACGACGAAGCAGGCAACCGCGATCCAGGCGGTGAGTGGCAGTCCGACGAGGCGCTGGATGCCGAACCAGCGGATGGCTGGCGCCAGGTCCTGGGCCGAGCGGCCACCCGAAATCACCAGAACGAGCCCGCGCACCCAGATGTAGGAGGCCAGCGTGATGATGAAGGCGCTCATCTTCACCTTCACCACCAGATAGCCGTTGAAGGCGCCGATCAGACCGCCGACAGCCAGCGCCAGCAGCAGCGAGACGGGAACCATCAGCCATTGCGGGTGCAGTTGCACGCCGAGACCTATCCCCGAGGAACAGAACAGGATGCCGACCGCCATGGCGCTGAGCGCGGCGACGGATTCGACAGACAGGTCCATGTGGCCGGCGATGATGACCAGCGCAAGGCCGATCGACATGACGCCCAGCACACTCGACGCCTCTATGATGTTGGCGAAGATGCCGAGCTGGAAATAGTTCGGGATGAAGATGGAGAACACCACCAGCACGAACAGCAGCATGAACCATACGAGGTTGTCGAGAACGAACTCCAGGGCGTGGCGGGTGCGGGGGTCCATGGGCTGATCCGGTTGGCGCATGACTCCCCGAAATTTTTGGATTTTCGGAAAAATTCATCCGCTAAGTGGAATTGTTGAAGGTTGGCTCCGGGCCGTGACGGCCCGGAGCATTTCGGGCGACGAGCCTACTCGACGGGCTTGACGGTGTCCGTCGGCGGCTTCTGGTTGCCCCAGAAGGCCGGGTTGTCGACGTTTTCCTTCGTGATCGCGGCGCCGGGGATCTTGATGTTCGGCCCCCAGGCTTCCTTGGTCACGGTCGATTTCAGGCCAAGCACGTCATATTCGCCGGGCTTGATCTCTTCCTTCTTGACGATCTTGTCCATGAACATGGCGATCGCCGCCGCCTGTGCGTAGAGCGGCTGCTCGACTTCGACGTTGAGCCATCCCTTGCGGATCAGGTCGAGGCCGACCGGAGCGCCGTTCGAGCTCATCAGCATGACGTCGCCCGGCTTCTTGCCGGCCGCCTCGAGCGAGGCGACGGCGGCGACGGAGAGGTGGGCGGCATGGCTGAAGATCAGGTCGATGTCGGGGTTTGCCAGCATCTGGTCGGAAACGATCGTGCCGGCATTGCTCGCTTCCCACTGCATGGCGGGCAGCGAGATGATCTTGACGTCCGGGAAGGCCTTCATCTTCTCCTCGAAGCCCTTCTGGATATCGAGCGTGTAAGGATCGCCGGGATCGCCGAGCACCTGCAGGACCTTGCCCTTGACCGAGCCGTTCTTGGCCTTGAGCAGCTTCTCGGCCTGGTCGGCGGCAACGTAGCCGATTTCGATCGTTCCCGCGACAGAGGTGAAGTCGGATAGGGTCGACGTGATCTGGCGGTCGAATTCAACCACCGGGATGCCGGCGGCGCGCGCGGCCTCGATCGATGGCTTCAGCGCATTGAAGTCGACGGCGGCCAGGATGATGGCCGCTGGCTTCAGTGCGATCACGTCGTTCATCTGCGATTGCTGCGCGTCCGTCTTGTTGTCGGCGTTCAGCGTCTTCACCTCGTAGCCGACCTGCTTGAGGAACAGCTCCAGCGCGCTCACCGAACCGGTCTGGAATTCGTCGAGCAGTGTCGGCACCATGTAGTAGACGATACCCTTGGACTGCGCGAATGCCGGCGTGAGCGTGGCAAAGGCCAGTGCCAGGATACCGAAGACAGCAAGAAGTATTCGCTTCATGTCGTTCGCTCCTGTTAAGCCGGACCCCTCTTTTGTCCCTCAGCCCGCCGGTCCGGCACCGGCAAGCGTCTCACCGGTGATCATGTTGATCACCGCGTCGGGACTAGTTTTGTTGCGCGCGACATCGCCAGCCACGACGCCTTGCCGGATCACCACGATCCGGTCGGCGACCTGGAAGGCCTGTTGCATGATATGCGTGATGATGACGACGCCGATGCCCTGATTGGCCACCTGGCGGATCATATCGAGCCCACGCCGCGTCTGTTCGACACCGAGAGCGGCGAACGGCTCGTCGAGCAGAACGAGCTTGCCGCCCCAATGCACGAAGCGGTTGAGTTCGATGGCTTGCCGCTGGCCGCCCGAAAGGTGCTCGACATTGGCGCGCAACGACGGGATGCGCGTGCCGGCGCTGGCCAGCGCCTTTTCAACGACGGCTTCCATGGCGCGCTCGTCAAGCACGGGGATGCCAAGAACCTTCCGGGTGATCTCCCGGCCCATGAAGAAATTGGCGACCACGTCGACATTCGTGCACAGCGACAGGTCCTGGTAGACGGTCTCGATGCCCGCCGCCTTGGCCTCGGCGGGCGACCTTGCGAGGAATTCCTTGCCCTCGAACAGCATCCGGCCCGAAGTCGGCTCCAGTCCGCCGGCGATGATCTTCACCAGCGTCGATTTGCCGGCGCCATTGTCGCCGAGCAATGCCACGACCTCGCCGCGGCTGATCGAAAAGCTGATCCCTTTCAGGGCTTCGATGGCGCCATAGTTCTTGGTGACGTTGTCGAGAACCAGCAGCGGTTCGCTCATGCCGCTATCTCCCTTGCCGCCAGAAGATCGCGCCCGCGTTCCCGCTCGGCGGCGAACATTTGACCGAAGCGGGGCGACAACACTCCGGAAACCGCAAGGGCGGCGGCGCCGCGCAGCACCGAATGCCGCCCGCCACGCGCGACCATCACACGCGGCGTCGCGCGGTCCTTGCGCGCGGAGACGGAATTGTGAAGGCCGGTGGCAGACCCAGCCAGCCGCTCGAGCAGTTCCGTGGAAGCCAGCCCGCCCAGGATGATTGTCTCCGGATCGAACAGATTCTCGATGATGGCGACCGCATTGTGGAAGATCGGGCTGACTTGCGCGACCCAGTCGGACTCGCTGCCGTTCCAACGCCGCAATGCCTCGAGCGAGAGATATCTTTCCAGGCAGCCCCTGTTGCCGCAAGGGCAGGGCTCTCCGCCGGGAACCACGGGTATGTGCCCGACTTCGCCGGCATTGCCCCACGCGCCGCGCAGCACGCCGCCGTCATGAACCATGACGCCGCCAAGCCCCACGCCGAAGTAGAGGTAATAGTATTCGGGGAATTGGGCTCCGAGTCCGTAGAGGCGCTCGCCCATGGCGGCGGCGGCCATGTCGGTCTCGAAAAAGGCTGGCAGTCCGGTAGCCTCCGCCAGCCGTTCACGCAGCGCCACGTCTTTCCATCCGGTCATAGTGGTCGGGCCGACAAAACTCATGGACTCGACGCCGAATGGTCCCGGCAGGGCCAGGCCGACCCCGAGGACCCGTCCTCCGGCCCGCAATCCGGTGAGTTCCATCACCATCGCCCCGATCAGTT
>NZ_JBAZUD010000178.1:0-9280 GCF_041661565.1 Mesorhizobium sp.
CTGCGGGCTGATGCTGGGCTATCTCTGGTACATCAGCATCCACCACATGATCCATCACTGGCATCCCGCCCATCCGAGCTATCTCTATACGCTGAAGCGCCGGCACGCGGTGCATCACCATGTCGACGACAACGCCAATTTCGGCGTGACTTCGATCTTCTGGGATCGGGTGTTCGGCACGGCGCGGCTCTGAGAAGCAGTGCAGTAGGGCAGTAGGGCGGCTGGTCAGCGGCGCTTGCCGCGAGCGCCGGGAGATTTGGCGGCGGGCGACTTGCCGCCGCGCGGCCCGGTCTGGACCGGCGTGTTGTGCTGGTTTTCGTGCGACAGCTTGCGCCAGCGGGCGAGGCGCTCGGGGTCGAGCGTGCCGGCCTTTATCGCAGCCTGCACCGCGCAGCCCGGTTCATGCACATGCGTGCAGTCGCGGAATTTGCACAGCGGCGCGAGCTCGGTGATTTCGGCGAACAGCGTGTCGATGCCCGAGGCGACGTCGCTGACCTGCAGCGTGCGCATGCCCGGCGTGTCGATCACCCATCCGCCGCCGGCAATGGCGTGCAGCGACCGCGCCGTGGTGGTGTGTCGCCCCTTGGCGTCGTGTTCGCGGATCGCTCCGGTCTGTTGCGGCGATTGTTGCGCCGAACCGGCCAAGGTGTTGACAAGCGTCGATTTGCCGACGCCGGAGGAGCCGATCAGCGCGACCGTCTGGCCTGGACCGCACCAGGCGGCCAGAGCGTCGGCGGCGTCGGCGGCGCGCGGGTTCAGCATCACCACGGACAGTCCGCGCTGCAGCGCGGCGGCCTGCGTCCGGTAGGTCTCGGCGTCCTCGGCCGTGTCGGCTTTGGTCAGCAGGATCACGGGCGTGGTTCCGGCCTCGTTGGCCAGCGCCAGGTAGCGTTCGAGCCGGGCAATGTTGAAGTCGGCATTGCAGGAGGTGACGATGAACAGCGTGTCGACATTGGCGGCGGCCAGCTGCGGCACCCGGCCGCCCTGCGTGCGTCGCTCCAGCACCGTCTTGCGGGTCAGCCGGCGCTTCAGCAGATGACTGGCGGGCTCGACGAGCACCCAGTCGCCGACGGCGTAGTCGCCGGTGTTGGCCTGGGGCGCCAGGGTGAGGTCGATCTGCCCGGCCTGCGACAGGCCGGCGAGGCGGTCGCGATGCACCATGGCGATGCGGGTTGGGATGAGGCCGGAATCGTCCGGTTCAAGCTGCTCATCGAAGAAGTCCGACCAGCCAAGGCCGGCGAGGGACTGGGCAGGGACCGTCACGGCTTCGACCAACGGTACGGTGTCGCGGGCATTGGCGGAATCCCTGGCAGGAAGATGTCGGACGCCGAGCGCCTTCGGAGGCAATGTGCCTGACTGCTGTATGGGCGGCATGGCGCGATTTGGCAAGCAGGTCACGGCCAAGGCCGGTCTGTCCGGTCGGCCGCGAGGTGCGCCTCAGAGTTCCTTTTCGGCCAGTTCCCGGAACTCGTCGGGCACAGAACGCCCCGCCTCCAGCGCCACGCTGCCGTAGCCGACGGCCTGCTTGCCGAAGCGTTCGCGGATCTTGTCGATGGCGCGGTCGGCGCCGAGGCGCGCCAGGCCTTTCCTGCTGCCGGGCCGGCGCTTCTCGTCGGCAAGGCCGAGCGGCAGGTCGAATTGCAGCTCGGCGCTTTCCTCCAGATGCGAAACCGAGATCGCCAGCAGCGAGATCATCGTCTCCTGGCGGTGGTCGGCCAGCACGCCGCGCACCAGGTCGCCGGCGATCTCGGCCAGCGTCGCCGTCGCCGAGACCGGCTGGTCGAGCGTGATCGAGCGGGTGACGGCGCTGAGATCGGCGAAGCGCACGCGAACCGTCACCGTTCGGCCGGGCCGCGCCTTGGCGCGCAGCCGGCTGGCGACACGGTCGGCCAGATGCAGCAAGGTGGGCACGACGACATCGGCCACGGCCGGCTTGCGCCCCAGCGCCGATTGCGCGCCGGCCGAGTGCGCCCGGCGCCCGGTCTCCAGTTTGCGCGGGTCGCGATTCCACGCCAGCGCCGCCAGTTTTTCGCCGGCGGCCGGGCCAAGCAGCCGTGTCAGCGCGCCGCTATGGGTCCTCGCCAGCTGGCCGATGGTCTCGACGCCGATCTCGGCAAGCCGCGCCCTGGTCACCGGGCCGACGCCCCACATCAGTGCGACCGGCAGGTCGTGCAGGAAAGCAAGCTCGGTTCCGGGCTCGACAACCACCAGCCCGTCGGGCTTGGCGACCTGCGAGGCGATCTTGGCCAGATGCTTGGTGCGCGCCACGCCGATCGAGATCGGCAGGCCAAGCTCAGCGCGCACGCGGCGGCGGATGGCCATGGCGATCTCGTGCGGCTGCCCGAACAGATGCGTGCAGCCGGCGACATCGGCGAAGGCCTCGTCGATGGAGATGCGCTCGACCACCGGCGTGAAATCGTCGAGCACCCTGATCGCCGCGTCGCCCAGCCGCTGGTAATGGCTGAAATTGCCGCCGACGAAGATCAGCTGCGGGCAGAGCTCTCGTGCTCTGCGCCCCGGCATGCCGCCGCGCACGCCGTAGGCGCGCGCCTCATAGGAGGCGGCGAGCACCACGCCGCCGCCGACAGCGATCGGCTTGCCGCGCAGCGATGGGTCGAGCAGCTGCTCGACCGAAGCGTAGAAGGCGTCGAGATCGGCATGCAGGATGGTGGCTGTCGTTTCCATCCGGCGCATTTCCGAAGTTGCTGATGGATCGGAACAGATAGAGAACAAATGGTGGTGATTGTCAATCTGGCGCGGGGGTATGGACTGCGGCCCCCTTGTTCCCATTTTGGGAACTCGCTATATCACGGCATGCAGATTATCGCCAAGAAAGCGCTGAAGGATTTTTGGGCTAAACACAATCAGGCTGAAGCTCCTTTAACGGCTTGGTACGTGGCTGTCGGCGATGCCGATTGGAAGACCCCGGCGGACATCAAGGAGACGTTTGGAACAACGGTCGATTTTGTCGGCGACAATCGTGTCATTTTCGACATTGGCGGCAACAAGTACCGGTTGATCGTCCACGTCGCTTACAAATTTCACCGGGTCCTGATCAAATTTGTCGGGACACACAAGGACTATGAGAAGATTGATCCGGAGAAGGTGTGATGGAAAACATTCGACCCATTAAGACCAAAGCCGATTATGATTGGGCGATCGCCGAAATCACCAGATATTTCGAGAATGAGCCGGAGGTCGGTTCCAGCGAAGGTGATCGCTTCGACGTTCTCGCCACCCTGATCGAAGCATATGAGGACAAGCATTATCCGATTGAATCGCCCGATCCCGTCGAAGCCATTCAATCGCACATGCAACTGTTCAACCTGTCGCGAAAGGCTCTGGCGGAGATCATCGGATCATCGCCCCGGGCAACCGAGGTGCTGAACAGACAGCGCGCCCTCACGATGGATATGGTCTTCAAACTGAACAAGGAATGGAACATTCCCGCCGAGATACTCGTGCAGCCCTATCACCTTGCACATGGCGGGGGCCGCAAGCGCGCATAGGTCGTCGGATCCCTTTCCAGTTGTTCCTACGCCGGACGCTTGGGGTCGATCGCAATCGAGCCCAAACCACATCTGCATCCAATTGCCGATCGCCATGTCCATGGCGCTTTGTGGTGAACTCTATCGGCCGGGCTGCCATAGGCCGGCTGCGTGGGATCGCTATTCTTGGGGCTGCGTGGGATCGCTGTTCTTGGCAAGATTCCAGCGGTAACTGTTTCTTCTCTGATTTTGCCTCAGATTGCGCCGGGCGGGCAACAAGCGAAACAGAAGATGGCGGCTCAGGACAACAAGAACCGTACGGGAATTTTCTGGGCGAAGGCACTGGAGCGTGCCGAGCTTGGCGTCTGGGACTGGGATCTTCGATCCGGCGACTGCTTCTACTCGGCGACCTGGGCTCGAATGCTCGGCTATGGAGACAATGAGCTTCCCAACACCAGCGACCTCTGGCTGCAACTGACCCATCCCGATGATCGCGAGCGCGCGCTGGCCAGCGGCGCGCGCCACATCTCCGGCGAGACCGACAGGATCGAGACCGAACTCCGGCTCCGGCACAAGCAGGGCCACTGGGTCTGGGTGCTTGATCGCGGCGGCATCGTCGAGCGCGACAAGGACGGGCAGCCCATTCGCCTTGTCGGCGTGCAGACCGATATCTCCAGGCAGAAGGCGGTCGAAGCCGAACTCGAGCAGGTCAATGTGCGCTTCCGCCTCGCGCTGGCCGCCAGCGGCACCGGCATCTGGCATCACGATGCAGCCACCCGGAAGAGCTACTGGGACGAGCGCACCCGGGACATCTTCGGCCTGGTCGCTGACACTGACGAGGTGCCCGACGACCTCTGGCCCAGCTACCTGCACCCCGAGGACAAGGAGGCGGCCGAGCAGGCGCATCTGGCGCCGGTCGGCACGCGCGATGTCGTGGCCGTCCAGTACCGCATCATAAGGCGCGATGGCCAGGTCCGGCACGTTGAATCGCTGCTGCGTTTCATCGCCGACCCGCCATCGGCGGGACAGACGCTGGGCACCGTGCGCGACATCACCGAGGAGAAACTGCGCGAGGAGGAGCTTGCCTATGCGGCCCACCATGACGCGCTGACCGGCCTGTGGAACCGCTCGGCCTTCGACCGGCTGCTCTCCGACCACATCGCGGCACGCGTGGCGCTGGCGGTGTTCTATGTCGACCTCGATTACTTCAAGGCGCTGAACGATTTTGCCGGCCACGCCGCCGGAGACGTGGCGCTGAAGAGCGTGGCGGCCGGCATCCGCTCCTGCCTGCCGGCGTCCGCGGACGCTGCTCGGCTGGGCGGCGACGAATTCGCGCTGCTGGTGCCGCATTGCGACACCGCGCAGGCGGAGCGCATCGCAACGGCCGTGCTTGGCGCGGTGCGCGAGGCCGATCTCGGCACGACTTCGCCGTCGCGCAAGCTGGCGGCCTCGATCGGCATCGCCTTCATCGCCGACGGCGACACCACGGTGGCCGACGCGCTGGCCTGCGCCGACGATGCCTGCTACGCGGCCAAGGCCGCCGGCCGCAACCGTTTCGCCATGTTCTCAGCTACGGCGAAACCGGGTTCCGGCGGGCTCAACGCGGCACGGATCGCCGCCGACACGGTCGATGCCATGGAGGACGGACGGTTGAAGCTGTTCGGCCAGGAAATCCATCTGCTTGGCAGGCCATGGCACGAAAGCCGCCATGTCGAAGTGCTGGCGAGGCTTGTCGGCCGCAATGGCGGGCTGGTGCCGCCCGGCGAGTTCATACCGGTGGCCGAGCGGTTCGGCTTCGCCTCCAGGCTCGACCGCTGGATCATCCGCGCCGCGCTGTCGCAACATGGCGAGGCCTTGCGCGCGGGCGCGGTGACCCTCGGCTTCAACCTGTCGGCGCAGACATTGAGCGACCCGCAGCTTTGGGAGTTCGTCGACAGCGTCATCGACGAGACCGGGGCGACGCATTCGGGCATCGGCTTCGAAATCACCGAGACGGCCGCCGTCACCAATTTCGACGCCGCCGAACAGTTCGTGCGCAAGGCGCGCGAGCGGCACTGCAGGGTCAGCCTCGATGATTTCGGCACCGGCATGAGTTCGTTCGAATACCTCCGGCGCTTCGCGGTCGACGCGATCAAGATCGACGGCTCCTTCATCGAGCACATCACGGAAAGCCGCTTCGATCGCGAGATCGTGCTGGCCATCACCAGCATCGCCCGCAGCGTCGGCTGCGTCGTGGTCGGTGAGAAGATCGAACGGCAGGACACGGTGACAATGCTCAGCGACATGGGTGTCGCCTTCGGCCAGGGCTACCTCTTGCATCGGCCCGAACCCCTGGACGCGATCATTGCCCGCGCGGCGGCAGCCGCGGCGATGCCGGTCCGCAAGATATCCTGATCAGCCGTGCCGCCGCCCGACGCCGCGCGTGACGAGACGTAACGCTGCGGGTACGAGACGTCACCGCGCCGTCGATTGCGGAAACTCCACCACCCCTGTCGATGGCCGCCGGTGCTGGGCTTCCACGACCGCCTCGATCACAAGGTCCAGCGTGTCACGTGCCGAACGGCTCGTTTCGTCATTGCCGCGCAGATAGTAGTAGGCGCGTTCGAGGTGGACATGGGCGGCTGAAAAATCGCTGGTCAAGGCTCCCTCCATGATCCCGCCCTAATATATCTTGCCGGGCCTGGCGAAACGCGGGGTAAATATCCACAGGCAGGTTTTATTCAAATGCCGGCAGTTCCCGGCGACGGAGCGCCCTCCCGCCGGCAGGTCTCGACCGCCGCGCCTTGCGCCGCCTTGCCATGCGCCTAGACTATGGGCTTCGTTGCCCGAGGTGAGAGCATGATCGTCCAGGCCTGCATCAACGGCGCGCGTCCGCGCGATTTCCATCCATGGCTGCCGCTCGACGCGCAAGCCATGGCCAGCGGTGCCGCGGCCTGCGTCGCCGCCGGCGCGGCCGAACTGCACATTCATCCGCGCGGCGCCGACGGGCGCGAAAGCCTGTCGGCCGTCGACGAGACCATGCTGGCGGTGCGCCGGACCTGTCCGGGCACGCTGATCGGCGTCTCGACCGGCGCCTGGATCGAGAATGACGCGGAGCGGACCCGCGAGGCGATCGCCGGCTGGCGCGAACCGCCCGACTACGCCTCGGTCAACCTGTCGGAAGCCGACGCGCCCGCGGTGATGGAGCTTCTGCGCCTGCGCACCATCGGCATCGAGGCGGGGCTTGCCGGCGTCGCCGATGCCGAGCGCTTCGTGGCGCTCGCCGGCCACAGACGGGTGCTGCGCATCCTGATCGAGATCGACATCCAGGACCTGCCGGCGGCGCTTGAAGAGGCGCAGGGCGTCGCCACCGTGCTCGAACGCGCAGAAGTGCGGCGTCCGATCCTCCTGCACGGTTCCGACGCGACCGTCTGGCCATTCGTCGAACTTGCGCATCGAAAGCGCTGGTCCACGCGGGTCGGGCTGGAGGACGGCCGGACGCTCGCCGACGGGACGGTGGCGAAAGACAATGCGGAAATCGTCGCGGCTGCGGTGGCGCTGTTTCGCCCCGAGGCTTGACGAGGCCGACCAAATACTTGTTTCTTATTTCAGGCTGACATCGTCGCGATTGTTCAAGAAATCGTATCGATTACTGCTATATCGGCGCTGTGCGCGAGACACTGCGCAGATGTCTTGACCGGGGGGGCGAGTTGATCGGATCAGTCGTGAAACGACGTTGGCCTTCGCGGCGAGCGTTCGGCGGCATTGTCGTTTTGCTGGCCTTGCCGGGGTGTGGGCCGGCTGATGCAAATCTTGCGGACTGCATTGGCTTGGTCGCCGGTGGCGCCCGACAAATGGACGCCTGCACGCAGGTCATCGACAACGCCGCCGCACGCGTTGAAGAGCGCGGCGCTGCTTATCTCAGGCGCGGCACTGGCTGGAGCGCGAAGGGTGACGGTGACCGCGCGATCGCGGATATCGATCAGGCAATCAACCTCGAGCCCGCGGAGATCACCGCCTATTTGCAACGGGGCTTGATCAATGCCCAAAAAGGAGATTTCCAACAGGCCACGGCCGATTTCGAGAAAGCGATCAGCATCGATCCGAAGCGTGCCGATGCCTACAACGGTCGAGGTTACGCCTGGTTCAGAAGAGGCGACAACGATCGTGCCCTTGCCGATTACACCAAGGCGCTCGATCTCGATCCGAAACGGGTCGAAACCTACAACAACCGCGGCGCCGCTTTTGCAGCCAAGGGCGACAACGATCATGCCATGTCCGACTTCGATAAGGCGATCAGTCTCGATCCCAGGTTCGCCCGCGCCTATTACAACCGAGCCGCGGCATGGTTTGCCAAGGCCGACTATGACCGCGCGCTGCTCGACAGCGACCAGGTAATCAGCCTCCATCCAAGCGCCGATGCCTACACCAATCGGGGTCTGACCTGGGCTGCCAAGGGGGACCTTGATCGCGCCATGGCCGACTATAACGAAGCCATAAACCTCGATCCAAAATATGCGGGCGCTTATTACAATCGAGCAGTGGCGTGGTCGCAGAAGAGCGACCGCGATCATGCGGTGGCCGACTACACCAAGACGATAGAAGTCGATTCTAATTACATCCAAGCTTACGTTAATCGGGGCGTTATTCGAGTTGACGAAGGTGACTACGGTCAGGGGATCGCCGATTACAGTCAGGCAATCAATCTGGATCCAAAACTCGCCATCGCGTATTCCAACCGTGGACTTGCTCTGGCCCGCAAAGGCGATACCGATCATGCGATAGTCGACTTCGACCAGGCCATTCTCCTCGACCCTAAAAACTTCGAAGCCTATAACAATCGCGGATTGGTTCGGGCCGACAAAGGCGACGATGACCGAGCGATTGCCGATTTGAGCCAGGCAATCAGTCTTCGCCCGACTTACTCCAGGGCTTACGATAATCGCGGTAAGGTATGGTTTGGCAAGGGCGACCTGGATCGCGCTATCGCCGATTTCGACCAAGCGATCAGCCTCGACCCAAAGAGCGCTTCGGCTTATTGGGACAGAGGCCTCGCGCGGGTCGACAAGGGCGACGACAATGAGGGCGCGATTGCTGATTTCAGTATGATGATCCTGCTCGATCCGGGAAATCCCTATGGCTATTCAAGTCGCGGTCTATTGAATCTCTATTTCGGAGCCATACCCGAGGCGCAGGCCGATCTGGAGCAAGCGGCAAAGCTCAAGCCTGATGACCCGTATCTTGCGATCCTGCATGCTTTGGCAGACCCGCGTAGTGCAGCCGTGGATCATTTGCGGGAGGCAACCGAAAAGCTCGACATGATAAAGTGGCCGGCGCCGGTGGTTCGAATGTTGCTTGGCCAGAAGACGCCGGCCGAGACCCTGGCCGAAGCCGACGACCCGGACCCGGACACGAAAACCGGGCAAGTATGCGAGGCTAACTTCTACACGGCCGAGTTTAAGCGGATCCAGGGACTTGGGGACGAAGCCCTTCGACTCTATAGGCTCGCCGTCCGCGACTGTCCCAAGAACTTCGACGAGTATCGAGCAGCCAGGCTTGCGCTGCGCGCTTTGGCGCCGTGAGGCGCCTACTTGGTCTCAGTCTCTTCCGCCGACAGTTTTAGAAGGTCTTCGGCCTCCGAAGGCCTATTTCGATGTCGGTGTGCCTCCCAGGATCATTCCCCCAAGATGATCCCGATCGCCTGGTCGACCACCGGGTGCAGTCCGCTTGCCTGGAAGGACAGCCGGTTGCCGGAGCCGACATTGCTGGTCATGGCGATGGTCAGGCCGGAAACCGGATCGTGCTGCATGACC
>NZ_JBAZUD010000179.1:0-9182 GCF_041661565.1 Mesorhizobium sp.
AAGGCGCGGACCGGCGGCGGCGCCGCCGACAAGGTCGAGATCGGCGTCGCGGTCGACCAGCGCATGACCCAGCAGTCCGACATGCAGTACCAGCACCTGGTGCGCGACGAGGACATCGCGATCTATCCGCAGGCCGATGAATACAATGACAGCTGGAACGGCACCGGGGAGATCACCACAAGCAATGTCTATGGCGGCATGGCATGGGACGACACGCCGGCCTTCGCCGAAGTCGACCTGAAGACTTCAGATCGATCCAAGGTCAAGCTCGACAGGCTGGAGATGAAGGTCGCCGCCAGCGATGCCTATCGCAAGCCGATGCTGTCGATATCGGAGCATTTCGGCTGCGTCGGCTTCCGGCCGGATTTCTCGATCATCAACAATGGCTGGGGCGATGCCAAGGACATGAAGATGTCGATCCAGTTCACAGGCGTGGACGAGGACGGCAACCCGACCGGCGAGCCGAGCCGTATGTTCATCAAGGACATCGGCAGTTTCGGCGAGGGCACCGACGTATCGATCAAGAGCGTGCTAACCGAGGCCGGAGTTGATACGGCCAGCCTGGAGACGGGGCGTTTTCCTTGTCCGTCGGTGGATAGCCTCAATGTCTGCCGCAGCCAGTTGACCAACAAGATCAAGTTCGGCGAGGTCGCTGACTATCTGGCCAGCATGCAGCAGGCGATGACACTCAACGCGATCGGCAAGTTCGACTATTCCTGGGCGGATGACGAAGGCCATGTCTACCAGCAGAGCGAGGCGTTCCGCACCTCGATCACCATGGCCGTCTTCGAGACGCCGGAATCGATGGCCGAGTGCGGCGATGGCGGCGGCGGCACCCCGGAGGCGATGCGCTACCAGAACATCGAGTTCCCCATAGGCAAGCATGACTATGCCATCGCCATGCCGGTACGCGGCAACAAGAATGTCAGCGCCTACACGGCCCGGCTGAAAATGTGGTCGTCGATGTCGTCGATCCACCGCTTCAGCATAGAAGCCCGTTTCGCAGACGGCAGCGTGCGCGAGAGCAAGCCGGTCACCTTCTTCTATTTCCGGCCAAAACAGTCTTTGTTCGAGACCAAGACCGAACCGACGGCCTGCTATCTGCCGCGCGACATGGTGGGCTGCGGCTAGGGCATGTCGATATTCAGGTCAGGCCGGCCTGCAAACGGTGGCTTCCTGCGCTTCCGGTGCTCACGTACCGAAGTACGCTTCGCTCCGGTTCTCGCAATCCACCGTTTTCGACACGGCCTGACCTGACTCTCAACACACCTTCGGATGCGCCTATTTCCGGCCCATCTCGAAATAGTTCGGCAGTGGGATGAGCCTGGTGAAAACCGTGCCCTGGGCGAAGACGCGCAGTTCCAGCATCGAACCCGAGGAGCGTTCAGCCTTCTGGTCGAACAGGAAATTGCCGAGCGAATAGACCTCCGCCACATCGCCGCCGGCAAGCGGCACGATCGCCTCGCTCGACACGTGCGGATGGCCACCGACGATGACTGAGGCGCCGCGCAGCCGCATCTCGTCGGCAAGCATGGTCTCGCGCGCCGATGGCTCGGTCCTGTATTCGCGGCCCCAATGGACGAAAGCGACCACCGGCCGCCGCGCATCCTCGTGCAGCAGCCGGTCGAGCAGGGCCGGGGTGAGCAGGTCGACGTTCTTCGAGCCGTTGGTGTCGATGTCGGTCAGGCCGACAAGGTCGAGATCGGCGAGCGCAAGCGTCTCGCCCTGGCCGAAATGCGGGATGCCCGCGATGTCCAGCGCACGCAAGGTCTCGGCATAGCCTGAGGGGCCCAAATCATAGGCGTGGTTGTTGGCGAGGCTGACGCCGGCGACATGCAGCCGCTTCAGCATGGTGGCCGCGAGGTCTTCCGGCATGGCCAGCGTCATGTCGTCGATGGCTTCAGGCACGTTGGGCAGGATGACGCCTTCGAGATTGACGATCAGCGGCCGCGATCCGGTCAGCGTCAGGATGTTCTCGACGATCTTGTCTGCAACGCCGTCGCGGACCAGGATTTTCTTCATGGCGCGGCCGAAGTTCACATCGCCGACGAGATAATAGATCCTGTCCTTCGGCCGGGCCGGATTGTTGAAACCGGGGCCGAAGGCGCCGAACAGCGCCACCACATAGCTCGTCGTCCGCTCGACATAGTCGGACGTGTGCTCCTGCGAGTTCTCGTTGGCGACGACCAGCGGCTGGGCGCCGAACAATTCGCGCTGCAGCCTGGTCTGGATGTAGAGCTCGCCGACGGAATCGGCGTGATCGGGCTGGCGAAGCATCGCTATTCCGTCGAGCGAACCGGCGGCCAGCATGTTCAGCGACTGCTGGTCGAAGCGGCGAGCCTCGTGCTGGGGCAGATAGTGCGAAAAATCCGTCGATTCGACGATCAGCGTGTCCTGGTCGACGATCGGTTTGAGCGCTTCGGCGAGCCTGTCCCAGTCGCCGCGCCTGGCCTTCACCGACATCGCCACCGGCACGATCTTCGCTTCGGGGAAATAGTGGTGCAGGAAGGGCAACATGGCGCGCACGCCGTGCTCCTTGTCGAACAGGCAGGAGTCCTCGACGATGTCGCCATTCGTTTCGAGCTGGCGCACCGCCTGGATGTCGGCCGCGACGGGGCCAAGCACGGTGTCGAAACCGCGCGACGTGGTGGCATAAAGCTTGTGCGTCTTGTGGAAATGGTCCGGCGACAGGATGACGATGCGCTTGTAGCGAAAGCCGGACGCCGCCCGGAAACCGAGAGCCACCAGGTCGGCCGCCAGCAGATGGTGAGGCACGGTGATGCCGGTCAGCCGCTGGTTCGAGGGCTGGACATCGGCGACTGCTGCCATTGCGCCCTTGAACAAAGTGGCGTCGTCGTAGAAGGGCGGGAAGTTTTCTGTGCCGGGCGGGCAGACGACAGGGGCGGCGAGGGCGGGGAGGGGGAGGAAGGCGAGAAGCGTTAATAAAAAAATCATTTGGATGGTTCGCGCGCAGGCACCCCCCTCTGTCCTGCCGGACATCTCCCCCGCAAGGGGGGAGATCAGATGTCGCCACTGCTTTCGCCAATTTCTAACGTTGAAAAGTAGGCGTATCAGCTGAAGCAGCCGATCTCCCCCCTTGCGGGGGAGATGTCCGGCAGGACAGAGGGGGGTGCCCAGGCGCAGCCCCCTCATGGCTCGGCGAGCACGATGTTTTCCACGCCGCCGACATAATAGAACGGCTTCTGCTTCGAGGACGTCAGCCGCACCACCTCGCGCGATATGAAGTCGGCGAGGCCGAACAGGGTGACACCGCCATCCGATGTCCTGGCCTTGCCGCGCAGGCCTTCGAGGACCGAATAGGTGAACACGCCGTGGCCGAGTTCCGGCAGTTCGGCGGCGGTGTTGTTGGCAGCGGTGGCTGAAAACACCACGATGCGGGCATCCTGCGCGTCCTTCTCCAGGCGTGGGTTGAAGGCGTTGGCGGCATGGCAGGTGTCGAGCAGCATGAAGCGCATGCCCTTGGCCCGCTCGACCGATTTCTGGATGTCGCCCCAGTCGACCAGCGAGGACCGCTTCCAGCGCTCGGCGTCCTGTTTACGGCCATCGGTCGGGATGAAGTAATAGTCCTCGTCGATGTTGATGCCGTGGCCGGCGACGAAGATGATGGTGGTGTCTTGCTCGCCCGGCCTGTCGAGGAAATCGGCAAGCTGGTCGTCGATCGTGTCGGAGTCCGGCTCCATGATGTTGGCGGCGCTGGCGACGGCGTAGGTCTGCCTGGCCTTGTCGGGATCCTCGTCCAGCGCTTCGCGGTTGACCAGGACCAGGGTCTCCATCGACGAAAACAGCGGCGCTGATTTCCGGGAAATCACGTCGAGGAATTCTGTCGCGTCGTCGACGGGATAGCGCAGGTCACAGGCGCGGCCCGAACAGGCATCGGTCAGGAACGGATATTTGTCGACGCCGATGACCGCGACATAGAGCTTGCCCTTGGCCTGCGGCTTCTCGGTCTTCCTTGCCAGCGCCGTCACGCTGCGCTCTGTCAGGTAGCCGAACTCGTTGGTGCCGGTGACGCGGATTGTATTCTCGCCAGTCTCGACCGGTATCTCGACGATGGTGCGGTCGCCATCCACCGAGCGAGCCGTGATGTCGCCGACATTGCGGCTGTTGGACAGGATGGAGAAGCCGGTCACATCGGTTCCAGCCTCCCTGGCGCCTGATATCTCGACCGCGACATAGCCGTCCCGGACCTTGCTCTGGTCTTCGGCGACGCGGATCGCGAACTCCGGCGGCTTGCGCTGCAGGAGCTTGCGCAACTCATTGTCGACGCCCGGGCGCATCTCCTGGACCGCCTGCTTGGCGCTGCGCAGGATGATCGCGCGCCGAACCATTTCCGGGCTCCAGAGATATTTCTTCAATTGACCAGCGCGAATGAAGCGGCCTTCATGGTCGCGGCCCTGGTTGACCTGCCAGCCGATCAGCTTGTCGCCCTCGTCGGAGGAGTAGTAATAGCCCTGCGGCATCCAGGCGATCCATTGCGAGCCGGCAAAGAACATCGACACGATCAATTCGTGGGTCTTGAGGTTCCATAGCCGTAGCGTCTGGTCGGCGCTGCCGGTGACCAGCAGGCCAGCCTCGGCTGAAGCGACCAGGGCGTTTATCTCGCCCGTATGGCCAGTGAATTCACCGGAGACTTTCGCGGTCGCTGTCCGGTATTCGAGCAGCGTGCCGTCATTGCCGCCGGTGATCAGGCCAAGCCCGCTGTCGATCAGCGTATAGGCCGAATGGACAAAGCCGTTGGTGGCGTCGTTCTCAATGCTACGCACCACCTTGCCGCCATTGGCGATCTCCAAAATTGCGTTT
Source organism: Mesorhizobium sp. (assembly GCF_041661565.1). GTDB lineage: Bacteria > Pseudomonadota > Alphaproteobacteria > Rhizobiales > Rhizobiaceae > Mesorhizobium. Next base: position 4,822 of record NZ_JBAZUD010000179.1, read on the forward strand.
TCAAGCGCATCCTTGCCGCCTGCGGCGGCGCCAAGCGACCACTTGCCCTCGGCCAGCGCGGCGCGTTCAAACGAGCCGGACTCCGCGAGCGGCTGGGGAGCATCGAAGAAGCGTTCCTTGGTTGGAAGTTCGAGCGTCTTGTCCAGCGTTCCCTGTTCTTCGGGACAGGCCACACGGTCGGGGCAAGCGTTGGCGTTGCCCCAGGCAATGACACCGTTCGATGCATCGATGCCGACGGCGGTTACAGGCTCGCCCAATCCCTGCAGCAGGGCCTTGCGCTCGCCGGTCGCCGGGTCCCAGACCTGGATGGCGTTTCGGAGGCCGCCGGCGGTCGCCACCAGCGAGCCATCGGCGTTGGCGGTGCTGGCGTGGACCGTGCCGTCATGGCCGGCATAGTCGAGCGTCTTCTCGCCGGTTTCGATGTTCCAGGCGATGGAGCGATGCTTGTCGGCGCAGCGGTAGCCGCAGGACGCGACCAGCCGAGCGTCCCCGGCAAAGGTCAACGAGCCGATGAGGAAATCCTGCTTCGGCATGGCGCGCGCCAACGTGCCGTCGGCGGCATGCCAGATCTGGACCTGCCCGTCCTTGCCGCCGGTGGCGAACAGGGCGCCGTCCGTCGAAACGGCCAGCGCCATGACGCTGATGTCGCGCAATGGCTCTGCTTCGGCCGGCAAGGCGATCTCCTCGCCCTTCTCGACATCCCAGAGGCGAATGCCATTGTCGGTGGTGGCGGCGGCCAGGCGGGTTCCCGCCGCGGCGAAGGCGATCTTGTCGATGTGCCAGGAATCGGCATCGAGTTTCTTGTCCAGCGTCCATCCGGTCGCGGATTTGTCGTCCTGCTTCCATAAATAGACGACGCCGTCCGCACCGCCTGCGGCCAGCGTCTTGCCATCGGGAGAGAAAGCCAGGTCATAGGTCGCGTAGTCCGCGGCCTTCAGCACTGCCTTCATCTTGCCCGTGGCGAAGTCGAAGAGCCTGATGTCGCCATAGGGCGGCTTGTCGCCGAGGCTGGCGCCGAAATAGCCTCCTGCGGCGATCGTCTTGCCATCGGGCGCGACGGCAACTGCGAAGATCTTGCCGTCGCTGCCATTGCCGAGATAGCCGCGAATGGTTCGCAGCGTCACCCCGCTCTGCCAGTCCCAGATGCGGATGGTCTTGTCGTCGGAGGCGGACACGATGTCCTCGCCATCGGGCGTGAAGGCGAGATCGGTGACCTGCGCGGTATGTCCCCCGGTATCGAGATCGAGATGGAAGTCCGGCGTATCGTCGGCGCGGGCAGAATTCAAGGTGCCCACGCCGAGCATCGCCAGCCAGCATAAAGCAAGACAAAACGCCTGACCGGTCTTCATGCCTGGATGCTCACGTCAGTTCGTCAATGACGATGATGTATCGCCGATATACTTTTCGACGGCCTTCGCGAAGGTGGTTGAGCCAGCCTTGCGCTGCCGGTCGATATAGCCGGCAAAATAACTCCAGAACGAGACGGCGTAGTCACGGAAATAGGCATCCGCGACCTCCCGCGAACAGACATTCCCTTCGACGCAAAAGGAAAGGCGGTTGAGGAAATAGAGGATTTTGTCGAAATCGGCGGAGAACTCCCCCAACGGCTCTTCGCCGCCACTGGCCGACATCGCCTCGATGCCGATGCGCTGCCTGTAGACTTTCTCGTCGGCCGCGGTCGGATTGGAGCCCAAGAGCGAGCTGTATTTGTCGTTGAGCGCCGCCAGGCGAGCCTTCAAAGATTGCTGGGCTTTCTGGTAATCGGCCGTCTCCCAAAGCTCGACCAAGGCCATGGATTGCGAGACGCGCTGTTCCTCGCGCGACTGAAGATACTGCACCACCGAAAAAAGCGCCCCGATGATCAACACGAAACGCACACCGAGGCCGGCCCATGCGTCGACGATCGTGCGCCAGTCACCGTCGGTGAACGGATTGGCTTCCTTCTTCGGGACCTCGACCGGCGGCGCCGGGTGCTTCTTGCCTTCAGGAGGACCGGAAATGGCCAGGCTCATCTCCGGCGACGCCTGTGCGATCGGCTCCCGCGCGGGTTTGGGTTTTGGCTCTTTCATTCGCAACGCCCCAGATCGATCTTGGCCGAGGGGTCAAGCACAAGGCCCGGTTCCTTGAGCTTCTGCCTCAGGCAACCGAGTTGCTGGCGCGAGATCATGAACTGAATATCCGGCTCCACGGTCCCCTTGGTCGGCGAGGGCAGGGCTTCGACCACGCCGCGCGATGCACAATTGCTGAGATCCACCGCGACGGCTTCGCTCTTGCTTGTGGCGATCTGGTCATATTGATCGAGAAAACAGCTCGCCAACTCGGAATTGATGACAATTTCCTTGGCGCAGAGTCCGCAAGGCTCTTCCGCCGAAGCGCTGGACATGCCGAGCACGGCGACCAGGCCGCCAACAGCGCCAATGAGGTTCAGGATAACGGTTCTCACGATAGGCCTCGCTTGCTTGATCGGGCTGTCATGCGTCTCCAGCCGGAGAATGTTCACTTATCCTGCCCACCGTGCAAGGGGCCGGCACCAGATGCCGCGCTCAGGTGCGTGGCACCGTCTCCATCGGGAAGATCATCACGGCTCCCTTCGGGCCGCTCTTGTCGGCAAGCCGCATCACGGATCGGGTCGCGGGCGCCATGCCGATATCGGTCAGCATGTCCGAGAAGCTGGCCGACCCCAGGCCGCGCGTCATCGCTGCAACGCCGTCCTGCGCCAGGAAGCTCAGATCTTCCTTCTCGCTCTCCGGCGGCGCCTCGGTCAGCACCGCGATCATCCGCTCCATGCCGAAACTGGTGTCGGTGAAGGCCAGCAGTCCCTCTTCGAGCGTGGCCTTGGGGGCGAGGCGTTCGGCAACGATGTGGGTGATGGAATAGTCGCTGCCGACATAAAGCACATTGATGTCGACCAACTGGTCCGAGCTGTTCCTCGCCAGCACATGCACCTCGTCGCCCGGCGAGACGCGAGGAACCGCGGATGCCTGCAACGGCTCGAGGCCGTCCTTGTCGCGGCGCTTGACCTGGAACTCGACATCGACGTCCTCGGGCTTGTAGTCGGAGGCCGCTGCCAGCCGCGACAGCCCGGTGGCACGAAAGATGGTGCGCAAGTTCCTTGTCATCGCATCGGCCAGCTTTTGCCGGTCATCCCCGTGGATGATGACCAGCGGTGGCTTGCCGCCATCCTTGAGCGTCACGTCTCCCGACGCCGGCAGGAACCAAAGCGCCGGCTTGTCGGTGTCGTCCTTGGCGGCGCCGGCGATGGCGTTCTCGCGCATCACCGCGAGGCGAAGCTCGGCGCTCTTGCCTGGATCGACCAGCTCGATGTTGAAGCCGGTTTCCTTGGCAACGACCAGCTCGTCGAGAACCGAATTGACCAGCGCGGTTTCCTGCTCGAGTCCTTTTGACGCCGCCGGTCGCGCGACGACGAGCTTGTAGTCGACGGCGATCTCCGCCACCCGTGCATAGGCGTTAGCCGGAATCTCGGCGAGCTTGAGCGCCGGCTTCTTGTCGAACTCGACCGGCTTGAGGCGGCTTTCCAGGTTCTTCGCCGACCGCACTTCGAGATAGCCGACGGCGTCGGACAATGAGGACAGCGCCGAAGGCAGGATGGCGAGCTTGCTGCCGGGCGTCAGACGATGCAGCAGGCCGGCGCCGATCGTCATATCGCCGTCCTTGATGACAATGGGCCATTGCATGACCGCGTCCGTCCTGTCGGTGCCGAACACGCGTGCGTCGAGTTCGCCCTCGAACAGCGGCGTCGGCCGGGTGCGGCTGTCGGCCGAATATTGCTGCAGCACCGCCTGCCCGAGCTGGCGATAGGTGACGGCGGGATTCTCGGCCAGCTTCGACAGGATGGTGAAGGTGAACAGGCCGAAGCGAGGCGCGTCCGTCACCCCCTTGGGCAGCGGCATTTCCGGCGTCGTCTCGATCGTCTGGGCGGCATAGAAGGCGACCAGCTTGCCCTTGGTGATCGGTCCGGCCCCTGTCGGGCTCAGGTTGAAGGCAGGCTTGCGCGCGCCATTCTCGTCGAGGCCGCGCGACGCGGTCGCGACCGTGTCTTCATACGCTTTGATGGCCGTGGCCCTGGCGGCTTCGTCGCCGCCGACCAGATCGGCGAATTCGACCTTTCGTTCCAGTTCATCGTCGACTTCGACGGCGCGTGTCGCGGTGCCGGAATGGCAGCAATCGAAGACAGCCCAGACGAAAGCGCCCTTGTCGCGAATGGCGTCGAGCGCATCACCGATCTCGTTGTCGACCAGGGCATTCGGCACGCCGGCCTCGCGGTTGACCCACTTGTCGATGTCGACGGGCAGGAAGATCTCGTCGAGCCCGTCGGTTTCGTCGCCCTTGACCCTCTCCGG
>NZ_JBAZUD010000180.1:0-9163 GCF_041661565.1 Mesorhizobium sp.
GCCAAGCAGTGCCACATCCGCCTTAAGAAAGATTTAGAAAGGCTGTTTCAGAGTGGCAGCCAGGCGAAGTGACGCTGCGGAAACCGAGGAAACTGTCGTTCAGGTAAACAAGCCGTGTCGGTCATTCGGCGGCCTGAAGCTCCGGCCGCGCCGGGGCACCCGACAGGCGTTCCAGTAGCCTTTGGCGTTCGCCCGCGGCCTTTTCAACGCTGGCTTGCCGGACGTGGCCATAGCCGCGAATGAGGGTCGGCACCGAGGCGAGTGCCGCCGCCGCATCGACCTTGCCTGGAACCAGCGAGGTTGCGACAAGCTCCAGATCCGCTTCATATTGTGCCAGCAACCGTCGCTCCATGCGCCGCTCGGCGCTATAGCCGAAGAGATCGAAAGCCGTGCCGCGCAGGCCCTTCATGGCCGCCAGCACGCGAAAGCCCTTCATCATCCAGGGGCCGAAGCTCGATTTCCTGGGGCTGCCGTCATTGCCGCGCCGCCCCATGATCGGCGGCGCGAGATGGAATTCGAGCCTGTCGTAGCTCTGGAACTGCTTGCCCAACTCCGCGGCGAAGGAGCCGTCCGTGTAGAGCCTCGCGACCTCGTATTCGTCCTTGATCGCCATCAGCTTGAACAGGTTCCTGGCGGCGGCTTCGGAGACCACGGTCGAACCAGGCACAGCCCTGGCTTCAACATCGCGCAGGGCGGCAATCCGCTGGGCGTACCGCCGGCCATAGGCGGCGTTCTGATAGGCGGTCAGGAAGGCGACGCGACGGGCAATGATGTCATCCAGCGTTTCGGCAATGGCCGCGGCCTGGCCGGGCTTGCCAGGCTGAGCGACGAGGCCGCGCACGAAATCCGGCTGGTGGGCGGCGCGGCGGCCCCAGCGGAAGGCCGCAACGTTCATCGCCACCGCTTCGCCATTGAGCTCGATCGCCTTTTCGACGGCCTCGGCGGACAGCGGCAGGCCGCCATGCTGGAAGGCAAAGCCGAGCATGAACATGTTGGCGCCGAGCGAATTGCCGAACAGCGCGGTCGCGGTGCGCGTGGCGTCGAAGAAATGCGCCTTGTCGTCGCCGGCTGCCGCGCGGATCGCCTTTTTCAGGCGCTCGACCGGCAGGGAGAAATCGGCCGAGCGGGCAAACTCGCCGGGCATGATCTCGGCGGTGTTGGCGAGGAAGATGGTGTGGCCCTCGCGCACGGCGCTCAGCACTTTCTTGGCACCGGATACGACGAGATCGCAGCCAAGCACGAGGTCCGCCTTGCCCGCCGAAACGCGGATGGCGTGGATGTCGTCGGGAGTGCGCGCGATGCGGACATGGGTGAACACCGAGCCGCCCTTCTGGGCGAGGCCGGCCATGTCGATCATGCCGCAGCCCTTATCCTCGAGATGGGCCGCCATGCCGAGCACCGCGCCGACCGTGACGACGCCGGTGCCGCCGACGCCGTCGATGATCGCCGCCCAGCCCTGCTCGCCGATCGGGAATTCGGCGGGCGTCGGAACGCCGTCGAGCGGATCGGCCTTGCCGGCCTGGCCCTCGGCCTTCTTGATCTTGGCGCCATGCACGGTGACAAAGGATGGGCAAAAGCCGTTGACGCAGGAGAAATCCTTGTTGCAGCTCGACTGGTCGATCTTGCGCTTGCGGCCGAACTCGGTCTCGACCGGCTGGATCGAGACGCAGTTCGACTTCACGCCGCAATCGCCGCAGCCCTCGCAGACCAATTCGTTGATGAAGACCCGCTTGTCGGGATCGGGAAAGGTGCCGCGCTTGCGGCGACGGCGTTTCTCGGCGGCGCAGGTCTGGTCATAGAGCAGCACCGACACGCCCTTGACGTCGCGCAGCTCGCGCTGGACGAGGTCGAGGTCGTCGCGGTGATGGATGGTGGCGCCGGCGGGGAATTGCACCTTGCCTGAATACTTGTCGGGCTCGTCGGTGACGATGGCGATGCGGTCGACGCCCTCGGCCCGCACCTGCCTGGCGATCATGTCGACGGTCAGTCCGCCCTCGTGCGGCTGGCCGCCGGTCATGGCGACGGCGTCGTTGTAGAGGATCTTGTAGGTGATGTTGGCGCCGCTCGACAGCGCGAAGCGGATCGCCAGCGTCCCGGAATGATTGTAGGTGCCGTCGCCGAGGTTCTGGAAGATATGGCCGCGCTTCGAGAAAGGCGCCTGCCCGACCCATTGCGCGCCCTCGCCGCCCATCGCTGTGAAGCCGACGGTGTTGCGGTCCATCCACAACGCCATGAAATGGCAACCAATGCCGGCGGCGGCGATCGATCCGTCCGGCACCTTGGTTGAGGAATTGTGGGGGCAGCCCGAACAGAAGAAGGGCGTGCGCGAACCGATATCCGTCGCGTCGGCCAGCATCGCCTGGAACTGGCGCAGCTTCGCCACCCGCGACGATATCTCTTCCGACGGACCTATGGTCTTCACGATCCTCTCGCCAAGCGCTATGGCGATCTCGTTGGGGTCGAGCGCGCCCTTGGCCGGGAACAGCCAATCGCCGCGCTCGTCCTTCTTGCCGACAATGACCGGCTGCGTGGCGGTGCCGTAAAGGCTCTCGCGCAGCTGCACCTCGATCAGCGAGCGCTTCTCCTCGACGACGACGATGGTGTCGAGCCCGCGGGCGAAATCGACGATATGGTGCAGGTCGAGTGGCCACGGGCAGCCGACCTTGAACAGCCGCACGCCGATACGGTTGGCCGCCGCCTCGTCGATGCCGATATCCTCCAGCGCCTGGCGGACGTCGAGATAACTCTTGCCCAGCGTGATGATGCCGATCTTCGGGCTGGAGCCGCCGGAATAGACGATGCGGTTCAGGCCGTTGGCATGGATGAAGGCGGAAGCGGCGGCGCGCTTGTATTCGTGCAGCCGCTCCTCCTGGCCGAGCATGTCGATCTCGTGGCGGATGTTGAGCCCGCCCGGCGGCATGTCGAACTCGGGCACCACGATGTTGAGCCGCTCGAGCGAGGCGTCGACCGAGGCGGTCGATTCGATGTTGTCCTTGACGCATTTGATCGCGGCCCAGGTGCCGGCGAAGCGCGACATGGCGAAGCCGTAAAGGCCGTAGTCGATGATCTCCTGCACGCCAGCAGGATTGAGGATCGGCACCATGGTGTCGACGAAGAGGAATTCGGTCGCATGCGCGTTGGTCGAGGATTCGGCCATGTGGTCGTCGCCCATCAGGGCCAGCACGCCGCCATGCCTGGAGGAGCCGGCGAGATTGGCGTGGCGGAACACGTCTCCCGATCGATCCACGCCCGGGCCCTTGCCGTACCAGACCGAAAAGACGCCGTCATGGGTGCCCTCGCCCAGCAGTTCCGTCTGCTGCGATCCCCAACAGGCGGTGGCGGCGAGCTCCTCGTTGAGGCCCGGCTGGAAAACGATGTCTGCCCGGGCGAGCTGATTCTTGGCCTTCCAGAGCTGCATGTCGAGGCCGCCGAGCGGCGAGCCGCGATAGCCCGAGACAAACCCAGCCGTGTTGAGGCCGGCGCGGCGGTCGCGCTCGCGCTGCATCAGGAGCATGCGGATGACCGCCTGCGCCCCGGACAGGAAGATGCGCTCCTTTCCGAGGTCGAACTTGTCGTCGAGCGCGACGTCGTGCAGCGTCATCAGGTATTCCTGTGCGGAGGCCGCGCGGGGGCTGGCAGCCGACGTCGGCGTTGGATGGCGCATCCTTTCTTCCCTTGCAAGGCAGGTCAAATAAAATCGAAGGCATCAGGCAACGCGCAACGAACAGCCCGTGCGGTTTCGAATCCCGCAAGAAACCGATCCAAGGAGGTCCCCCGGCGAACGAAAATCTCCAGGCGAATGGTCCCGGCGCCGGAGGGTCAACGCCCTTTGGAGCAGTCCGGCCTGGGCTCGCCCGGCAGCTTGCCGTCGGGGTGGCCGACGAGGTCGGGATTGGCCGTATAGAGCTGGTCGATGACCAGCGGCCGATCGGGCAGGATCGACTGATCCTGCGTCGACATCAACGTGGTGTCGATCTTCTGCAGGACCGTGCCGTCCGGCCCCTTGACGCTGATGGCGATCGCATAGGGCTTGTCCTTGACCACGCAGGTCAGGGCCGGACTCTCCAGGCTCACCTTGTCGAGCTTCGGCCAGACCTTCTGCTCGACCACCAGGGGCGCGCCGCCGGCGGGATCCTGGAAGCTGGCGACCACCACCTGGCCCTCCCCCATCGGCCGCAGGGGCCGCAGCGTGACCATGTAGGTGGCCCTGGCGAGACGATAGTTGAAGATGAAGATCTTGCCGGAAATCTCGAACAGCTTGCCTTCGGCGTCCTTGCCCGTGTCGCGGCAGGCGCCGAGCGCGACAGCCGCGACCAATGCCACGGCGACAACGACCGAATGGAAGAACCCTCTAGGCATCCTTGACCTCATCGGCCGCCATGCGGTGGCGGTGATAGTGACGACTTGCCTTGCGCCGGTTGCCGCACACCGCCATGTCGCACCAGAGGCGGCTGGCATTGCGGCTTCTGTCGATGAACAGCCAGGTGCAGTTGGGGCAGATCCTCAACCTTGCCACGGTGTCCTCGCGCAGCAGCGACAAGGCCGAGACTGCCAGCGCCGCCTCGAAGGCGATCGGCGTCGCCGGGTCGCCAAACGGCTTTCCCGGCGCGCCGATTTCGGTCCGGCTGTCCGCGAGCCCCCCGGCGCAGGCCGTCAGGAATTGAGGCAGATCGGCGGTGGTAACCGCGCCCTTCGACACCGCGCCGCGAAACAGCCGGTCCGTCGCCTCGCGGATCGACAGCACGACAGGCGCGATGGCCGTCGGCGAGGTGACCGCCAGTTGCCTGCCGCCAAGCTCGGCGGCGCGAAAGCCGCTCGCCGCATCGGCGAAGCGGGCAATCTCCAGCGGGTCCTCGAAGCGGTCGAACGTCCGTCGCGGGTCGCCGCGCAGCACGACGGTGTTCGCCGTGTCGAGCGCCAGCAGGCCGCCGGTGAAGCGGTGCGGGGTCCAGGCTACGGTCATGGCCGAAATCTAACCGATAAATCGTGTTTGACAAGTTAGATTTTGCGATGCAATTCTTTCTGGCGCGGGTCTCCGCAACCGTTTCGAGCATGCCGTCCGATCGTCTCGGTTCTGGATGGCGTGATCCGAGGGTCTTGCATGCTCTATTTCTTCCAGCAGGCGCTGAACGGGCTGCATTCCGGCGCGCTCTACGCGCTGCTCGCCTTCGGCTACGTGCTGACCAACGGCATCCTGCACCGCACCAACCTTGCCCATGGCGCGCTGTTCGCCTTCTGCGGGCAGACGATGATCCTCACCGCCGTCTTCGGCTATCAGGTGTTGTGGCTGACGCTGCTGGCGGCGGTGGCGCTCGGCGTCGTCACCGCCTTCCTCTATGCCGCGCTGGTCAGCCACGTGCTGTCGCGCAGCGTCTTTGAGCCGCTGGCGCAACGCACGCCCAATGCGGTCGTGGTGACCACGCTCGGCATCCTGCTCTTTTTGTCGGAAGCAAGCCGCATCGCCGCCGATACGCATAATCTGTGGCTGCCACCCATGCTGGCGCAGCCCATCGTCCTGGCCCGGGACGCGACCTTCAAGGCAACGCTGACGCTGATCCAGCTGCTCGACTGCGCGGTGGCGCTCGCGGCGATCGGGCTGGCCAGCTGGGCTTTCGCCGGATCGAGTTTCGGCAGGCGCTGGCGCGCGGTCTCCGACGATCCCAAGGCCGCCGCGATGTGCGGCATCGACGTGCGCGCCGTGTTCCGTCACGCCGTGCTGTCCGGCGGCCTTTGCGCCGCCTTGGCCGGCACCATGGCCGGCTTCTATTACGGCAATGTCAGCTTCGATTCCGGCCTCGTCTATGGGCTGAAGATCCTGTTCGTGACAGCCGTCGGCGGCTATCTTTCGCCGCCACGCGCAGCCCTGGGCGCGGCCGCCTTCGGCATGGCCGAATCACTTTGGGCGGGTTACTTCCCCGTCGAATGGCGCGACGCATGGATATATCTCTTCCTGGTCGCCACGCTGGTGCTGGTCGGCACCAGCCGCGACACCGGCAAGGTCGCCTGAGGCATCAGACTTTGGTTGCATGATGCGCCCGCGGGCCCGGCTATCCGGCCCCGTCATCCGGGCGATGACCTTCGCGGCTCCCAACCTTGTTGACCCGCCCGGCCACGCGCGGCATACCGTTGGGCCACGCGGCGTGACGCAGTGAGGGGTAACCGGCACGCCTCCGTACAAGGGAGGACTGCATGCAAGGGCCGCTCGCTCTGTCGCGGGGCATCGACCGCCTCAACGAATTCATCGGCCGATCGGTGTCGTGGCTGATCCTGGTGGCGATCCTGGTCAGCGCGGCGAATGCCGTCATTCGCAAGGTGTTCGATACCTCATCGAATGCCTGGCTGGAGCTGCAATGGTATCTGTTCGGCGCCGCTTTCATGCTGGCCGCCGCCTACACGCTGAGACAGAACGAGCACATCCGCATCGACATAGTCTACGGCCTGTTTCCACGTCGCGTGCAGCACTGCATCGACCTTTTCGGCCATGTCGTCTTCCTGATGCCGTTCGTGACGCTGATGGTGTTCTATTTCGTTCCCTACGTGTCGCTGTCGTTCCACAGCGGCGAAATGTCGACCAATGCCGGCGGGCTGATCGTCTGGCCGGCCAAGGCCATCCTGCTGGCCGGCTTTTTCCTGCTGGCGCTGCAAGGCATTTCCGAGATCATCAAGAAGATCGCCATCATGCGCGGCGACATGGATGACCCCAACCCCTTCATCTCCGCGCACGAACAGGCCGAGCGCGAGGCCAGGGCGCTGGCCGAGGAGGTGCGCTCGTGATGGAGTTCATCGCCCAGAACATGGCGCCGATCATGTTCGCCTCGCTGATCCTGTTCATGCTGATCGGCTATCCCGTCGCCTTTTCGCTGGCGGCGAACGGGCTGATGTTCTTCTTCATCGGCGTGCTCCTGACGCCTTATTCAGGCGGCGCGATCAACCTCGACTGGCCGCTGCTCTATGCGCTTCCGGACAATTTCTATGGCAGCAGGGTGATGTCGAACGACACGCTGCTCGCCATACCGTTCTTCACCTTCATGGGCATCGTGCTCGAACGGTCCGGCATGGCCGAGGACCTGCTCGACACGATCGGCCAGCTGTTCGGACCGATCCGCGGCGGACTTGCCTATGCGGTGATCTTTGTCGGCGCACTTCTGGCGGCGACCACGGGCGTGGTGGCGGCATCGGTCATCGCCATGGGGTTGATCTCGCTGCCGATCATGCTGCGCTACGGCTATGACCGAAGCCTGGCGTCCGGCGTCATCGCGGCGTCGGGCACGCTGGCCCAGATCATCCCGCCATCGCTGGTGCTGATCGTGCTGGCCGACCAACTCGGCCGCTCTGTCGGCGACATGTATGCGGGCGCGCTGGTCCCCGGGCTGGTCCTGACCGGGCTCTACGCGTCTTATATCCTGCTTGTTTCCATCTTCCGGCCGAAGCTGGTGCCGGCGTTGCCGCTGGAGGCACGCACGCTCGGCCATGGCGTGACGTCGCTGCTGGTGGCGTTGGTGGCGACGGCGGCCATCTCCTACGCGGCCTATCGGTACCTGGCGCCGGCCCATGGCGACGACGCCGATATTCTCGGCGCCTGCATCGGCGTGGTGCTGATCTACATTGCCGCGATCGCCGACAGGCGGCTGAACATCAACATGATGTCGCGGCTGGCCCAGCAGGTGGTCATCGTGCTGATCCCACCGCTGGCACTGATCTTCCTGGTGCTCGGCACCATTTTCCTCGGCATCGCCACGCCGACGGAAGGCGGCGCCATGGGCGCGGTCGGCGCTCTGGCAATGGCCGCGGCCAAGGGGCGGCTTTCCCTTGATGTGATCAAGCAGGCGCTGACCTCGACGACGCGGCTGTCGTCCTTCGTGCTGTTCATCCTGATCGGCGCGCGGGTGTTCTCGCTCACCTTCTATGGCGTCAACGGGCAGATCTGGGTCGAGCACCTGCTGACCTCGCTGCCGGGCGGCGAAGTCGGCTTCCTGATCGGCGTCAACATCCTCGTCTTCTTCCTGGCCTTCTTCCTCGACTTCTTCGAACTGGCGTTCATCATCGTGCCGCTGCTGGCGCCGGCCGCCGACAAGCTCGGCATCGACCTGGTCTGGTTCGGCGTTCTTCTGGGCGTCAACATGCAGACCAGCTTCATGCATCCGCCCTTCGGCTTCGCGCTGTTCTACCTGCGTTCGGTCGCGGCGCGCGTGCCCTATCTCGACCGCATCACCGGCAAGCAGGTCGCGCCGGTGACCACCGGCCAGATCTACTGGGGCGCGGTGCCCTTCGTCCTTATCCAGGTGATCATGATCGGGCTGACCATTGCCTTTCCGCAGATGGTGATGCGCTACAAGGGCGCCGTGGTCGATCCCGGCAACATCGATTACACGGTGCCCGGCGTGCCCGGAATGTCGCCCCTCGGTCCACCGCCCGCCGACGGCAAGGCGCCGGCCAATGGCGCCGCGGCGCCGGCCGGCCCACCGGACCTTTCGCAGCCGCCGAGCTTCGGCGACACGCCGCCCGCGCAACCGGCGGCGCCGCAGCCTGACCTGTCGCAGCCGCCGAGCTTCAACTGATGGCTGGAGAGGCCAAGACAATGAGGGCAGTGCGGCTGGAGGAGGTCGGCAGCATTGTCTTGCAAGAGGTCGGCAAACCGGTTGCCGGTCCCGACGATCTGCTCGTGCGGATCGAGGCCTGCGGCGTCTGCGGGACGGACCGGCATCTGTTCCACGGTGAGTTCCCCTGCAGGCCGCCGGTGACGCCGGGGCACGAATTCTCCGGGATCGTCGAGGCTGTGGGGGCCAATGTGTCGGGCTTTTCGATCGGCGATCGCGTCACCGGCGACCCCAACATAGCCTGCGGACGTTGCGTCCATTGCCATGCCGGCAGGGTCAGTCTGTGCGGCAGTCTCAGCGCCATCGGCATCCATCGCGATGGCGGCTTCGCCGACTATGTGGCCTTGCCGCACAAGCAGGCCTTCATCTTGCCAGCGGGCTTGAATCCGCTGCACGGAGCGTTTTGCGAACCGCTCGGTTGCTGCCTGCATGGCGTGGATCTGGCCGGGATCAGGCCAGGCGGCTCCGTTGTCGTGCTTGGCGGCGGCGTGATCGGGCTGCTGACCGTGCAACTGGCGCGACTGGCGGGCGCAACGACCATCATCCTGTCGACCAGGCAGGCTTCG
>NZ_JBAZUD010000181.1:0-8849 GCF_041661565.1 Mesorhizobium sp.
CCTCAAATTCCGTGGATCATCGATCCGGAAGGACGGGCCCTGGATGTCAGCCGGCGATGGTTGGAAATCGCCGGCCAGACGGGAGACCAATGGACAGGGTTTGGCTGGCTCGACGCATTGCATCCCGGCGATCTGCAGCCAACCCGGGACGCCATGGGCGAGTCGTTCAAGACCGGAAAACCGATCGACACCATGTTTCGCGTGCGCCGCTCGCAAGCCGACCCATGGAGGCGGTTGCGCTCCAGAGGAGCAGCCAATGTTGGAGCGAACGGCAAGATAATATGCTGGTACGGCAGCCTGGAGGACGTTGAATGAGAAGCTCCCCGCTTCAGGTGCCGCTCCCGGCGATGTGGGTAGCTGACCGCCCGAATTGCGCCGCCCGGTCGTAGCCTGCTGAGTTTCGTCAAAGCCGATTTTGGCCCGTGGCCGTGGCGCGGACAAGGAAATCGAAGAATTTGGGATCCGAGGCCCAGGCGACGTTGACGCGGATGCCGCCCTTGGTCGGTTGACGCTCCGGCGAAAACACGGTGCCAGGCGCGATGAAGATGCCTTCGCGGGCACCTTCGCGGGCAAGGGCGATGTCATCGATGTGGTCGGGCAGTTCCAGGTAGACGTAATAACCGCCGGTAGGCTCGGCAAAGAGCTTGAGGCCGGTCTTCTGAAGACGGGGAACGACCGCTTCGGTCGCTTGGCGCACGCGTTGGGCAAGGCGCTTGAGGTGTCGCCGGTAATGGCCCTCGCTGATCAGCCCATGGATCAGTCGCTCGATATGTCCCGAACTGTTGACGGTCGTCAGCATCTTCAGTTCGGCCAGCGAGGCGATCAGGTCGGGACGCGCCGCGATATAGCCGCAGCGCAGGCTGGCCGAGAGCGTCTTGGCGAAGGTGCGCACGCAAATGACGTTGCGCAACTGGTCGAGCGGCGCCAGACCCACGCCATGCACCGTCGGCAGGTCGATGAACGGATCGTCCTCGACCACAAGCATGTCATATCGCGCGGCGATCGTCAGGATCGCATGGGCCGTCGGTAGATTGGTCGAACTGCCGGTTGGATTGTGCGCCAGCGACTGGGTGAAAAAAAGCTTGGGCCGCTCGCGCTCGGCCTTGCCGGCGAGGTCTTCGGGATCCGGACCGTTGGCGGTCCTTCTCACGCCCACCATGCGGACCTGCGCCAGCTTCAGCTTGGCGAACAATGGATAGTAGCCGGGATCGTCGACCAGCACGGTGTCGCCGGCGACCAGGAAACGACGGATGATCAGGTCCAGCGCGTGGTTGGCGCCGAATGTCAGCAGGATCTGCTCGGGCGTCGCCTGGATCTCGCGTTCCATGAGGTCGAAGGCAAGCCGTTCGCGCAAGGCGGGCAGGCCCATCGCCGAACCGTATCCGTCGCTGCTGGATCGGTGATTCCTGCCCAGCAGCCCGAGATGGCGCCGCACCTCCGATTCCTCCATCCACGATGCAGGCGGGCGACCATCGCCGACGCGGATGGAGAAGCTCTCCTCCAGTTGCGCGTTGAGCAGCGAGGCGATGTCGACGGCCTCGGCAACGTGCAGCGGACGCTCGCCCGGCCGCTGCCGGCGCCGTTCCGCCACGGTGAAGCCAGCACCGGGCCGGGACAGCGCGATGCCGGCGGAGACCAGACGGTCGTAGGCATCGACAATCGTGTTCTTGGAGACGTCGAACTGCTCGGCGGCCCTGCGAATCGACGGCAGCTTGGCGCCGGCTGCGAGGGAGCCGGTGTCGATGCGCCTCCTGATCTCGTTGGCCACGGCCTCGGCGCGCGTCATCTTCGCTCCCTTTCACGGTGTGCCCAGAAATTATCTGGTACAGTTACCGACTGTTTCTCAAAACTGTACCTTGTCTGATGGTATCAGTTGGGCGATAGGTCGCTCAACAAGAAAAGTGCATTCGCAGGGAGGCGATGGTTATGGGAGCAGTCTTGGACGGCGTCGAGCCGCGGCTGAATTCCCGCATCGAGAAGTTTCGGTCCTTGTCGCCGGCCGATCGCCTGACGACGTTGGGCGATGCCGCAGGGCTCGCGCAAACCGACCTCGATGCGCTGCGCGGCGGAGGCATCCTTCCGCTCAACGTCGCCGACGGCATGATCGAGAATGTGATCGGCACGTTCGAGATCCCGCTGGGCGTCGCCACCAATTTCACCATCAACGGACGCGACTATTTGATCCCGATGGCGGTGGAGGAACCCTCCGTCGTCGCCGCGGCCTCCTACATGGCGCGCATTGCCCGCGGCTGCGGCGGGTTCGAAACCTCCAGCACCGCGCCAGTCATGCGGGCACAGGTACAGATACTCGGCCTGTCCGACCCGCACGGCGCGCGCGCCCGGCTCCTGGCCGGCCGCGACGAGATCGTGGCCGCGGCAAACGAAAAGGACCGCATCCTGATCGGGCTTGGCGGCGGCTGCCGCGACATCGAGGTGCAGGTCTTCGAAGACACTTCCGTCGGGCCGATGGTGGTCCTGCATCTGCTTGTCGACGTGCGCGACGCGATGGGCGCCAACACGGTCAACACCATGGCCGAGGCTGTCGCGCCGATGATCGAGCGCATGTCCGGGGGCGTGGTCCGGCTGCGCATTCTCTCCAACCTGGCCGATTTGCGCCTGGCGCGGGCGCGGGTCCGGCTGACCCCGGAAGCGCTTGCGACGAAGGACTTCACCGGCGAGCGCATGGCCACCGGCATTGTCGAGGCGTGCGCGCTGGCGCTGGTCGATCCCTATCGCGCGGCCACCCACAACAAGGGCATCATGAACGGCATCGACCCGGTCGTCGTCGCGACCGGCAATGACTGGCGCGCGATCGAGGCCGGCGCGCATGCCTGGGCGGCGCGGAGCGGGCGCTACACGTCGCTCAGCCGCTGGGAACTCGATGCCGGCGGCGCGCTTGTCGGCACGCTGGAAATGCCGATGGCGCTCGGCCTCGTCGGCGGTGCCACCAAGACGCATCCGGCGGCGCGCGCCGCGCTGAAAGTGCTGGGCGTGAAGACCGCGCAGGAGCTTGCCGAGGTGGCGGTCGCGGTCGGTCTGGCACAGAACATGGCGGCGCTGCGCGCGCTCGCCACCGAGGGCATCCAGCGCGGCCACATGGCGCTTCATGCACGCAACATCGCAATCGTGGCCGGAGCTGTCGGCGAGGACGTGGACAAGGTGGCTATGGAGCTCGCGGCCAATCATGACGTCCGCGTCGACCGCGCCAGGGAAATCCTGTCGAGACTGAGCAAAGAGAAGGCCTGAGCGGTGAGCGAAGCAACCGCAAACCCGGGACCACGCCTGCCGACCCTGCTGAAAAGCCAGGAAGGCATCGTCCTGGCGCTGGCGGTGCTGGCCTTCGCGCTGTTCTCGTTCCTGCTGCCGTCCTTCTTCAGCGCCGGCAACCTCCTGGCGCTCGTGCGCAGCGTCTCGATCCTCGGCATCCTCGCGCTCGGCATGGCGCTGGTGGTCATCGCCAGGGGCATCGACGTTTCGCTGATCGCGACGATGGTGGTTTCCGTTTCCTGGGCGTTCGTCATCGCGCGCTCGGGCTACTCGCTTGAGTTCGCGTTGCTGATCGGCGCCCTGTTCGCCGTCACCGCCGGGGTCCTCATCGGCTCGCTGATCGCCTTCGGCGAGGTGGCGCCCATCTTCGCGACGCTGGCCGCCGGCTCGGTCATCTATGGCCTCGGAAGGACCTTCTTCTTCACGCTGGAAATGCAGAACGTGCCGCCCGGCGCCGGATGGTTCTCGCTGATCGGCAAGGGCCGCATCCTCGGCGTCCCGGTGACCGTGGTGGCTTTCGCGGCGTTGTGCCTGGTGCTGCATCTCGTGCTCAGCCGCACGCGGTTCGGCTGGCAGATCTATGCCATGGGCAACAATCCGGCCGCAGCCAAGATCACGGGCATCGCCTATCGCCCGATGGTCGTCGCGCAATACGCCATCAGCGCCCTGATCGCCTATGGCGCGGGACTGATCCTGGCCTCGTCGGCTTCGGCCATCAATGCCCGGCTTTTCAACTCGACGATGATCTACGACATCCTGCTGGTGGTGGTGCTGGGCGGGATCGGCCTGAATGGCGGCCACGGCAAGGTCCGCAACGTCATCCTGGGCACCGTCTTCGTGGGCATCCTGCTCAACGGCATGACGATCATGAACATCGACTACACGATCCAGAACCTGGTCAAGGGCGTGGTCCTGCTCCTGGCCATCGTCATCGATTCGCTCGTCAATCCGCGCGACGAGCAGACATCCCAGCAAGGGGATCTCTGAGGAACCAATTTCAACGCCAAACTGCAATGGGAGGAAACCATGCGACTTCTGAAGACAACAAGATGGCTGGCCGTGGCCTGCATCGCGCTTACCGGGATCGTGACGGCGAGCGCGCAGGACAAGGGCCTGGAAAATCCGCGCTCGACGACGTTCCGCAAGACGCTTGAAGGCAAGAAGGTCGTCTTCCTTCCGCTGTCGATGGGCTTCGACCTGACGGAAGGCTGGGCGGCGGTGATGCGGCAGCAGGCCAAGCGCCTGAACTACAGTTTCGAGATCCGCGATCCGGCCTGGAGCACCGATGCCGGCACCAAGGCGCTGCAATCGCTGATCAGCGAAAAGCCCGACCTGATCGTCGCCCACAATCCCGACATCCAGTCCTACGCCCGGCTTTTGGCGCAGGCGCAGGCCGCCGGCATCAAGGTGGTGCAGATCAACCTGGAATCGAACACGCAGACCGATTCCTATGTCGGCGCCGACTGGACCGAGATCGGCGAGCAGGCGGCGCAGGCTGTCGTCGACAAGTGCAGCCCCGGCAAGGGCGTGTCGACGAAGGTCGCCATTGATACCGGTGTTCCGACAGCGGCGTCGGACGTCTTCCAGCTCGACGGCATCTACCGCGTGCTGAACCAGCATCCCGACATCCAGGTCGTCTCGCAGCAGGCCACCGAATACAATCCGGAAAAGGCGCGTTCGATCATGGACACGGTGCTGCAGCAGCACCCGGACCTGTGCGGCGCCATCGGCATCTGGGATAACCAGGATACCGGCACGGCTTCCGCCATCCAGCAGGCCGGCAAGGGCAGCCAGGTCTTCCTCGTCACCAGCGGCGGCGGCAACAAGGTTGGCTGCGAGAATGTCGAGAACGGCCTGTTCAATCTCTACATCAGCTACAACGTGCCGCTGCAGGGCGAGATCCTCAACGCTGAGATCGCACGTCTGCTGCTTTCCGACAGCTCCGCGGGCGAGACCAAGACGCTCTACTTCAATCCGCTCACCCAGATCACCAAGGCCAACGTCAACCAGCGCAATTGCTGGACCCTGGACGATTTGAAGTAACGGATAACGCAACCGATGGCCGCCAGCGACGCGCTTCTGCGACTGCGATACCGGTTTGTGCCGGATCGCCTGTTCGGAGAACTCCTCACCAAGAGCTGGATTGACAACGTCATTCCCGCACTGGCGCTGGTGGCCACGGTTCTGATCATGGTCTGGATCATTCCGGGCTTCGTGTCGGTCGGGACGTTCTCGGATCTTGCCCGGCAGCTGTCGGAGTTCGGTCTCGTCGCGCTGGCCCTGACCATCGTCATCCTGTCGGGCGGGATCGACCTCTCGGTCGGTTCGATGTTCGCGCTTTGCGTGCTGGCCGCCCTGGTGTCGATGAATGTGCTGGGCCTGCCGGTCGGCGTGGCGCTGGCGGCCACGCTTGCCACGGGGCTTGTCTGCGGTCTGCTGAACGGCGTTCTGATCGGCTACCTCAGGCTGCGCGCCTTCATCACCACGCTGGTGACGCTGGTCATCTACCGGGCGCTCTACGACATCATCTTCCCGCGCGTGGCGAGTGCGATCGTCGGTTCGATGCCGGTGTCGCCGACATGGGATTTGATCGGCTTCGGATCGTTCCGTGGCGTGCCGGTCTCGTTCATCATCTTCGTCCTCATCGCGGTCGGCGCGCATATCGTCCTCTCACGGCTGAGGCCGGGCTGGCGCCTGCGCGCCGTCGGCGGCGCGCGCCGCTCCGCCTATAATGCCGGCATCAACGTCAAGCTCACCGTCTGCCTCGCCTATGTCGCGTCGGGCGTGCTGACGGCGACGGCGGCCTTCCTGTTTTCCGCCCGGCTTGGCAGCACCGGCGCCGACACCGGCATCGGGATGGAGATCGCGGTGCTGACGGCCGTCGTGCTGGGCGGGGTTTCGCTTGGCGGCGGCCGCGGCTCGGTCGGCAACGCGGTGATCGGCTCGGTCCTTGTGCTGATCCTGACCAGCGGCCTCATCCGCCTGTCGATGCCCGGCTCGGTCAACCAGCTGATCCTCGGCCTGGTGCTGATCGCGGCGGTCCTGTTCGACGCCAAATGGGTGAAGAACCGCGGCAAGCTGCTGAACAAGGTCTATATCTCGCCGACCTATTTGAAGCTTGCCGAGCAGACGACACGCGGCGAACAGGACGTGCTGGCCGTCAACGACAGGCTTGGCGCCACGCAGTTGATCGGGCTCGGCCAGGTCGAAGGGCCCGAAGACGTGGTGCTCGACCGGGACGACAATCTCTACACGGGGACCCGGCACGGCACGATCGTGCGCTTCCTGGCGCCCGACTATGCGCGCAGCGAGGTTTTCGCCCGCATCGGCGGCCATCCGCTGGGTCTCGCCTTCGCACCGAATGGCGATCTCCTGACCTGCGTCGGCGGCATGGGCGTCTACCGCGTCGCGCCCGACGGCAAGGTCGCGAAAGTGACCGACGAAACCAACCGCAGCCTGCTCTCGGTGATCGACGATTCACGCCTGCGGCTTCCCGACGATCTCGACGTCGCGCCGGACGGGCGCATCTTCTTCTCCGAGGCGACGATCCGCTATGAAATGTCGGAATGGGCGGTCGATGCGCTGGAGGGAAGGGGCAATGGCCGCCTGATCTGCCATGACCCGAAGACCGGCTCCACCCGCACGGTGCTGCGCGGCCTGATCTTCCCCAACGGCGTCACCATCTGCCGCGACGGCCAATCGCTGCTGTTCGCCGAGACCTGGGCCTGCCGCATCAACCGCTACTGGTTCGACGGGCCCAACAAGGGCAAGCTCGAGATCTTCCTCGACAATCTTCCCGGCTATCCCGACAACCTCAACCGCGGCTCGGACGGCACCTACTGGATCGCGCTGCTCGGCATGCGCACCAGGACCTTCGATCTGGCGATGCGCAAGCCCGCCTTCCGCCGCCGCATGGCCAGGCGCATCGCCGCCGATGAATGGATGTTCCCCAACATCAATCGCGGCTGCGTGCTGCGCGTCTCGGCGAGCGGCGAGATCATCGACGCGTTGTGGGACAAAGCCGGCGAGAACCATCCCTCGATCACCTCGACCTGCGAGCACAAGGGCTGGCTCTATCTGGGCGGCGTGTCCAACAACCGCATCGGTCGCGTCCGTATCGAAGGCGCCGATCCGGAGTGGACGTCGCAGGGCGATTATTGGGGGAGGCGCTGATGGGCCTTGGCGCGTTTGTCCGCGGGCTGTTTCCAGCCGGCGACGCCGGCATCAGCGTTCCGGCGATGGACGGCATCTTCAAGCCGAACAACCGGCTGGAAGAGGCGGAGCGGCTGCTCTCGCTCTCGGCGATCGACAATCTCGCCGTGACGCCGGGCGGACTGCTGTGCAGCGCCGGGACCAGGCTGTTCCGGATCGAACCGCATGGCGCCACGGCGACAGCGGTCGAGATCGCCGGGTTTTCCGCGCCGGTCACCTTTGTCGCCTCGGCGGCGGATGGCCGGCTTGCTGTCGGTGTCGAGGGCGACGGAATTCACATCGGCCAGCCGGGCGCCTGGCGGCGCATCGATCCGCGGGGCGTGAATGGGTCTTGCCTCACCGCCGGGGCCTTCGCGTCCGACGGCACGCTTTTCGTCTGCGTCGGTTCGCGCGAGCATCCGGCGCGTGACTGGAAACGCGATCTGATGGAGGGCGGCGCCAGCGGCGAGGTGTTCGCGGTCGGCCCGACCGACGGATCATGCCGCGTGGTCGCGAGCGGACTGGCCTTTCCCAATGGTGTCGCGCTGCTCGGCGACGGTCGCCTGGCGATCAGCGAAAGCTGGCGCCACCGCATCGTCACCATCGACCCGAAATCCGCGGCGCGCCCGGTGGCGATCCTGGAAGACCTGCCGGCCTATCCCTCCCGCCTCTCGCCGGCTTCCGGCGGCGGCCTGTGGATGGCGCTGTTTGCGCCGCGCCGGCAATTGTTCGAACTGGTGCTGCGCGAGGACGATTACCGCCGGGAGATGATGGCGACGATCGATCCCGACGAATGGATCGGACCGGAACTTGCCGGATCGGCCAGGCCCGACCAGCCGCTCAGCCAGGGCTCGGTGCGGCAGATGGGGGTGCTGAAGCCCTGGGCGCCGTCGCGGTCCTATGGCCTCGTCGCCCGCTGCGACAGGAACGGCGTGCCGCGCGAAAGCTGGCACAGCCGCGCCGACGGCTCCATGCACGGCATCACCTCCGTCTGTGAGCAGGGCGGCGACGTCTATGCCACCTCGCGCGGATCCGGCACGTTGCTGCGCCTGGCGGCTGCAGCGAATGACGGTGGGTCCGCGCATGGATGAGATCGTCGAGTTTCGCAAGGCGACCAAGGAATTCCGCGGCAATGCGGCGGTTCGCGATGTCGATTTCACGCTGCGGCGCGGCGAGGTGCACGCCTTGCTGGGCGAGAACGGTGCGGGTAAGTCGACGCTGACCAAGGTGCTGGCCGGCCTTTATCCGCTGACCTCGGGCGAGATGCTGCTCGACGGCAAGCCGGTGAGCTTCTCGTCTCCCGCCGAAGCCATGAAGCATGGCATCGCCATGGTGTTCCAGGAGACGAACCTCGTTCCCTCCATGAACGTCGCCCAGAACATCTTTCTCGG
>NZ_JBAZUD010000182.1:0-8791 GCF_041661565.1 Mesorhizobium sp.
CAGGATATAACACGGATCGGCGGCTCTGTGTTCCACTGGCACCAACAATAAGGCGGAGGCGGCTTGCCCCTCGCGGTGATCAGTGCGCTGCGATGTCTCAGGCCGGCTTCAGGCGGGCGGCCGCGAGATACATCAGCGCCGACGCGGCCTGCCGGCGGTCCCAGCCGGCGGCCTCGACCTTGTCCAGCAGCGCGTCGAGATGGGGCCCGAGCGCCTCCCTGCAGTCCTGTTCATAGGCGGCGACTGTCGCTGGATGTCGCGGCGCGCCGATGGTCAATGCCTTGGCCATGTCCGATTCCCCCATTGAGCGGCCGGCACTATACCATAGCCGGCAAAGCGGAATCGAGATCGCCGCGACAAGGCCGGGGAGGCCGCAACGGCTGGTGGTGGCCGGGGCATGATCGAGCACCGATTGCCTGAGAAAAACTTCGTCGGCATGTCGGATCCGGCGCTGCCCGCGCGTCCTGTGAGCGAAAGCCCATTGCCATACAACTGGAGAATGACATGTCGCCGGAAATCGCCCAATCGCCCCTGCGGACCGCCGGGCTGCTCATCGCCCGCCTGATCTTCGCCGCGGTCTTCCTGATGGCGGTGACCTTCAAGGTCATGGACATGGCCGGCACCGCCGGCTACATCGCCGCCGCCGGCTTTCCTTTCCCGCTGTTCCTGGCCTGGTGCGCGGCGATCCTCGAGGTCGCGCTGGTGCTGTGCTTCCTGACCGGCGCCTTCTTTTCACAGGCCGCCCTGGCCGCCGCCGCCTATGTGCTGTTCCTCGGCTTTGCCTTCCACGGCCCCAGCCACTGGGCCGCCAACCAGGCGGAGTTCGGCTTCTTCGTCGACCATTTTACTTTCCTGGCTGGGCTGTTCTTCGCCGCCGTGCATGGCCCGGGCCAGGTGCTGGTGGTGAAGCCGGGTTGGCCGGGAGGCGCTTGAGGGGAGAGTTGCGCTCGAGCTGCAAATAGCCGCCTGCGGGGTCCTTTCGAACTTGTTAGGAATTTGTTCCTACAACTATTGACCGGGTGAGGGCAGCCATGCTAAATATTCGTCCATGGTGCTGATTTGCGCCAATGACCCGCCGCCGAGGCGGGTTTTTTGCTTTTGCCGTTCCGCGAGGGCCGGTGTGGTCAACCGCGCTTCGAGGCGATGATCGCAAGCGAGGCCAGTTTGCTGTCGCTGAGACTGCCTATGTAGTTCTTGCGCCGCTGCAAGAATTCGGCGCCGAGGACAATCTCGTTGGCCTGCTGCTGCGCGGGCGAGGGCACGATGCCGGAGCTCGCCCGCTTGCGCGCCAGTTCGACATGGTCGCCGGTTTCGTCGATGATCTCGTCGATCCGGAAGCCGGCGTCGGCGAACAGGGCTTGCAGCGCCGTGCGGTCGACGAGATGGCTGGCTGCCGGTGCGACCGCCCAGGGCAGGGGATAATGCGGCTCGCCCCCCGCCAGCACGGCTTCGGTCCAGATCAGCCTGCCGCCCGGCTTCAGCACGCGAAAGGCCTCGCCGATCACGCCCGCCTTGTCGGCGATGTTCATGCCGACATAAAAGCAGATCGCCGCGTCGAAGGTGCCGTCCGCAAACGGCAATTTCGCCGCGTCGGCCTGTTGGAACCGGACCTTGTCGCCCAGGCCGCAGAGCTCGGTCAGCCGGCTGGACGCCTCGACAAAGGCCGGCGTCAGGTCGACCCCGTCGACGTCGCAGCCATAGGTCGCGGCGAGGAAGCGGGCCGGGCCGCCAATGCCGCTGCCGATATCGAGGATCCGGTCGCCGGGCGAGGGGGCCAGGCGGGCGGCGTGGTCCTGGGTGGCGATCAGTTCGCGGCCATGAAGCTGGTCGAACGGATAGAACTGCGCGGCATCGAGGCTGTCGATCTTGGCGTCGGGGATGGCAGCCAGGATGCGCTCGACAATGCCGTCGCTGCCGTAATGCGTGGTGACGTTGCTCATGGCCGTCCTCCCCATCGAGGCGGCAGTTTCCCATCAATGGGGGCGTTAGGCAATGTGGGGTGGGGCCCAAGTTGGCGAACAACAGGATAGGAATTTTTTCTTATGTGCTGTTGACCGGGTGAGGGCAGCGGTGCTATATTTTATCAATGGTGCTGATTTGCGCCGACGACCCGCCGCCTAGGCGGGTTTTGTGTTTCTGGCGCCTTTCCATGCCGTTGCGCTGGTGCCTGCATTTGAACGCTGGCGGGACAGCGCCCCCCTCTGTCCTGCCGGACATCTCCCCCACGAGGGGGGAGATTGGCAGTTTTGGCGTGGCGCCCATCTCTGCGACGGCGGCGCTTGGCGAAAGCGGGCGTGACATCTGATCTCCCCCCTCGTGGGGGAGATGTCCGGCAGGACAGAGGGGGGCGCCGTGGAGTGCTGGCTTCCGTCCTACTATCTACATAGCGAGAATCCCCATGCCCCGCTACGCCACCATCATCACCGGCGATGACGGCCACGAGGTCGTGAGCGCCATCGGCGAATTCGAGGGCGCCGCACCCCGGCCGCGTCTCGGCCGTGTCGAACAGGTCGCGCCGGGCGTGCGGATCGGTATGGTGCGGGCTGGTGCCGGCTTCTGTTTTCCGCGGCCTGAAAGCGGCCCTGTCGTTGGCCTGGTCTTGGCGCGGCTGGAGGCGCGGGCGCGGGTGGCAGGACGCTCCGTTGCGCAAAGCACTGCCCCGGCAAAGCCGAAGCGCGCCAGGAGCGGCAAGGCGGCGAAAAAGAAATCACGCTCGAAAAAGCCGGCCAGATCGACCCCAAAGGTGGCTCCGGCCGATTGCGTTGGCGATGCCGGCGCCACGGGTCGAGCAGATGGCTGACGACACCGCCGCCAGGCCGGCACGCCGCAAAGCCAGGCCGGCGAAACGAATTGCCGCCGGCGCGGCCGCCGCGCCTCCATCGCGCGCGAAGCGCACGAAGAAGACGCTGGGCGATGATTTCCTCGCCGCCGTGCGCGCCGATTTCCGCGCGCATGGCGCCGGCGTCATCGCCGAGGTGCGGGCCGACAAGCCGGACCAGTACCTCAAGATCGTGCTTTCGGTGCTGCCCAAGGATTTCCCGGGAGACGCGCTTGTCACCAACAACCAACTGGACGGCTTGAGCGATGAGGAGATCCGCAGCCGCATCCGCAGCCTCGAAGCCATCCTCCGGCCGTTCCTCGACGAGCCCGCCGGTCGCGGCGCGGACAGAGTATCTGGCGCTGCTGGCGGAACTGGACCGGAGGCGTCGCAGCAATCTGCTGGCGGCCTACGCGCCCTACCAACGCCAGGCTGAATTCCACGCCGCCGGCGCGACCAACCGCGAAAGGCTGTTCATGGCCGGCAACCAGCTGGGCAAGACCAGGGCGGGCGGCGCCGAGTGGGCCATGCACCTCACCGGCCGCTACCCCGCATGGTGGCGGGGCAAGGTGTTCGAAACGCCGGTGCGGCTGTGGGCTGCCGGCGTCACCGGCGAAGGCACGCGCGACAACCCGCAGCGCGTGCTGGTCGGCCCGCCGCAGCAGCAGGCGGCCTGGGGCACCGGCATGATCCCCGCCGATGCGCTTTACCAGACCATCATGGGCCGCGGCGCGCCGGGCGCGCTCGACAGCGTGGTGGTGCGCCATGGCGGCGGCGGCGATGTCCAGGCCGGCGAGAGCGTGCTGTCATTCAAGAGCTTCGAGAAGGGCCGCGAGAAATGGCAGGGCGAGACGCTGCACGGCGTCTGGTTCGACGAGGAACCGCCGCTCGACATCTATTCCGAAGGCCTGACCCGAACCAATGCGACAGGCGGGATAACGATCGTGACGTTCACGCCGCTGCTTGGGATGAGCGACGTGGTGCTGCTGTTCCTGTCGGCGGGCGAGGTGGAGCGGATGGGGAAGGGGTGAGGTTTCAGAACTTGGGTTCCTCGCCCCCGCAAGGCGGGGGAGAGGTGGCCGCGAAGCGGACGGAGAGTGGGCCTTCGTGGGGCGCTGGCTTGGCATGGCGAAGTTCGCTTTGCCTACCAGGTTCGCGCCATCCCCCTCTCCGTCGCGGCTTTGCCGCGCCACCTCTCCCCCACTCCGTGGGGGCGAGGAAACCCATGTTCTGGGAGCGCCTCACCCCGTCACTTTCGCCCTACCCCTCCGCCAGCAAATTCAGGCGGTTGCCGGCAAGGATGAATGCCACACCGCGTGATGCGAGATCTGGTTGTGCTCGATGCAACTGGCCGCCAATTTGCTGATTTCAGGATCGGCCGACGCCCGCGCCCATTCGACGAAGGCATCGACGACCACCAACCTTGCCCGACCGGCCAGCCCAAGACCATAACGCCGCACCACTGGCTCGGAATGGTCGAGCATCGTGCGGATCATGCCCGATGCATCGTCTCGAAATTCCCCGGAAATATCCGAGATCGCCGAAAACGCCGTTCGCGGCCTCAGCAATGCCGCATGCTCACGCGCAAGCTTCAACTGCCAGTCCTTTGCAAAGCGGACGAACTGGACAGCTCCCATGCGCACGCCGTCATGCGCATCATCAAGAGCAAACAGGGCTTGCGCCAGGTACTCGCCATGGTCCCGCGTGCTGCATCGCAAGATAGCCTCCACCGCATCGAAACGCGTGCGCGGGTTGCTCTCCCCAAGCAGTGCGGCGAGTTCGCCCAGCATCGAACTTATGTTCTGATTTTGAAACGTGGCCATAAACGCGCCCGCCGCGCGGGTGCGGGCGTTGGCCGATGTGAGCAGGAGACGAAGGCTTTCCAACGGCACCGTCCTGCCAAGCTCGCCAAGGAGGTCGTTGGCAAGCGCGCCATCTTGGTCATGGGAGGACGACAGCAGAAGCTGCAGCATCTCCGGACCTGACGGGGCATTTGGCGATTTGCCGAGCGGCAACAGGATCTTGCCGCCTTCGCTGAAATAAAGATGAGCAACCTCGCTGTCCTCGGCGGACAGGCGCATCGCCTCGAATAGATCTGTCATGGCAAAGAGCGGCTTTCCCACCCGCGTAGAGGAGAGGCCGCGCGGAAAGCGCCAGCCCAAGACGCATCGGCTTGGCCGATGCGGAGCAGGACCTAGCGCATAAAATCGTGGAAGAAAAGACGCGTGTCGGCAAAGGTTATCCGCATCAAGCGCCAAGCTGCGTGACGCCGGGCGGGCTTATGGGTAGTGGCTGCCGGCAAGCTGCCTGGCGCGGGCCTTGGGATCGGTGGCTTTCCGCGTCAGCGGTTGGCACCAGATCCTTGTTTCGCCTCTCCGATTGGACCAAACATTGCATACCTTGTTCGGTGTCTCCGGGGCGCAAACGTTGTGCTTCACCCCGGCATATTCAATGATCTTGCAGGTCTGCTTGCTCGTATCATAAGGCACGTTCGATTGGCACGCCGAGGTGCCGGCGGCAATGGCCACCATGATTGCTATGCGGATCATGTAAGTTCCCCAAATCCCCAAGCAACCATGCACTGCATCAACAGTATTTGGCAATAGCCGTTGCTGTGCGGAGCAGAAGATTAGGGCAGGCTGATATGTCCCGTCACGTCACCTTCATGACCATCGACGATGCCGCGCATTATTCGGCACAGGAACGCGCGGCGATCGTCGCGGCCTATCCCGAGCATGAGCGCGAGGCCCGGGCGCGAGGCATTCCGGTGCTGGGGTCGGGGCGCATCTTTCCGGTGGCCGAGGCGCTGATCGCCTGCGAGCCGTTCCGGCTGCCGCGCTATTGGCCGCGGCTCGGCGCGCTCGATTTCGGATGGGACCATCCTTCGGCCGCGGTCGAGATCGCCTGGGATACGGAGGCCGATGTCGTCTATGTCAGCAAGGCCGCGCGCGCCTCGCAGCAGACGCCGGCCATGCAGACGCTGACCCTGAAACCCTGGGGCGACTGGCTGCCCTGGGCGTGGCCGCGCGACGGCCGCCGCGAGACGCTGGAAGGCGCGGGCGTGGCGCTCGCCAAACAATATGCCGCGCACGGGCTGAACATGCTGTCGCGCCACGCCCAATTCGCGGACTGCTCCGTCTCGGTCGAGGCGGGGCTGATGGACATGCTCGACCGCATGCAATCCGGCCGCTTCAAGGTGTTCTCGACGCTCACCGACTGGTTCGAGGAGTTCCGGCTCTATCACCGCAAGGACGGCCAGGTGGTGAAACTGCGCGACGATTTGATGGCGGCGACGCGCTACCGCAAGCTGACGCTCAGCTTTGTCGCCGGCACCGGCGCGTTGCCGACGACGGCGGGCGGTGTCTGGCTGATGTTCGACCGGGCGGGCGACAAGGGGATTGATGGAGCGGGCGCTGGAGACTTCACGGGACCGGCTTCTTCGGTGACGGACAACATCGTCACGTTTGCCGGGACTACCGGGAAGGTGGGCAAGGATAGTGGTGTCAAGGCCGTCGACCTGATCGTCGGCCCCGCCTCGGCCGTCGCCGACAACATCGCCACGTTCAACGGCACAACGGGCAAGATCGCTAAGGATAGCGGCGTCGCGGTGTCAAGCCTTGCACCGAAGGCAAGTCCGACTCTTACGGGCACACCAGCAGCGCCGACAGCCGCACCCGGCACGAACACGACGCAGATCGCGACCACGGGCTTCGTCAAAGCGGCGATCGACGTGGTGTTGGGTGGGGTGTCGGCGGCGTTCGATACGCTGTCGGAGATTGCTGCTGCGATGGTGCAGAAAGCGGTGGATAACACTGGCATCACGGCTGGTTTCACTTCGACGGCGGTCAACGATGGCACGAAGTCGTCGGGTACTTACGCGCCCTCACCACTCGGCGGCAATCTACGCTATGTCCTGAACAATGGGGCGTTCACATTTGCCGCGCCGACCCAAGCCGGTGACTACTCGATGGTCGTCCAGATCACAAATGGCGCCTCGGCTGGTGCTATCACGTTTTCAGGTTTTGCCCTTTCGCCGGGCGGCAATTTGCTGACGTTAACCAACGCAAACAAGTTTAACTTATACATCACCAAGCTGAATGGCGCAGTAACAGGAAGCATTGAGGCTCTGCAATGATCCCGTTTGTAAATCCTCTTCGCAGATACCGGCCGCAGAGAACTCTCAGAGAGATTGTGAAAGATGCGGGACTTCTAGCCAATCTTAGAATCTGCTTGGACCCGGGAGCAAAGGATTCGTGGAACAATTTTGGGCAGACATTTGTTGACATATCGGGCAACGGTTACAATTTCAGCCTCGGCACCACCACAGGCGTGGCCGCCGATGATCCCGCATTTTACGGAAGTGTGGGCATGGAGAGTAGCAATGAATATTTTCAATATGACGGTGGTGATTTCTTCCTCGCAACAAACGCCAATGATACACTGATTAACTCCCTTCATAAAGTAGGGGCAACGTATTCATGTGTCGGTTTTGTATATCCATTATCAACTGGGCGCTGTGGTATTTTTCACACGGGAGGCTCTGTAACTAGTATCGGAATACATTTCTATGGGAGCAACACCGGGGCGCTCTTCTCATATACTGGGAATGGATCAGCGAACTCTATGGACACGACTACAGCATTGTTGAACTTCAACCAAGTGAATATGGCCGCTGTCAGTGTCAGCCTTGACAGTACCACCAGCAGGACGCGAAATTTCTACCTAAATGGTGTATATCAGTCCACAACCGTGACCAGCAGCTTTTCGTTTTCTTCGTCCGCTGCAAGTTCGGCCAGGATAGGCGCCTCTGGGGACAGCAGCATCATCAGCGCTAGCGGGTCACGTCTATTAGGGCTGGCGGTGTTCGACCGAACTTTGGTGGCAGCGGATTTCGATTCTCTGCGGGCTTCGGCCCTCCGGCGTTGGCCTACAATCTAGGAGAACATACCGGATCCCGTGAAGACAGCTTGCGCGGATGACCCGCCGCTGGCGCTCGATTCAGTCCCCGGGGGGCGAGGTGGGACGATCACTCGCGGTGGTCGACGGCGGCCAAGGCGCACCGACCATGAATGCACGACGCCGCTGCGCAAGGGGAATACGGGACAGCCGTCATTACCCAATTAGCCCTGTTCAATCGCTAAACTATCGGTCTTCTGGGGAGTGTCATCTGGCGATCTGAAAGGCTAGAGCGAGCGCTAGGATGACGTTTAGTAGCATCGACATACCCAATATCCACCACACGGGCCGGGCTGCGACTTCCTCGTGCTCGAAAACTCGTTCTCCAGAATCCGTCATCAGGTCCCCATTCGTCACTTGTAAGCCTTCTTGCGTCTGCGATCCTTAGCACCACCGCGTCAATCTGAAAACTATCCCATGAGGACGAGAGAATCCCCCCGGCTGCCTGGCGAAAAAGGAAACGCCAGTTGAGATCCTTGGTGTGCGACCGAGCACTACGGTCATCCCACCGGTGGCGTTGCCTTAATCATTGAAGCAAAGAGCCGAGATTTCCGGTCGATCGGTCGAGACGAAATGTACTTGCCGTGTCGGTCGTCATTAACGAGTGCCATCTCCCAAGGGGATCCAAAGCGGTTAATGACAGACCTAGTTTTTGACACAGGACAAGCGATTGGGGCAGGTGAATCCGACGCGGGGATGTCGCTACTCAATGATCGCGCACACATGGCAATCCGTGAACGCCAGTGCATTCCAGTTCACGGATTCCTCGCTGCAGTTTTGTGTAGCCTCTCGCTGCCAGGCGACATCGATCGGATGGTGACGG
Source organism: Mesorhizobium sp. (assembly GCF_041661565.1). GTDB lineage: Bacteria > Pseudomonadota > Alphaproteobacteria > Rhizobiales > Rhizobiaceae > Mesorhizobium. The sequence goes on from NZ_JBAZUD010000182.1 coordinate 8,598, forward strand.
CGTCTGGCCGTGCGTGCGAGTCACTCAACGAGCTACGATAGCTGACCACACAACAAAAGGAACTCCCATGGACCGCAATTTCGCGCGGGCGCTTGCGCTCGTCCTTCGTTCGGAAGGTGGCTGGTCGGACAACCCCGCCGACCCAGGCGGGGCCACCATGAAGGGCGTCACGCTCGCCAATTTCCGGCGCTATG
>NZ_JBAZUD010000183.1:0-8748 GCF_041661565.1 Mesorhizobium sp.
GCTCACGAAGATCATTTGAAAGCGCTCGCGTCATCAGATGCTGGCCTCCAATCCAGCCAGCATCTTGAATCACAATCAAGCCTCGATGGGAATCCTACGATTCTCTAAAAGAAGGAAACGCTCTAGGACAGGTGTGTGCGGTCTTCCCGGAAACAGCATGGCGCTTTCCGGAGTTGCGTCAAAACAAAGGGTCAGTGTAGTTCCCGTTTTCTTGCAACGGTGGACTGATCTAGGGCGCGAAGATCGACCAGTTCATCAGTTTGGCAAGCTTCTCCAGCGCGATCGAGCCAAGCTTGGAATTGCCGTTGGCGTTGAGGCCGGGCGACCACACCGCGAGCGAGGCGACGCCCGGCACGATGGCCAATATGCCGCCGCCGACGCCGCTCTTGCCGGGAATGCCGACGCGGAAGGCGAAATCCCCGGAGCCGTCATAGTGGCCGCAGGTCAGCATCATCGCGCCGATGCGGCGCGCGCGCTCTGGCGACACCACGGAATGACCGGTCGCCGGGTTCTTGCCGCCATTGGCGAGGAAGCGCCCGGCGAGCGCCAATTGGCGGCAGTTCATGGCGATGGCGCAGTGGTGGAAATAGACGCCAAGCGCCAACTCCGGCTCATGCTGCAGATTGCCGAAGGATTTCATGTAGTTGGCGAGCGCAAAGTTGCGATATCCAGTTGCGCGCTCCGACGCGGCCACCTCACGGTCGATGATGATCGTGTCGTCGTCGGCCAGGAACTGGATGAAGCGCAGGATCTCACCGATCGCCTCGCGCGGCTGATGGCCGGCCAGCAGGATGTCAGAAATGACGATGGCGCCGGCATTGATGAACGGATTGCGCGGAATGCCGTTCTCGTGCTCGAGCTGTACGATCGAGTTGAACGGATTGCCAGACGGTTCACGCCCGACCCTTTTCCACAACGCGTCGCCGACATTGCCGAGTGCCAGCGTCAGCGTGAACACTTTCGAGATGCTCTGGATCGAGAAGGCCTGCTCGGCATCGCCCGCCGTCAGCACGCGGCCCTCATTGGTGACGGCGGCGATGCCGAATTTCTTCGGATCGACCTTGCCCAGCTGCGGGATATAGGACGCGACAGCGCCGCGATCGGTGCGTTCGGCCATTTCGGTGGCGACTTCGGCCAGCGCCTGCTCCAATTCCGGCATGATGCTACCTCAGCCATCTTTCGATGCGCGCCATCGCCTCGACCATGTCGTCATGGCTGCCGGCGTAGGAGAAGCGCATGGTGCGGTGGCCTGCCTGGGTGTCGAAATCGCGGCCGGGCGTCGCCGCCACATGCGCTTCCGCCAGCATCCTTCGCGCAAAGGCCATGCTGTCATTGGTGTGCCGGGTGACATCGCAAAACGCGTAGAAGGCGCCGTCCATGGGTGCCGCCAACGGGAAGCCGAGTTCCGGCAAGCGCTTCATCAGCAACTCGCGATTCCAGGCGTAGCGGCCCTTGACCGCCTCCAACTCCGCCGTCGCGGCGAACGCCTCGATCGCTGCGATCTGCGACAGTTCCGGCGGCGATATATAGAGGCTCTGGGCGATGCGCTCGACTGGCCGGACCAACGCCTCCGGCAACACCATCCAGCCGATGCGCCAGCCGGTCATGCAATAGTATTTCGAGAAGGAATTGATCACGGTCACGCCGCCGCCAAAGGCCAGCGCGGTCGTGTCGGGCGCGTCATAGGCCAGGCGATGGTAGATCTCATCGGAAATCACGGCGATGCCGAGCTCTTCCGCCGTCCTCACCAGGATCGCCAGTTCATCCGCCGGGATCACGGCGCCGGTCGGGTTGGCGGGACTGGCGAACAGGACACCCTTCAGCGGCTTTTCGCGGTGCGCGGTTTCCAGATGGCCGGCGTGCAGATAGGCGGCATCGTCGAGCTCAATCTCGACAATGTCGATGCCGAGCGCGGCCATGATGTTGCGATAAGCGGGATAGCCGGGCGCGGCGATGGCGACGCGGTCGCCGGGATCGAACATGGCCAGGAAGGCAAGGTTGAAGGCCGCCGACGACCCGGTGGTCACCGCGATCCGGCTGGGGGGAACATCGAGGCCGTAGTGATCGGCGTAGTGTCCGGCGATCGCCTTGCGCAGCGGCGCAAGGCCGAGCGCGTCGGTGTAGCCGATTCGGCCGTCCCGCAGCGCCTCGGCCGCAGCGGCGCGGACGCGGGCCGGCGCCGGATCGGAGGGTTGGCCAACCGCCATGGAGATGACCGAAACGCCCTGCGCCTTCAGCCGGTTTGCCTCGGCCAGAATATCCATGGCGTGGAACGGCTCGACATTGCCGCGGCGTGAGAGCGAAACGACCATCTTCAACCCATCTTCCCGCGGCCGCCGCACCAAGCCCTGGCGGCCGCGCCGCACAATTGCCCGATTGATGTGAGGATCACAAGTTGAGGAAGTTTTCCGGCGCCGACTTTTCATCCTTGGCCCGCTCGTCTACCAGTGGACACGTCATGTTCAGCCGACCCAGATCGACGATTGCCCCGGCAGCGCGTGTCTTCACGACGCTTTTGCTCGCGGCTGCCGTCGCGGTGTCGAGTTCGGTCACGGCCTTCGCCCAGAGCGTGCCGGTGGTGCGCGACGCCGAGATCGAGGCGCTGGTGCGCGACTATGCGCGGCCGATCTTCAAGGCCGCGGGGCTGGCGAATGACGGCATCGACATCGTGCTGGTCAACGACCAGAGTTTCAACGCCTTCGTCACCGGGCGCCGCCTGTTCGTCAACACCGGCGCGCTGATGACAGCCGAAACGCCCAATGAGATCATCGGCGTGATCGCCCACGAGGCCGGCCATATCGCCGGCGGCCATCAGCAGAAACTCCGCGACCAGCTCGAACGCGCCAAGACGATGGCGATCATCGCGACATTGCTTGGCGCCGGCGCCATGGTCGCCGGAGCGACCACCAACAGCCGCGGGCTGGCGGGGGCCGGCATGGGTGTCGCGGCCGGCGGCGGCGAGATGGCGCAGCGCAGCATCCTTGCCTATCAGCGCACCGAGGAGATGACCGCAGACCGTTCGGCGATCACCTATCTCAACGCCACCGGCCAGTCCGGCATGGGCATGCTGAAGACATTCCACCGCTTCCAGACCGCGCTGTCGCTGTCGGGCGCGCAGGTCGATCCCTACCGGATCAGCCATCCGATGCCGCAGGACCGCATCTCCAATCTCGAAGTGCTGGTGAAACAGAGCCCTTATGTCGACAAGATCGACCCGGCGGCCCTGCAGCAGCGGCACGACATGATGCGAGTGAAGATCGCCGCCTATATGGAAGGCCAGGCCGCAGCGTCGCGGCTGATGCGCAAGATGCCCGGCACTCTCGCCGCCCGGTATGGCGACGCCCAGTCGACATACCTGTTCGGCGACATCGGCATCGCGCTGGCCAAGACCAATGCCTTGATCAAGGAGCAACCGAAGAACGCCTATTTCCAGGAGTTGCGCGGCGACATCCTGATGAAGGCGAACAAGCCCAAGGACGCCGCCGATGCCTATGCCAGGGCGGTCAGCCTTGATCCGGCGCGGTCGGGCCTGCTATCGGTGTCCTGGGGTCAGGCGCTTATGGCCGTCGGGACGCCGGACTCCCTGAAAAAGGCCGTGGTGCAGATCAACAACGGGCTTGGGCGCGACAAGGAAAACGCCCCGGGATACCGATATCTGGCGCAGGCCTATGGCGAACTGGGGGACATTCCGGGCGCAGAACTTGCCACCGCCGAGGGTCACTTCTATTCCGGCGCCTACAAGGACGCGAAGATATTCGCCATGCGAGCGCAGCAGCAGATGAAGCGCGGCGAGCCGCGCTGGCTTCGCGCGCAGGATATTATAAACTACGCACCATCGAAAAAGATCAAGTGAACCCCAAGGCCACTCGCCGCGACACAGCCAGACAGAGCGGGCCGGACAACAGGCAGAAGGAACGGGAACGATGACTAAGGCACTGTTGCTGGGGACCACGGGCGTCGCTGTCGCTCTTGCCATGATGGCTTTCGGATTCGTCGCCGGAAGCCCGGAGATAGCCAAGGCCGGCACGGCACAGCCTGTCCAGGCGGCGACCGCCGACACCAAGATCGACCGCGCCGAGGTCGAAGGCATCATTCGCGACTATCTGCTGAAGAATCCTGAAGTTCTCCTGGAGGTCCAGGACGCGCTCGAAGCCAAGCAGAAGGAAGAACAGCGCATCGCCCATCTGGGCGTCATCCAGAATGCCAAGGACCAGATCTTCAACTCCTCCTTCGACGGCGTTGTTGGCAATCCGAACGGCAAGGTCACCATCGTCGAGTTCTACGACTACAATTGCGGCTTCTGCAAACGCGCCATCGACGACATGCAGGCACTCACGAAGTCCGATCCGGACCTGCGTTTCGTGCTCAAGGAATTCCCTATCCTCGGGCCGGATTCGCAGAAGGCAAGCGTCGTTTCGATGGCGTTCCACCTGATGATGCCGGAAAAGTACGGCGAGTTCCACAACGCCCTGCTCGGCGGCCAGGGACGCGCCACCGAGGCAACGGCCATCAAGACCGCGATTTCACTGGGTGCGGATGAAGCAACGCTGCGCCAGAAAATGAAGGATCCGTCGATCCCCGAGGCCTTCGCGAAGACCTACGACCTGGCCAACAAGCTGGCGATCACCGGAACGCCGTCCTATGTCGTCGGCAACGAGGTCGTCTTCGGTGCTCTGGGACAGGAAGTCCTGGCCGAAAAGATCCAGGAAGCGAAAGCGGCGCTCTGAATTTTTGCTCACGAACACATTTCCGCCTGTTGTGGACAGTGAAAGAACGACACTTGCGCTCTTTTCGCGGGCGTCTATGCCCATTATAGAGGGCCCTGCGCGCTGATTGACGTCGGCGCTGGAAAGGTCGATTTTTTTGAAAACGGTTTTCGTCCTGAACGGTCCCAATCTCAACGCGCTCGGCAAGCGCGAGCCGGGCATCTATGGCGGCAAGACTCTTGCCGCGATTGGCGAGGACTGCAAGCAGGCCGGCGCATCGCTCGGGCTCGACATCGATTTCCGTCAGTCGAACCATGAGGGCGACCTCGTCGACTGGATTCAGGAAGCGGGCGACAAGGCCGTCGGCATCGTTATCAATCCGGGCGCCTATAGCCACACATCCATTGCCATCCACGATGCCATCCGCGCGGTCGCGCCTTTGCCGGTCGCCGAAGTTCACCTTTCCAACATCCATGCGCGGGAACCATTCCGCCACGTGTCCATGGTCTCGCCGGTCGCCGTCGGCATGATCTGTGGCTTTGGGCCGCTCGGTTACACGCTGGCGCTGCAGGCGTTGGCGGCACGCCTATGACCGGCCAACAAACAGAAGGCTCGAAAATGTCGATAAAGAAGACCGGTGTTGACCAGCAGCTGATCCGTGATCTTGCGGGCATACTGAACGACACCAACCTGACCGAGATCGAGGTGGAACTGGGCGACCTGAAGGTGCGCGTGTCGCGGCAGGCACCTGCCGTCCATGCGATCGCGGCACCGCAGCCAAGCTATGCGCCGGCCTCGACGCAGGCTGCCGCCATCGCGGCGCCCGCCGCGGCGGAGCTTTCCAAGAACGCGGTCACCTCGCCGATGGTCGGCACAGCCTATCTGGCGCCGTCGCCCGACGCCAAGGCGTTCATCGAGGTTGGCCAGAAGGTCAAGGAGGGCCAGACGCTGCTCATCATCGAGGCGATGAAGACGATGAACCAGATCCCCTCGCCGCGCGCCGGCACGGTGACGGCGATCCTGTTCGAGGACGCTTCGCCGGTCGAATACGGCATGCCGCTCGTCGTGATCGAATAGAGCGGGCCGGATGTTTCAGAAGATCCTCATCGCCAATCGCGGCGAAATCGCGCTTCGGGTGCTGCGCGCCTGCAAGGAACTCGGCATCCAGACGGTGGTGGTGCATTCGACCGCCGACGCCGACGCCATGCATGTGAGGCTAGCCGACGAGAGCGTGTGCATCGGGCCGCCGCCATCGCGCGACAGCTATCTCAACATCCATCAGATCGTCGCCGCCTGCGAGATCACAGGGGCCGACGCGGTGCATCCCGGCTACGGCTTCCTGTCGGAGAATGCCAAGTTCGCCGATATCCTGGCCGCGCACAACATCACCTTCATCGGCCCCACCGGCGACCATATCCGGATCATGGGAGACAAGATCGAGGCCAAGCGCACCGCCAAGCGCCTTGGCATTCCGGTGGTGCCTGGTTCGGACGGTGCGGTCACAGATCAAAAGGAAGCCAGGCGCATTGCCGCCGAGATCGGCTATCCGGTGATCATCAAGGCATCGGCAGGCGGCGGCGGGCGCGGCATGAAGGTCGCCCTCACCGAAGCCGACCTCGAGGTCGCCTTGCAGACAGCCAGCACGGAAGCCGGCGCGGCGTTCGGCGACGATGCCGTCTACATCGAGAAATACCTGGAAAAGCCGCGCCATATCGAAGTCCAGGTGTTCGGTGACGGATTCGGCGGCGGCGTGCATTTCGGCGAGCGCGACTGTTCACTGCAACGCCGGCACCAGAAGGTCTGGGAAGAGGCGCCCTCGCCGGCACTCAACGCCGAAGAACGCGCGCGCATTGGCGGCATCTGCGCCAAGGCCATCGCCGACCTCGGCTATTCCGGCGCCGGCACGATCGAGTTCCTCTACGAAAATGGCGAGTTCTATTTCATCGAGATGAACACGCGCCTGCAGGTCGAGCATCCGGTGACGGAAGCCATCACCGGCATCGATCTCGTGCACGAACAGATCCGCGTTGCTTCGGGGGGCGGACTTTCGGTCCGGCAGGAAGACATCAAGTTCAATGGCCACGCCATCGAATGCCGCATCAATGCGGAAGATCCGCGCACCTTCACCCCCTCGCCCGGAACGATCACCCATTTCCACACACCGGGCGGCCTGGGCATCCGAGTCGATTCCGGCGTCTATTCCGGCTACAAGATCCCGCCTTATTACGACAGCCTGATTGGCAAGCTGATCGTGCATGGACGCAATCGCGTCGAGTGCATGATGCGGCTGAGGCGGGCTCTGGACGAATTCGTGGTCGACGGCATCAAGACCACGCTGCCGCTGTTTCGCGATCTCGTCGGCAATGCCGACATCGCCAATGGCGACTACGACATCCACTGGCTGGAAAAATACCTCGCCAAAGGCGAATAGCGCGGAGGCGCGATGACCCGTCCCTACGCGCCCGGCTATCGCATCCCGACCGACCTGCTGCTCAAGGCCTATGCCTCGGGCGTCTTCCCGATGGCCGAAAGCGCCGGCGACCCGGAGGTGTTCTGGGTGCGACCGGAGACGCGCGGCATTATCCCGCTCGAGGGCTTCCACACGCCGAAAAGCCTCAGGAAAACGATCCGGAAAAGTCCGTTCGATATTCGTTTCGACTTTGACTTCGAGGCTACGATCGATGGCTGCGCCGAGAAGCGCGAGGAACGCCGCTCGACCTGGATCAACGCGCCGATTCGCGAAGCGTATGTGCAACTTCACCGGATCGGACATTGTCATTCGGTAGAGGCGTGGCGCGACGACCGGCTGGTCGGCGGCCTCTATGGCGTGTCGCTGGGGCGGGTGTTCTTCGGCGAAAGCATGTTCGCCAAGGAGACGGACGCGTCCAAGACCTGCCTGTTCTATCTGGTTGAACGGTTGAAGGAACGGGGCTTCGCATTGCTCGATACGCAGTTCACCACCGAGCACCTGAAGCGGTTCGGCGCAGTCGACGTGCCGCGCGGCAAATATGAGAAGATGCTGGCCGAAGCGCTGAAGGGTGAGGCGATCTTTTTTCCCTGAGGATCAAGCCTCTTCCGTCTCCAACGGTGTTTGTGCATGGAACATCAGTTTCCAGCCGTTAACGCGATGGACATAGCCGCTGCTGACCAAGGCCGCGTAGGATTCGCCATTCTCGCGTTTCGCATGGGCCTCGTAGGTCAGCATGATGATGTCGCTGCCTGGCTCGATAATTCCCTTCAGATCGATCTTCAGATTACGCCAGCGGTTGGGGTTGGTCGCGGTCTTTGCGAGATCTGCATTGTCCATCGCCTGTGCCATCCCCGGAAAAGCCACCAGGCATTCAGTGTCGGCATTGGCTGCATAATAGGCCTCGTCACCCGTCCAGAAGCCCTTCTCGAGTTCAAGAAGCTCTTTCTTGCCGGCCGTGATCCGCTTGCTGTCCGACATGGAAATCCTCCAGGCGCCTCGATGCGCGGTCGTGCGTGATCCAACGCGTGGTTGTCGCGACGGTTCCGCAGGATCAGTTGGTGTTCGCGGTGTCGGGATCGACCTGATCAGGTGCGACGGTGGCCTTCGGCTTTGCCGTATCGGCCGCGGCGGCGCCGGGGGCCGGCACATCCGACTTCTGTTTGCATTCTTTCAGCCAGACGTCATAGACGGCATGTTCGACGGCGTTCAGCCCCGGGCTTTCGGCAAACATCCAGCCCGTGAAGATGCGGCGAATCTTGCGGTCAAGCGTGATCTCATCGACCTCGACGAAGGAATCGGTCTTGGGCGCCTCCGCCTGAGGCCGGGAATAACAGACGCGCGGCGTCACCTGCAAAGCGCCGAACTGCACGGTCTCATCGATATAGACATCGAAGGTGATGATGCGGCCGGTGATCTTGTCGATGCCGGCGAATTCGGCGATGGGATTGGCGATGCGATCGGAGCCCGCCGCCGCCGGCGGGGGCGTTGCCGGCTCGGGCGAGGCCGCGAAGGTCCCCGTGCTGACGGCAAGGCCTGCGGCTAGGGTCATGCCGCCCATCGATGTCAGGCTTA
>NZ_JBAZUD010000184.1:0-3995 GCF_041661565.1 Mesorhizobium sp.
CACTGCTCAACCGCGCCTGCCCCCTGGACGCCGGAGCGCTCGAAACCGCGCAGTCCAAACTGACTTTCTTCCTCAATGAGGAAGCCGGCATCCTGGATGACCTGATCGTCACCAGGCTTGGCGATACCAGCTTCATGATCGTCGCCAATGCCGGCAACGCCGTTGCCGACGAAAAGCATCTGCGCGCGCTGGCCAGCGATTTCGATGTCGAAATCGAGCCGCTCGACCGCGTCTTCCTGGCGATCCAGGGGCCCGAAGCCTGGGCTGTTCTCGGCCGCGCGGGAATTGAGACCGGATCGCTATTGTTCATGCACGGCATCGAGCCCCGTAAAGACTGGTTCATGAGCCGGTCGGGCTATACCGGCGAGGACGGTTTCGAGATCGGCCTGCCGGAGGCCGACGCGCGCGCCCTTGTCGCCAAGCTGCTTGAGGATGAACGAGTGCTGTGGATTGGCCTCGCCGCCCGCGATAGCCTTCGCCTGGAGGCCGGCCTGTGTCTGCATGGCCAGGACATCACGCCAGAGACGAATCCGGCGGGTGCGGCCCTGATGTGGGCGATCCCGAAGGAGGTGCGCGCCACAGGCAGCTTCATCGGCGCCGATGCGCTGCGCGCTGCCGCAGAGCGGGGACCCGCGCAGAAGCGTGTCGGCCTGAAGCCGGAGGGCCGTCAGCCGGTGCGAGCCGGTGCCGCGCTATTCGATGCCGACGGCAACCAAGTCGGCCAGGTTACTTCGGGCGGCTTCGGCCCGTCGGCCGGCCATCCCGTCGCCTTGGGCTATGTCGCGACGCCGCTCTCCAAGCCCGGGACACGGATTTTCGCCGACGTGCGCGGCACGAAAATTCCCGTCGATATCAGTTCCCTGCCCTTCACTCCTCATCGCTACCGCAAAGGATAATCCTGATGCCAAAGACCTATTTCACCGAAGATCACGAATGGCTGCGCGTCGAGGGCGGCATCGCCACCGTCGGCATCACCGACTACGCGCAGGAACAACTGGGCGACCTCGTCTTCGTCGAATTGCCGGAAGCCGGAAAGAAGCTGGCCAAGGGCGACACCGCTGTCGTCGTCGAATCGGTCAAGGCGGCTTCCGACGTCTATGCGCCGGTCGACGGCGAGATCACCGAGGCGAACGGCACCTTGTCGTCGGACCCTTCGCTGGTCAACTCGGCGGCAACCGGCGACGGCTGGCTGTGGAAGATGAAGCTTGCCGATGAAAGCCAGCTCGCCGGTCTCATGGATGAGGCCGCCTACAAAGCCCATATCGCCTGATTACAGGACGCAATGACATGACCGCAGCACCTTACCCCTTTTCGGCCCGCCATATCGGTCCCGGCCACAACGACACCCGGGCGATGCTCGCCGTCATCGGCGTGCCGTCCATCGAGACGCTGATCAGCCAGTCCGTGCCGAAGTCGATCCGGCTCGACCGGCCGCTGGCGCTGCCGGCGCCCGCAAGCGAAGCTGAAGCGTTGGGCGAGCTTTCGGCGACAATGGCCGGGAATACGGTGCTGAAGAGCTTCATCGGCGCCGGCTATCACGGCGTCCATGTGCCGCCCGTCATCCAGCGCAACCTGTTCGAGAACCCTGCCTGGTACACGGCCTATACGCCCTACCAGGCTGAGATCAGCCAGGGCCGGCTCGAAATGCTGTTCAACTTCCAGACGCTGGTGACAGAACTGACCGGTCTGCCGGTGGCCTCGGCATCGCTGCTCGATGAAGCGACCGCCGTCGCCGAAGCCGTCGGCATCGCGCTGCGCCATCACCGCGACAAGCGCACCAAGGTGGCTCTTGCGGGAACGCCGCACCCGCAGACGCTGGACGTGGTGCGCACACGCGCCGAACCGCTCGGCATCGAGATCGACGGCGACACGATCGACGACAACACCGCCGCCCTGCTCGTCTCCTGGCCCGATACCCATGGCGTCTATGGCGACCACAAGGCCGCGATCGAAAAGGCCCGCGCGACCGGCGCCGTCGTCGTCTTCATCGCCGACCCGCTTGGCCTGATGCTGACCGAAGCACCGGCGAAGCTCGGCGCCGACATCGCGGTCGGTCCGATGCAGCGCTTTGGCGTGCCTATGGGCTTTGGCGGCCCGCACGCCGCCTATTGCGCCGTCTCCGACAAATTGACGCGTTTGATGCCTGGTCGCCTGGTCGGCCAGTCCATCGACAGCAAGGGCCGTCCCGGCTACCGGCTTGCCCTGCAGACGCGCGAGCAGCATATCCGCCGCGACAAGGCGACCTCCAATATCTGCACCGCGCAGGCGCTGCTGGCCAACATGGCGACCGCCTATGCGATCTGGCACGGCCCCGCTGGACTGCAGGCGATTGCTGCACGCATCCACGCGCTCGCCAACCGTCTGGCAGGCGGCCTCGAGGCGGCAGGCCAGTCAGTCATGGGCAACAGACGTTTCGACACGGTGACCGTGGAGGCGAAGGGCAAGGCCGCCCAGATCGCGGCCGCCGCCGAAAAGACCGGCCGGCTGCTGCGCGTCCTCAATGCCGACCATGTCGGCATCAGCTTCGACGAGACATCGACCGAAGCCGACCTCGAGGCGATCGCGGCCCTGTTCGGTGCCAAGCCTGTTGCTTCCGCCGACAGCACGATGCCCGGCAAGCCGCGCGGCAAGGAGTTCCTGACCCAGCCCGTCTTCCACGAGAACAAGTCCGAAACCGAGATGATGCGCTTCCTGCGCCGGCTGGCCGACAAGGATCTGGCGCTCGACCGCGCCATGATCCCGCTGGGATCCTGCACCATGAAGCTCAACGCCGCCGCCGAGATGATGCCGGTAAGCTGGCCAAGCATCGCCAACCTGCATCCCTTCGCACCGGCCAGCCACTCGACCGGCTATCGCGCCATGATCGGCGAACTGGAAGGTTGGCTGTCGGAGATCACCGGCTTCGATGCCGTCACCCTGCAGCCGAACGCGGGAAGCCAGGGCGAATATGCCGGATTGCTGGCCATCCGCGGCTACCACCGCTCGCGCGGCGACCACCACCGCACCATCTGCCTGATCCCATCTTCCGCTCACGGCACCAACCCGGCCAGCGCGGCCATGGCCGGCATGAGCGTGGTCGTCGTGCGCTGCACCGAGGACGGCAACATCGACATGGAGGACATGAAGGCGAAAGCGGCCGAACACGCCCCTAACCTCGCGGCGCTGATGTTCACCTATCCCTCGACGCATGGCGTGTTCGAGGAAGGCGCGCGCGACCTCTGCGCACTGATCCACGGGCATGGCGGCCAGGTCTATTTCGACGGCGCCAACCTCAACGCGCTGGTAGGGCTTGCCCGCCCGGGCGATATCGGCGCCGATGTCTGCCACATGAACCTGCACAAGACCTTCTGCATTCCGCATGGTGGCGGCGGTCCCGGCATCGGCCCGATCGGCGTCAAGGCTCACCTGAAGCCCTATCTGCCTGGGCACGTCACCGAGGGTTCGGACCACGCCGTGTCGGCGGCGCCATTCGGCAGCGCCTCGATCCTGCCGATCACCTGGATGTACATCCGCATGATGGGGGCGTCCGGATTGAAGCAGGCGACCGAAACGGCGATCCTGTCCGCCAACTACATCGCGACGCGGCTCGGGACGCATTTCCCGGTCCTCTACAAGGGCAGCCAGGGACGCGTCGCGCATGAATGCATCCTCGACACGCGCGTTCTCAAGGATAGCGCCGGCATCAGTGTCGATGACGTCGCCAAGCGGTTGATCGACTACGGGTTCCACGCGCCGACCATGTCTTTCCCGGTGGCCGGAACGCTGATGGTGGAGCCGACGGAATCCGAGCCCAAGGCGGAACTCGATCGTTTCTGCGAGGCGATGATCGCCATCGCCGGAGAAGCAGGGAAAGTGGCGGGTGGAGAATGGCCTCTCGCCGACAATCCGCTGGTCAACGCGCCGCACACCGCGGCGGAGGCGCTGGCGACACAGTGGAGCCATCCCTATTCGCGCCTGGAGGCAGCCTATCCGGCCGGCGACGCGGATACCGCGGC
>NZ_JBAZUD010000184.1:4095-8680 GCF_041661565.1 Mesorhizobium sp.
CCCGAACGTAACAGGAACTTCCGTCGCCTGGCGTTGAAAAGCGTGGCAGTATCGGCGGTGATTCGCGGCACCGGATTGTTGGGCAGGCATGGACGATAACAACGACCTTTTCGGCAACCTGGACAAGCAGCCGCAACCGGCTCGCGCACCGGCGCGCCCGGCTGATCCGCTGGTGCAAGCCACCAAGCGTCCTGTTGCGGCCAAGGATGGCAGCGAGGGCTATAGCGCTGCCGACATCGAGGTGCTGGAGGGACTGGAGCCGGTCCGGCGCCGGCCAGGCATGTATATCGGCGGCACTGACGACAAGGCGATGCACCACCTGTTCGCCGAGGTCATCGACAATTCCATGGACGAGGCGGTCGCCGGCCATGCCACCTTCATCGATGTCGAACTTTCGGCAGACGGCTACCTCGCCGTCACCGACAATGGCCGCGGCATTCCCGTCGACCCGCATCCGAAATTCAAGAAGCCCGCCCTCGAAGTGATCATGACGACGCTGCATTCGGGCGGCAAGTTCGACTCGAAGGTCTACGAGACCTCCGGCGGCTTGCACGGCGTCGGCGTGTCCGTCGTCAACGCGCTCTCGGACCATCTCGAGGTCGAGGTCGCGCGCGGCCGCCAGCTCTACCGCCAGAGATTCTCGCGCGGCGTGCCGGTGACCGGCCTGGAGCAACTCGGCGAAGTCCATAACCGACGCGGCACCAAGATCCGCTTCCATCCCGACGAGCAGATCTTCGGCAAGGGCGCCGCGTTCGAGCCGGCCCGGCTTTACCGCATGACGCGCTCGAAGGCCTATCTGTTCGGCGGCGTCGAAATCCGCTGGACCTGCGACCCTGCGCTGATCAAGGAAAAAGACCAGACGCCGCCGAAGGCGGCATTCCATTTCCCGGGCGGCCTTAAGGATTATCTGAAAGCGTCGCTCGGCGACGATTTCCAGGTGACGCGCGAGATCTTTGCGGGCAAGAGCGAAAAGCAAGGCGGCCATGGCTCGCTCGAATGGGCGGTGACCTGGTTCGGCGGCGACGGCTTCGTGAATTCCTACTGCAACACCATTCCGACCGGCGAAGGCGGCACCCATGAGGCCGGCTTCCGCAATGTGCTGACGCGCGGGCTGCGCGCCTATGCCGATCTCGTCGGCAACAAGCGCGCCTCGATAGTCACCTCGGAAGACGTCATGATTTCGGCGGCGGGCATGCTGTCGGTATTCATCCGCGAGCCGGAATTCGTCGGCCAGACCAAGGACAGGCTGGCGACGATCGAGGCGATCCGCATCGTCGAGACCGCGATCCGCGACCCGTTCGACCATTGGCTGGCAGACAATCCGCAGGAAGCGTCGAAGCTGCTCGAATGGGTGATCGCGCGTGCCGACGAGCGGGTGCGGCGCCGCCAGGAAAAGGAAGTGTCGCGCAAGAGCGCGGTGCGCAAGCTGCGTCTGCCGGGCAAGCTCGCCGACTGCACGCAGAACGCCGCCGCCGGCGCCGAACTCTTCATCGTCGAAGGTGACTCGGCCGGCGGCTCGGCCAAGCAGGCGCGAGACCGCGCCAGCCAGGCGGTCTTGCCGCTGCGCGGAAAGATCCTCAACGTGGCCAGCGCCGGCAACGACAAGCTGGCCGCCAACCAGCAGATATCGGACCTGATCCAGGCGCTGGGCTGTGGCACCCGGTCGAAATACCGTGATGAGGATCTGCGCTACGACCGCGTCATCATCATGACCGATGCCGATGTCGACGGTGCGCATATCGCCTCGCTGCTGATCACCTTCTTCTACCAGGAGATGCCGGCGCTGGTGCGCGGCGGCCATCTCTACCTCGCCGTGCCGCCGCTTTACTCGATCAGGCAAGGCGGCAAGGTCGCCTATGCCCGTGACGACGCCCACAAGGACGAGCTCCTGCGCACCGAGTTCACCGGTCGCGGCAAGGTCGAGCTTGGCCGCTTCAAGGGACTGGGCGAAATGATGGCCGCCCAGCTCAAGGAAACCACGATGGATCCGAGGAAGCGCACGCTGCTCAGGATCGACGTCATCGACGCCGAGGCCGCGACGAAGGACGCGGTCGACGCGCTGATGGGCACCAAGCCGGAAGCCCGCTTCCGCTTCATCCAGGAACGCGCCGAGTTCGCCGAGACGGAAGTGCTGGATATCTAGCCGCTCGCCGGTCCATAACAGCTCGGTTACGGAGATGGGCGTGTGAACCGGTCGCGGTTGACGAATTTCCTTGAAGCGAGCTTCACTGGTCTGACCCAGCCGACGCGCTCGGACTGGATTTTCGCCCTGCGTACCGTTTCAGCCGGCCTGATCGCGCTGCTCGTCGCCTACGCGCTCAAGCTCGATCATCCGCAATGGGCGATGATGACCGTGTTTATCGTCGCCCAGCCGGTTGCCGGCATGGTGCTGGCGAAAGGCTTCTACCGTCTGCTGGGCACGTTGGCGGGCGGCATCGCGGCTATCGGCATATCAACCGTGTTCGGCACCAACCCCTGGGTGCTGGTCACCGCGCTTGCCGTCTGGATCGGCATCTGTACATTCGTCTCGTCGCTGCTGCGCAACCCCGAGGCCTACGGCGCCGCCCTTGCCGGCTACACCGCGATGATCATAAGCCTGCCCGCCTTCGGACAGCCGCAGCTCATCGTCGACCTCGCCGTCGCGCGCTGCGCCGAGATCGTGGTCGGCATCGTATGCGCCGGCGTGACCAGCAGGCTGATCTTGCCGAAACTGGCTAGCGAGGCCCTCGTCTCGCGGTTGAAGCGCTGCATTCTCGACCTTGCCACCTATGCCGGCGGCGCCTTTTCCGGCGGCGATTTGGCGACGCTTGCCGGTCTGCACAGAAAGCTTGTCGCCGACACCGAGACGCTTGCCGAGATGCGCGCCTATGCCAGGCTCGAGGCGCCGAGCTTCGCGCCACGCGCCCATCCGGTGCGGCGCACCATCGGCCAGCTTCTTTCGGCGCTATCGGCGGCGCGCGCGCTGCATTCGCACGCGGCGCCGAGAAACGCGGCACTCTTGCCGGTGCGGGGTGAACTGCAATCCCTGGTCGGCGATCTGGTTTCGACGCCGGGGGCGCTGGACGACACCGCGCCCTGGGTAAAACGGCTCGATGCGCTCTCGGCCGAGGCACGGCGGATGCCCGATCCGTCGACCGACATGGGCGAGGACAGGGTCGGCACCATCACGCGCCTGACCATCGCCGCCGATTTCGCTGAGGCCCTCAAACAGGTGCTGCGTGGTCTCGACGCCCTGCGCGATCCTGTCGGGCGGCCTCTTCGGAGCGGCCGCCAACCCGCTCTGGTCGTGCATCGGGACTATCCCGGTGCTTTGCGCAACGCGGTCCGCGCGGCCCTGGCGACGCTGCTTGTCGCGGCGTTCTGGCTGACCACGAAATGGTCGGAGGCAGCGGGCACGGTCATCCTTGTCGCTGTCGTATCGAGCCTGTTCGCGCCCCGCCCCGATCCGGTGCAGGTCGCCTGGGGGTTTTTCAAGGGGACGCTGCTGGCTTTGCCTTTTGCCTTTCTCGTCGGGCAGATCGCGTTGCCCGTCCTCCCCGGCTTCGGCTGGTTCACGCTCTTTGTCGTGCCTATCCTTGTGCCGGCGGCCCTGGCCATGGCCAACCCGCGCCATGTCGGCGTGGCGACCGCTTTTGCCATCAACTTCCTCGCCTTCCTCAGTCCGCACCAGGCGATGGTCTACGATCCTGGACCGTTCCTGGCCGGCTCGGCGTCAATCCTGGTCGGTATCCTGCTTGCGATCGGGGTCTTCATCGTTGTGCTGCCGGTCGACCCATGGCTTGTGGCCAACCGCATCGTGCGCGCGATGCGCCAGGATCTGGCGCGGCTTTGCCTGCATGAGCGCGTCCCCAGGCGTTCCGCCTTCGAGAGCCTTGCCTACGACCGGGTCAACCAGCTGATGCCGTTGGTGCAGAATTCCGGCAGGAAGGGCGATGCCGTGCTCGGCGGCAGCGTCGCCGCAGTCACCGTCGGCCTTGAAGTCCTGCGGCTGCGCAACGCCAGCCAGAGCCAGGCCATCCCGCCGGAGACAGCGACCTCGATATCCAACTTCCTGACAGGACTGGCACGCGAACTGCTCTTCCGGGCTCCCGGCGATCCCAGCACATCGACGGTCGCCGTCGCCCGGCAATATGCGGCAGGCATCGCCCGCCGGAACGGCACCGGAGAGATGCTGCGGATCGCCGCGTCGCTGCGCATCATCGCCGCGGCGATGGAGGATTTCCCCGATTTCTTCGCCAATGACCGAGGCTAGGACGCCTCGGGTCCGGGTGCACTGCGGCTCCGGCGAACGCCTCCGCCGCACCAGATGACTGCGGGCCTTAGACCGGCAGCGCCGCCTGCAACTTCTTCAGGCTCGCTTCACAACGTTCCGCGATCTGGTCGATATCCGATTCAGTCACGATCAGCGGCGGAGAGAAGCCCAGCGTATCACCCATGCAGCGGCCGATCAGGCCGTTTTCGTAGGCAATCCGGTCAAAGGTCGGCCCTGCCTCCAGGGAGGGGTCAAACGGAGTACGCGTGGCGCGATCGGCGACGATCTCGATGCCGAGCATCAAGCCTTCGCCGCGTACGTCCCCGATGAAGG
>NZ_JBAZUD010000185.1:0-8665 GCF_041661565.1 Mesorhizobium sp.
CAACCATGCCATCGCCAACAAGATCTCCATCGATGGCGCTTCCGACCATCTGGTCAGCGAAGCGCTGTACATGACCGATCCGGAAGGCAACGGCATTGAAATTTACGCGGACCGCAGTCCGCGAGACTGGAAGTGGAATGGCGACAAGGTGGCTATGGCGACCGAGCGGTTGAACATCCCGGCCGTCGTGGCCGAAGTGCCGGCCAGTGACGCCGGTTGGCAAGGCGCGCCGGAAAACAGCATTGTCGGGCATGTGCACCTGCGCGTCGGCAGGCCGGAAGACGCCGAAGCCTGGTGGAACAAGGAATTCGGCTTCGACACGGTGGCAAGATATGGCGGCCAGGCGGTGTTCCTGTCGTCGGGCGGTTATCACCACCACATCGGCGCCAATGCTTGGCAGAGTGCAGGCGCAGGCCGCCGCGATCCAAGCCGGTCTGGCCTGGCATGGGTCGAGATGCGTTCGGACAATGTGGCCAGCGAAACGACCCGCGAGGATCCCTGGGGTACGGTGATCAGGACTGTCCCCGGCAAGGCTTGATTGACAGCCTGCATCACAAACGGCGGTAATTGGCGAAACCGCCGGCGACGGCGTCTTCTCCCCGTACGGGGAGAAGGAAAGCCCGGGTCACGCCTCCCCGAACACCCGCCTGAAGATCGTGTCGACATGCTTGGTGTGATAGCCTAGGTCGAATTTCTCGCGAATTTCGGCCTCGGGCAGGGCTGCGGTCACTTCCTTGTCGGCCAGTAGTTCCTCAAGAAAATCAGCGCCTTGTTCCCACACCTTCATGGCGTTGCGCTGCACAAGGCGGTAGGAGTCCTCGCGCGACAGGCCGGCCTGCGTCAGCGCCAGCATGACGCGCTGCGAGTGCACCAGTCCGCGGAACTTGTTCATGTTCTTCAACATGTTTTCGGGATAGACGAGCAGCTTGTCGACGACGCTTGTGAGCCGTGACAGCGCGAAATCGAGCGTCACCGTCGCGTCCGGGCCGATCATGCGCTCGACCGAGGAGTGCGAAATGTCGCGCTCGTGCCAGAGCGCCACATTCTCCATCGCTGGCAGCGCCATCGAGCGGACCATGCGGGCAAGGCCCGTGAGGTTCTCGGTCAGCACCGGGTTGCGCTTGTGCGGCATCGCCGACGAGCCCTTTTGCCCGGGTGAGAAATACTCTTCCGCTTCCAGCACCTCGGTGCGCTGCAGATGCCGGATTTCGATCGCCAGTCTTTCGATTGACGAGGCGATGACGCCAAGCGTGGCGAAGAACATCGCATGGCGGTCGCGCGGGATGACCTGGGTCGAGACCGGCTCCGGCTTCAACCCCAGTTTGGCCGCCACATGCTCCTCGACGTAAGGGTCGATATTGGCAAAGGTGCCGACCGCGCCGGAAATCGCACAGGTGGCGATGTCTTCCCGGGCATGGACGAGCCGCTCGCGGCAGCGCGAGAATTCGGCATAGGCCTGCGCCAGCTTGACGCCGAAGGTCGTCGGCTCGGCGTGGATGCCGTGGCTGCGGCCGATGGTGACAGTGTCCTTGTGCTCGAAGGCCCGCCGCTTGAGCGCTGCGAGCAGGCCGTCGATGTCGGCGAGCAGGATGTCGCTGGCCCGCGTCAGCTGCACCGCAAAGCAGGTGTCGAGCACGTCCGACGACGTCATGCCCTGATGGATGAAGCGCGCGTCCGGTCCGACGAATTCGGCAAGATGGGTGAGGAAGGCGATGACGTCGTGCTTGGTCACACGCTCGATCTCGTCGATCGCGTCGACATCGAACTTGGCGGCGCCGCCTTTTTCCCAAATCGTCCTGGCGGCTTCTTTCGGAATGACGCCAAGCTCGGCCAGCGCGTCGCACGCATGGGCCTCGATCTCGAACCAGATGCGGAACCGGGTTTCGGGCGACCAGATGGCGACCATTTCCGGCCGGGAATAACGAGGGATCATCGGTCAGTCCTGACGTGGCGAGGAGTTTGCACGCGTCCTAACAGAGGCGGGCAAAATGCTCAACGCCGCCACGCGCAAACCACATATGGCGCCACTCTGGGCATCGGCAGTCAAAGGCGGCCGGTCACCGCGATCCAGCGATAGTCCGGCCCCTCGAAGCCATATTGGCGCACCGCGATCAGCACCGCATAGGCGCTGAGACTGTCCATCGAAAACGTCTGGACCGCACCGATGCGATAGCCGTTCGGACAACCCCGGCTCTTGGGAATGGACTTGTCCTCATGCAGCAATTTGGTGGTGCCGCCATCCGGCGCCTCGATGCGCAGCAGACGGAAGCCATTGATCTCGCCCTGGCTCTCGCAGCCTCCGGTGTTGTTGATGCCGATCTCGTCGAGCCGGAACTCGAGCGGCCGGTCGACCGGCGCAAAGATAGGCCGTGGATTGACCACGATCCGGTGTGGGTCGGCGGAAAGCTCGGTCACCGGATTGAACCCGGCGGTGATGCCGCGATTGGCACTCAGTTCGGCCTGGCTGAAAATCGCTTCGCCTTTTTGCCGAGCCTGAAGGCGCGCAGTATCCAGTTTGGCGTTCTCATCGTCGAGCCGGACCCTGATCGGCGTGCCCTTGAGGAAGCTGTCGCTGCTCGTGTCGATGTAGTAGCGGTTGGCATAGGGGAAGCCCGACCCGTCCTGGACGCCATACTCCTCGAAGGCGAAGATGCCGCCGTCGCGGCTGAAACCCAGGATTTCGAGTTCCGCGGCATCGCCGGCAACAGCCATGGGTGATGTCATGAACTGCGCGGACAGGCAGAGCGCGGACAGGACAAGCATTCGCATGGTTCGCTCCTCGGCTGGATTTTTGAATGTTAGCATGGCGCATACAAAACGTCGCGCAAGCCGAAAGACGATGCATCCAATCGGCCCGTTATTTGTTATTGTCGGCAGTCCCCACAGGAGAAGCACAATGACCGACACCAGCAAGATTCGTGAACACATGGAAGTCGTCGGCGCCGATGGCGTCCATGTCGGCACTGTCGACAAGATCGACGGTGAGCGCATCAAGCTCACCAAGAACGACAGCGGCGAGGGCGCGCACAAGGGCCATCACCATTACATCCCCTTGAGCCTGCTGGCCGAGGTACAAGGCGACAAGGTCTGGCTATCGGCGAATTCCGACGTCGCTGTCACCTTCGAGGAAGAACAGTCCGATCCTGTCTGACCAGGTTAAGTCAGCCGCGACGACCAGACCTGGAACAGATCGTTTTCGGAGGGCGTCGCGGCGAACACGCCGCGGCTGATGGCTCGCGCCATTGTGGCGCCGGCGGCGGCATAAAGGTCGATGGCGGCGTCGGCCGTCAGTTCTATCCCACTCCTTCCTGTCGCCAACGCAAACACCAGATCGCCATCGGCAGGCGTATGCGTTGGCCAGATGGCGCGCACGAAGCCGTCATGGGCAGAGATTGCCAGGCGTTTGGCCGCAGCCTTGGTGAGTACCGCATCTGTGGCGATGACGGCGATGGTGGTGTTGCCACCGGAACGCGTCTGGCCGGCCAGGGACTTGTCGCGATATTTCAGCGCAATTCGTCGCGCATCGTCCGGCATAGGCGAGGGGTACCCAAGTCCACCGAATTCGTCGCCGATCTCGAACGGAGCCGCCCAGAAATGGCGGGTTCGTCCGACGGTCACCGAGCCGGTCGGGTTGACGGCCGCCAGGGCCCCGACCGTGACGCCGCTTTCCAGCAGGGTGGAGGCCGAGCCGAGCCCGCCCTTCAGGCCCTCGGTCAAAGCACCGGTTCCGGCGCCAATCGTTCCGATCTCGAAATCGGCAGTGGCGGTTTGCGCCGCTTCATAGCCGAGGTCGCGATAGGGCGGATAGCGGCCCCAATCCTTGTCGCCGCCATTGCGCAGATCGAACAGGATCGCCGCCGGCACGATCGGCACGCGGAAGCCGCCCACCTCGAAACCGATGCCGCGTTCACGCAGCTCCGCCTGCACGCCGGACGCCGCGTCGAGGCCGAACGCCGAACCGCCCGAAAGCACCACGGCGTGGACCGCCTCGACCGAATTGTGCGGTTCCAGCAGATCGGTTTCGCGGGTACCCGGCGCGCCGCCCAGGATTTGCACCCCGCCCACCGCCGGTTCATCGCAAAGGACGGTGGTGACGCCGGATTTCAGCCTCGCATCCGAAGCATTGCCGACGCGCAGGCCGGCGACGTCGGTGATCAGATTGCGCGGCCCTGTGCGGAACATCAGTCGCTTTCCAAGGGTACGAAACGCGTGCCATCGAAACGGAAGACGCGGTAGGGGCTCTGGCTGAGATCGCCTTTCGCATCGAAGCGGATTGCGCCGATCGCGGTGGCGAAATCCTGTCCAGTCAGCGTTTCGGTCAGCGGCTTGCCGGAGGTATCGGACAAGCCCGCTGACGCCTTGGCGATCTCGACCGCAGCATAGGCCGGCAGCGTGTAGCCGTCCGGAACGATTTTTTGCGCGGTGAAGCTTTCCAGCACTTTCGGATCGGCGATATCGGCCCATTCAGGCGGCGCTATCAGCAGCGTGCCCACCGCGTAAGGCACGTCTCCCGCCGGGATACGCAGATTTTCGCCACCGGCGAACGTGATGCCGGCCTCCAGTTGTGCCGCGTCCCGGCCCATGATGGCGATGTCTTCGCCGTCGCCGCCGGCAAAGACATGGGTCGCTCCAGCCTTCTTCAGCCGGCCGATCATGCCGATCTGATTATCCAGTTGCGGCCGGAACGTGTCGACGAAAACCGGCTTTAGCGCTGCCTGTTCGGCCGCCGCGCGAAAGGTTTCGGCGATCTCGCGGCCATAAATGGTGCCGTCGTCGATAATGGCGAACAATTCGTTCCGCCACAGATGGGTGAGGATCGTGGCCACGGTGTTGCGCTCATCGTCGCCCCTTGGTCCGAGGCGATAAACGGGCCAGCCTGTCTTGGCGCGGCGATCGGTCAGGCTTTCGGTTCGCACGCCGACGGTGATGACAGGTATCTTGGCGTCCTTGAGGATCGGCATCGCCGCCTCGATCGCCTGGGTGCACAGGAAGCCGACCACCACGTCGACCTTGGCGGCCACGAAATCCCTGGCCGCGGCGGCGCCTCCGTCGGCGGTGCAGGCATCATCCACGGTCTTGAGCTCGACGGCGTTCGTTTGGGCCGCGAGCCCGGCTCCCGCCGAAATCTGCGCGCCCAGGATGGCCGATGGCCCCGACAAGGGCGCCGCGACACCAACCAGCAGCGCCTGGGCATGGCTGCCCCCGGCCAGAAACAGCCAGAACAGCGCCGCTATCGATCTTGTCCCGGGTCGCATTGGAGCGATGGAATCCCCTGTGCCGGCCTTATGCTCATGGCACGAATTGTCGCCAAGACCTAAAGGCTGGCCGGCCTTGGCGCAACATGCGAATTCAAGCAGATGAGCCCAAGGCCCGGCATCGCGTCGCTTGTCGCAAGTCGTATGCCGCCATATATGACGATAGGGTTCTGGCCATGGAAAATTCGCGGTGCTGAAGAAGAACGACATTGGGCCGCAGGCCTATCGCGACGCGATGAGCCACTTTGCCGGCCACGTTCATGTCGTCACCACCGACGGCCCCGCGGGCAGGCGGGGAACGACGGTGATCGCCGCCTGTTCGGTGTCCGACACGCCGCCAACCATCCTGGTCTGCCTCAACCGTGAAAATCCCAGGAACGAAGCGTTCGTGGCAAACGGCAGGTTTGCGCTGAACACCCTGGCTTCCGACCAGGAGCCACTGTCGATCGGCTTCTCCGGCGTCACTGGCCTGTCGCTTGAGGAGCGTTTCGCGCTCGGCGAATGGGATGTCATTTCCACTGGCGCGCCGACATTGAAGGGCGCGCTCGCCGTGTTCGATTGCGAACTGATCGACACCAAGGATCTGGCCACGCATCGTGTGCTTTTTGGCAAGGTGACAGGCCTGCGGATGGGCGATAATTTGCGGCCGCTGATTTACCACGCGCGCGCCTACCATGTGCTGGAAGGCGGGGCGGCTGTCGCTACGGAGACAAAATGAGCGAGCTGACACCGCGCGCCGTGCCGCAGACGATCGATGAGACGCTCGATCTCCTGACGGGCGCGGACTATGTGGCGGACCGGTCGCTGGCGACCGTGCTTTTCCTGTCGCTGCGCATGAAGCGGCCGCTTTTCCTGGAAGGCGAGGCCGGTGTCGGCAAGACGGAGATCGCCAAGGTGCTGGCGCGGGCGCTCGGCCGCCGGCTGATCCGCCTGCAATGCTATGAAGGCCTCGATGTCTCGTCCGCCGTCTACGAGTGGAATTACGCCGCGCAGATGATCGAGATCCGCATGGAGGAAGCCGCCGGAAAGGTCGACCGCACCGACATGGAGCGCAACGTCTTCTCCGAGAAGTACCTGATCCGCCGCCCGGTGCTCGACGCGCTGACGGGCAAGGCGGGCGCGGCTCCCGTGTTCCTGATCGATGAGCTGGACCGCACCGACGAGGCCTTCGAGGCCTTCCTGCTGGAAATCCTGTCCGACTTCCAAGTGACGGTGCCCGAGCTCGGCACCATCAAGGCGGAAGAGCCGCCGATCGTCATCATCACCACCAACCGCACCCGCGAAATCCATGATGCGCTGAAGCGGCGCTGTCTCTATCACTGGGTCGACTATCCCAATGCCGAGCGCGAGCTGGAGATCGTGCGCCGCAAGGTGCCGCAGGCCAACCAGCGGCTTTCCGCCGAGGTGGTCTCCTTCATCCAGAAGCTGCGCCAAATCGAGCTTTTCAAGGTGCCTGGCGTTGCCGAGACCATCGACTGGGCCGGCGCGTTGACCGAACTCGACAAGGTGGCGCTCGATCCGGAAACCGTGTCCGACACGATCGGCGTGCTGCTGAAATACCAGGACGACATTGCCCGTATCGAAGAGGGCGAAGGCCGGCGCATCCTCAACGAGGTGAAAGCCGAGCTCTCGGCGGCGGAATAAGGCCAAGGGTCATGCCGGCATCCCGCCCCGAACCCAAGGAAGCCCGGCCCGACGGCCGCATCGCCGACAACATCGTCTATTTCGCCCGCACCTTGCGCAAGGCCGGCATGCGGGTCGGGCCTGCCTCGGTCAAGGACGCCATCGAGGCGGTGCTGATGGCCGGCATCGGCTCCCGCGACGATTTCTACTGGACGCTGCATGCGGTGCTGGTCTCGCGCCACGAGGACCATGTCATTTTCGACGAGGCCTTCCGGCTGTTCTGGAAGTCGCGCGAACTGATCGAGAAGATGCTGGCAATGTTTTCGCCGGTGGCGCCGGATACGCGCGACAAGCAAAAACCCCGCGCGGCTGAAAATCGTGTCAGCCAGGCCATGTTCGAGGGTCACCAGAAAAACCAGCCGGTCCAGGAAATCCCCGAGATCGAGGTGGATGCGCGCTTCACCTTCTCCGGCAACGAGGTGTTGCGAGGCAAGGATTTTGCCCAGATGAACGCCGCCGAAATAGCCGATGCCAAGAACGCGATCGCGCGGCTGCGGCTGCCCTTCGACCTGGTGCGGACGCGCCGCTTCAAGGCCGATGCGCATGGCCGCCGCATCGATCCGCGCGCCATGATGCGCTCGGCCGCGCGGACCGGCGGCGAACTGATCCTGCCGAAATTCCGCTCCGCCCGCGAGGTTCATCCGCCGCTTGTCGTATTGGCCGACATTTCCGGCTCGATGAGCCAGTATACGCGCATCTTCCTGCATTTCCTTCACGCGCTGACGGAAAAGCGCCGGCGCGTGCACACCTTCGTCTTCGGCACAAGGCTGACCAACCTGTCGCGGCAGATGCGCCATCGTGACCCCGATGCAGCACTGGCCGATTGTTCGGCGGCGGTCAGGGACTGGTCCGGCGGCACGCGCATCGGCGATACGCTGGCCGAGTTCAACAAGCTGTGGTCGCGCCGCGTGCTGGGGCAGGGGGCGGTGGTGCTCCTGATCACCGATGGGCTCGAACGCGACGATGTCGACGGCCTGTCGGAGGAGATGGAGCGGCTGCACAAATCCTGCCGGCGGTTGATCTGGCTGAACCCGTTGCTCCGCTTCGACGGTTTTCAGGCCCGCGCCCGTGGCGTCAAGGCCATGCTGCCGCATGTCGATGAGTTCCGCTCGGTGCACAATCTCGATGCGCTCGCCGATCTCTGCGCGTCGCTCGACAAGAAATCGGCACACTCCGTCGATCCTCGTCGATGGATGGAAGGTGGCGCCAAGCGTGCGGCGTAACCATATGTTTTCCCCATTCCTTTCAAAAACAGACCCTGAGAGAAGCAGCCATGAGCGACAGTCTTTATCTTGATGAGGCCCGCGACCCGCTTGTCATAGCGGAGGGCTGGATGAAGGACGGCAAGGACGTGGCTGTCGCCACAGTGGTTGAGACCTGGGGATCGGCGCCTCGCCCGGTCGGCAGCCATCTGGTCATCGACGCCGAGGGCAATTTCCACGGCTCGGTCTCGGGCGGCTGCGTCGAGGGCGCGGTGGTCAATGAGGCCATCGACGTGATCGACACGGGCAAGGCCAGGATGCTGGAGTTCGGTGTCGCCGATGAAACCGCCTGGCAGGTTGGCCTGTCCTGCGGCGGCCGCATCAAGGTTTATGTGGAACGATTGGGCTGATCTGCGATGGATCCCTATGCGCTGAAAACGCTCAACGCCGAACGCCGCGCCCGCCGCGCGGCGATCCTTGTCACCGATCTTGGCGATGGCCGCGACCGCGTCGTGCGTGAAGGCG
>NZ_JBAZUD010000186.1:0-8229 GCF_041661565.1 Mesorhizobium sp.
CGCGCCCTGAAGCCGAACATGCCTGCGCCAAACAGCGCGGCCAGAACGGAAGCCTCGTGTCCGTTCTCGCGCAATTGTTCGACCAGATGGTGGGTGCTCGACTGGACGCCGCCGCTGAACTGCGGCGTGTAGCCGGCGCCGCCTGCAAACAGAACTTTCATGGATCTGGGCTCCTTGTTGTGCCGCCTCCTGCCGTCAGGCCGCCATCCTGCCGATCGAGTGGTATTCGATGCCATGGCGGGCGACGACCTTGGGGTCGTAGAGATTGCGGCCATCGAAGATGACCGGCGTGGTCAGCGCGTCCTTGAGCGCATCGAAGGACGGCGCGCGGAAACTCTTCCATTCGGTGGCGATCAGCAGCGCATCGGCGCCGCGCAGCGCGGCCTCCTTGGTGCCGCACAGAAGCAGGTCGTCGCGCAGCCCGTAGATGGCCTGGCATTCCTGCATCGCCTCGGGGTCATAGGCCTGCACCGTAGCACCGGCCTGCCAGAGCGCTTCCATCAGCACACGCGCCGGCGCCTCGCGCATATCGTCGGTGTTCGGCTTGAAGGCCAGGCCCCAGAGCGCAAAGGTCTTGCCCTTCAGATTGCCCTTGAAATAGCCGTTCACCTTGTCGAACAGTACCGACTTCTGCGCGTTGTTGCGCTCCTCGACGGCGCGCAGCAGCTTGGCGTCGAACTTGACGCCCTCGGCCGTCTTGATCAGCGCCCGCACATCCTTGGGAAAGCACGAGCCGCCGTAGCCGAGGCCCGGATAGATGAAATGGTAGCCGATGCGCGGATCGCTGCCGATGCCCTTGCGGACTTCCTCGATGTCGGCGCCCAACTGCTCGGCCAGATTGGCCATCTCGTTCATGAAGCTGATCTTGGTCGCCAGCATGCAATTGGCAGCGTATTTGGTGAATTCGGCGCTGCGCACATCCATCACGATCATCTTCTCGTGGTTGCGGTTGAACGGCGCGTAGAGCTCGCGCATTACCGCCTCGGTATCCTCGCTGTTGGTGCCGACGATGATGCGGTCGGGCTTCATGCAGTCGGCGACCGCGGAGCCTTCCTTGAGGAACTCCGGATTGGAAGCCACGTCGAAGGCGAGGTCCTCGCGGCCTCTTTTCTTGAGCGTCTCGGCGATCCTGGCCTTGACCTTTTCGCAGGTGCCGACCGGCACGGTCGACTTGCCGACGACGATCTTGGGCGTGTCCATCTCGCGGCCGATGGTCTCGGCGACCGCCAGCACGTATTTGAGGTCGGCCGAGCCGTCCTCGCCGGGCGGTGTGCCGACCGCGATCATCTGGATCTCGCCATGCCTGACGGCGGCGGCGGCATCGGTGGTGAACTTGATGCGACCGGCGGCGTGGTTCTCCTTGACCAGGCTCTCCAGCCCCGGCTCGAAGATCGGGACGAAGCCCTGGTTGAGGCGCTCGACCCGGCCGGCGTCGATGTCGACGCACACCACCTCGTGCCCCACCTCGGCAAGCACCGCAGCCTGAACCAGACCGACATAGCCAATTCCAAAGACCGTCAAATTCATTCGGTTTCAATCCCATGCAAGGCGGCCGACCGCCGGTCCGGCCAGTTCAATTCATTGTCGACTATTTTACGCTGCATGCCAGCGATTCGGGAAACTGGCAGGGTTGGCCGAGCGCGGTGAATGCAACGCGCTCGATCTGCAAAGTGACCTTGCGGCCCGGATCGGCGAACGGGCCCATCCAACCCTTCATCGTATCGCTGCCCCAAAGGCTGAAGAAGATCTTCTGCGCATGGGTCGGCAGTTTCGCCGGATCGGTGATGGTGTTGACCAACTGGCCGTTGAGGTACCAGCGCAAGCTGTCCTTCTGCCATACGAAAGCGTAGTCGTTGAAAGCGGTTTCCGCCCCGCCCGCGACGGGGACGAGCTTTTCGTTCTTGCCCTTGCCGTCGATATAGGCGTTGACCTGCACCTTGGAGGTGTCCTTGGTCAGGACCTCGAAATCGATCTCGTCCCAGGGCTGCTTGTCGCTGGGTCCGATATAGGAAAAGAACGCCGCGTTGAGGCCGGAACCGGTATCGGTCTTGATCCGCGCCTCATAGGTGC
Source organism: Mesorhizobium sp. (assembly GCF_041661565.1). Classification (GTDB taxonomy): domain Bacteria; phylum Pseudomonadota; class Alphaproteobacteria; order Rhizobiales; family Rhizobiaceae; genus Mesorhizobium. The sequence continues at coordinate 2,071 of NZ_JBAZUD010000186.1, forward strand.
CGTAGCCGAAGCGCTGCTTGGTCTGCACCTCGCCGCAGGCGAAGTCGCGGTCCTTCAGCTTCTGCTTTTCGAAACCGAGCGACAGAACGCCGTCGGAAACTGCGACCTGTCCCTTGGACCAAGTGCAATTCTGATGGCTGCCGTTGTTCCAGCCATCGGAAACATACCAGCGCGCACGATCGAAGCTCTTGAAATCATCGACGAATGACGGCGACGACGGAATGTCCTGCGCCAAGGACGGGGTCGTCGACAGGCAGCCGAGAGCTGCGAGGAGCAGTGCCCCGACCGTACTGAGGCGCTTGTCCGCATGCCCGGCCGGATGGGTGGATGGCTTTGCGCGGGTTGCCATGGTGGACGTTGTTTTCAGATCCGAACTCATATCAAACTCACCTTTGTGCTGTTTGTCCCCAACCCAAAGTCGACGTTTCGAACCGCGCCTGAACGGGCCAACCTTGACTTCCTTCGTTTACCCTCCCGAATAGCTTCCCCACCGGCATCGGATACGCGGTGCCAAACCTTCGCCGTCACCGACTGGCGATTCCCTGCGGCGTGGCCGATTCGCCGGCTTCGACCGCATTCGAATTCTCGTCGAAGACCATATCCAGCGAATGACGCAGTCGCTCCAGCATGCCGTTCTGGCGCGACAGCGCCGTTATGCGGCGTTCGCTGTTCAGGATCGACCTGGTCAGCGCGCTGACCTCGGACGACCTGCGGTCCGAGCTGGAGCCGTTTTCCATCGCCTCGACCAGAAAGGCGGCATTCGTCGATGTCTTGCGGTAGCGGCTCTCCAGGCCGGCTTTCTCGGCCTCGATTTCCGCGGCGATCTGTTCGAACAGCTTCGCCAAGCGATCAAGACGCGAAACATCGGTCTGCCGGTCGCGAGCCGGATCCCTTGATCTGAAACCGAATATCGATGCCATGAGTTCAGCTTCCTGTCATCGCCGGCCTATGGCCGGACTTCTGGCCGAACCCCGCCATGGGGCTCAAACAATGCGAATTTTCATTCTTCGGCTCTGTGACCGAAGGGGGCAGCGGGACCAACCGATCGGGGGCCAGTTCGGCTGTTCGTTCATTTGCTGCACCGCAACATAGACTGCCATTCCCAAGGCCGCGAGGCAACCACCCAATTCGTAAACTCATAAATCCAACCGAAATGGTCCGCTCTCCGACGCGCTTTTCGACGGCCAAGTCGGCTACCCACCGGCGAGGTCACGGTTGTTTGCCTGGCCCCCTGCCCGCCATGAGAAAACGCAGGGGCGGCACATGCCTGTCCCTGGACACGAAGCCAATGCGGCGGAACATACCTTCGAGCTTGTCGGCGGCGAGGCCGCGAGCGATAGGGATGAGGTTGGACGGGCTGGACAGCGCATAGGCGCCGGCCGCGGCCATCCCCCGCTCGGCCTTCACATCGAGGAAATTACGCAGCCGGTATTTGTCGCGCACGTGCCGCTCGTGCCGCCTCAACACCGCCCTGGAGCCTTCCGGCAGGCTGTCGATCGCCAGCAGTGCCAGATCCGCATCGGCCAGGCGCTTCAAATCCTGAGTCTTGTGGCGACCGCTCAGAGAATCGGCACGGACGATCGCGCCATAGCCGCAGGAGCGGATGACTTTGAATCGCGCGCCGCACGCGACCGCGCGCGCATAGAGTTCATAGTCCTCGCCCAGGCGCAGGCTCTCGTCGTAGCGCAGGCCGTGGCGGTCAAGGAAGGCGCGGCTGATCACCGGCTTGAGAAAACCCAGTTCCCCTCGTTGCACCCGGCGCCTGGAAATATTGCCCTCGACGAAGCGCTCGAAATCGAGGAATTCCGGATCGGCGGCAAATCGCGGGGCGACGATTTTCGTGGCGTCATCCGTCGCGCCATCCCTGATCAGCATGATGTTGTCGGCCGCGAAATCCCAGTCGGAGGCTGCAAACAGGTTGCGGAATCGGCCCTGGAGGAAGAAGTCGTCGGCGTCCAGAATGCTGATGAACGGCGATTTCGACCCGGCTATCGCGGCGTTGCGGGCGATGGAAGGGCCGCGATTGTCGTCGAAACGCATCACCACGAGCCGCCCGCTGCCATCATCGGCGGACCTGGCGACTGCGGCGGTCGCATCGGTGGAAGCGTCGTCGACGACGACGATTTCCGCTACTTCCGGTTCGCGCAAGGCGGAGGCGATGGCGACGGCAATTGTCGGCGCCGCGTTCCTGGCCGCGATGATCACGCAGACTTCGGGTGATGTCATCGACATGGATTTGCCTCCTGACAGGTAATCGACTTGGGTCCGCCCTCACCCATGCAAAGTCCGCGCGAATCTCCATCACCGGGGGATGGTGTCCGATGTCGTCGGAGAACGTGCAGCGTCATCGGCCAGACCAGCTTGACCGGTCCGGGCCGCACAATTCAATAACACAGTTCGCCGCCACGGCCACGGCGACGATGCCCGCCTCGGTGCCAACCCGAAGGACGCTGTCATGGCGCCGGATGTTTGCGATCAAAGGGTGTCGTCCATTCGGACGATCTCAGTTGCCGAAGCACATGCCGCAAACGGCTTCCGCAGGGGGTCGCGTTGCGGCTAGTGCAGGCTGCGCCTGGCGCCCAACTTCTCGCCTTCGCCCACTTCGGACGATTTCAGTTTTCTTTCCGCGTCGCGAGCCATGTCGGCAGGCGTGGGCGGGCTCGTGGCTATCAAAGCATAAACAAGCACGAAATAGCCTGCCTGGATGACGATGGCGCAGACGATGACGCGCACCAGCGTCGTGCCCATCGAGGCTCCGCCCAGCCACGACCAGCCTACGACGATCGCCAGAGCGAACAGCATTCCGACGATGAATTTTGGAAGCGCCATATACCCAACAGCCCATAAACCGGCTCGGGTTCATTGAATGATTGCCCCACCCGAGCGTCGTCCCATGTGACATGGGCCTTTAAGTCGCCCACCCTCGGCCGGTTGCTTCCGGCCTTTAAACCCGTCGTCACACTGACAGGTAATAGTCTGCAATTGTATTAAGGCGAACCATGGGCGGCAAGGGCAACTCCAGATATTTTTGATCGATATTTCGCCAGGGACTGCGTCATGCTGCAATGCACATAACGGGCTTCCGATAGGCCCAGCTTTGTTTGGTTCTTGATGGGAATTACAGATATTGGATAGTATTTTGCGTGGAATAGGTTGACTATCATGACATTCTAAAGCACTAATATGCCCACCGTTCCCGCACAGGGGGCGCTTCGCCCAAAAACCGCCGCAAAAATGTCGTCGTTTTTCCCACTACGCCCATTTATTGTCACAAAATCGCTAATTGTTCCGAAAATTGTGCACAGCTAGCTTATTATTTAGTCAATTCATGACGGGACTATTTCAGAGGGGTGGGAAATTGTGTGTTGCGCTGCAACATTTTTTTGATATCGTGCGCTGAACCATCCGTTCAACGCATGGAGTTTACGGCATGAGGGATGTTGCCAAGTCGGCCACTGCGGATTTTTCGCAGGCCGACATCGATTTTCCGCCGCCGATCGGCGGTCTGGTCAAGCGAGGCTTCGATATCGTCGGCGCCCTGGTAGGATTAATCGCACTCAGTCCGCTGTTTGTGATGATAGCCCTGCTCGTCAAATTTTCGGACGGCGGCTCGATCTTGTATGGCCACAGGCGCATCGGGCGCGGCGGGCGGGTTTTTCCCTGCCTGAAGTTCCGCACCATGGTTCCGGATGGCGAAAAGGCGCTTGCTGCCTATCTTGCCAGCAACCCGGAAGCCAAGGCGGAGTGGATAACGACGCGCAAGCTGAGGAACGACCCGCGAGTGACCCGCGTCGGCGCCGTCTTGAGGAAACTCAGCCTCGATGAACTGCCGCAGATCCTCAACATCCTGCAGGGAGACATGAGTCTTGTCGGCCCTCGTCCAGTCGTGCGCGATGAACTGGATATCTATGGCACCTCCGCGGTCTACTACCTGAAGTCGCGTCCGGGCCTCACCGGCCTGTGGCAGGTCAGCGGCCGCAATGATGTCTCCTATGACAGCCGCGTCGCGTTCGATCGCCACTATGTCGAGAACTGGTCGCTGATCGAGGACGTGCGCATCATAATCAAGACAGTCCCGGCGGTCTGGATGTCGCGCGGCTCTTACTGACCAGCCGGTCGCCGGGACCAAGGTCCGGCTAGAGATTCGGCGGCAAGCTCATCGGGCGATGGGGCTACATCGGATCGGATTGTTCAGTTGAAAAATGCCATGTTCGAAGCCTTTCGCGGCGGCCCGTCTTCGGCCCGCTTGCATGCACGGCTTGCAGCCACGTGCCTTGCCGTGTCGCTGGTCATCCCTCGCATCGCCGCCGCCGACGAGTACCACCTCGGCTCGCAGGACAAGCTCACCATCCGCGTCGCGGAGTGGCAGACTGTGGAGGGTACATTCCGCGACTGGTCGGCGGTCAATGGCGAGTACACTGTCGGTCCCGCCGGCACGCTTTCGGTGCCGTTCGTCGGCGAACTGCCCGCGTCCGGAAAAACCACATCCGAGGTCGCTGCGGCGATCGGCGAAGCGCTGCAGCGAAAACTTGCCCTGTCGGACAGGCCTGAGGCCTCTGTCGAAATGGCGCAGTTCCGGCCGTTCTACATTTCAGGCGAGGTGCAGACGCCGGGCCAGTTTCCCTTCGTCCCCGACCTGACGGTGCTGAAGGCCATCAGCGTCGCCGGCGGCATCAGGCGAATCGCCGACTATGGCCCCCAACTCGGCAAGGACCTGGTCACCGCCAAGGGCAATTTCGACATTTATGACGACCAGCACGTCCGGCTGATCGTGAGGCGCGCGCGCATCGATGCCGATATGGCGGACAAGACGAGTTTCGAGGTGCCGAAGGAGGTCGAGGGCGATCCGAGGCTGCCGACCATCGTCGCCGACGAGATGACGATCCTGGCGGCCGACCAGAAGGCGCTGAAGCTGAAGCTCGAGGCGCTCGACGACCTGAAAGGCGTCCTGCAGGCCGAAATCGAATCTCTGCAAAAGAAGGTCGTCAACCAGCAGAAACAGGTCGACCTGGCGCAGCAGCAACTCGCCGGCATCGGCCCGCTGGCGCAGAAAGGCCTGGTCGCCAATTCACGGCTGCTGGATTCGCAGCAGACCGTCGCCGACCTGCAGGGCAAGATCCTGGATTATGAAACCGCCATTCTCACGGCCAGGCAGTCGATCAGCAAGGCGACGCAGGACGCCATCGATGCCCGGAACTCCTTGAGTTCCACCCTTGCCGTCGACCGCCAGCAGACCGAAGCCGACCTCAACGAGGCCGCGCTGCGGGTGAACATGCAGAAGGGCCTGATGGTTGTAGCCAACGATCCGTCGATCAGGGCCGCCAGCGACAGTGACCAGCCCAGTCTGGTCTACTCGCTCGTGCGGGTCGTCAACGGCAAGAGCAGCGAGATCGCCGCTCAGGAAAATACGCCGGTGCTGCCCGGCGACGTGATCAAGGTAAGACTGGCGCCGATGGCCAGCCAGTAAGCGTTGGCCGCACCGGGCCGCCCGCCACGGCTCGTCCGTTCCCTTGACCCGGCCGAGAGGGGACAGCCTGCGAATGCCTCCGCCCACGGGACGATCCATACGGGCCAGAAGGGTTTCGATATGAACGTCCATCGTGTCCGACGGTTTATCAAAGGCAGGATCTATACCTTCCTGTGGCGCGCGCGAGGCATCAGGATAGCCGATCGCGTCTCGGTGCTCGGCGTCCCGCCGCACATCGCGGGGAAAGGTCTTGTCGAACTTGGCTCCCTTGTCTCCTTCCGCGGGTTCGGATCCCGTTCCTGGTTCCATGTGCTGCGGAATGCCCGCCTCTCCATCGGCGCCAGATCCTTCATAAACAGCGGCGTCATGATCGACGTTTCGACCGCCGTCAGCATCGGGAAAAATTGCCTTGTCGGCGATTGCGTCGTCATCCAGGATTCGAACTATCACGAGATCGATGAAGGCTCCGGCGTCAAGACGCGAGCCGTGGTGATCGGCGACAATGTCTGGATCGGCCGCAATTCCATCATTCTGCCGGGTGTCGAAATCGGCGACCACAGCGTGATTGGAGCAGGATCCGTGGTGACCAAGAGTGTGCCGCCGCGCAGCCTGGTTGCGGGAAACCCCGCGCGCATTATCCGTGAGATCGCGGCATCGCCAGAATACGTGCGTCTTTAGAACGGTTCCTGCTC
>NZ_JBAZUD010000187.1:0-8052 GCF_041661565.1 Mesorhizobium sp.
GAAACGTACCGTCGAGGACACTTGGCGCCACATCGGCCACCTCGTCGAAACCATCGAGCCGGCCGAATGCAGGAACTACTTCGAAAACGCAGGCTACGCTTCCGTCAAAACGTGAAAGGCTCTAGGACGCTGATCGCGCCCCCAACTCCCGTCGAACCAGGACAAGCGTCGCATCGTCGGGATCGCTCGTGACGGTGAAGCCCATGTCGCGCTCGACCTCGATCGCGGCACGATTTTCCCGGCTCTCTATCGATTGGATGGCTTTCAGCCCGAGATCTTCGGCATAGTTCGCAACATAGGCGAGCAGCTCCCAGCCAACGCCCAGATGCTTGCGATCCCCGCGGATGCAGATCGCGACCTCGCCGTTTCGATCGGCGTCATCGCTTGCCAGCATCGCAACCGCGATCAGCATCCCGTCGGCGGAGAACGCCAGAAAATTGTGCACATGAGGGTCGTCGGAACGCGTCATCGCCACCAGCCGCTCGTGTGAAACTTCCTTCACGCCGCCAAGAAAGCGAAACCGCAGATCGTCCGGCGTCACATGGGTGAAGAACTCCGCCAGGGTGGGTTCGTCTTCGGGCCGTGCAGGGCGGACTTCGAAGCGAAATCCGCTGCGTGTGGTAATGGCGCTATTCGTGGTCATGTGCGGACCTCCGATTCTGGGTTGCTGTGAATGGCCGGATGCAGCGGAACCAAGAGATGTGACCTGCTCCTGGTATTTCCGTGCCACGGCTCGACGATGTCTGTCATTCGCTCATGCAGTGGAGCGCGTCGTGCTTGACGATCTCGATGCTGCGCAGGCTGAGCAGGCGGATGACGCCCTTGTCCTTCAGCCGGGTGAAGACGCGCGACACGGTCTCGATGGTGAGGCCGAGATAGTCGCCGATATCCATGCGCGACATTGGCAGCTCCACCTGCTGCAATCCGCCTTGCCGCTCCGCCATGTCGACCAGGAAAGCGGCGACACGTTCGATGGCGTTCTGACGCCCGAGGACCAGGAGGTGTTCCTGCGCGCGCGTCAGGCCCTTCAGTGCCAACGGCAGCAACTGACGGGACATGTCCGCCCCGGCAGCCAGGCGAAGGACGCGGACCCCGGTGGCATTGATCGCTTCGGCGAAGAAATGATGCGTCGAGTCGGCTTCGAAGCCGAAGGTCTCGCCGGCGAGGTGGAAGGCGCTGATCTGCCGGCGGCCGTCCGCCAGCAGGCGGTAGATGCGCACGGCGCCGAATTCGACCTGATAGAAAGCCCCGGCCTTCTCGCCCTGGGCATAGATTTCCGCGCCGGCGGGGAAAAAGCTGACCGGCTGCAGCGGTGCCGGGTCGAGCGCATCCGGCAGGCTTGGTTGCACGGAATTCGACGGCAGCGAAATTCTCGAGGTTGTGTAGGCGTGCATGGCTGTTTCCCCAGTTGAACCGTGACACAGCAATTGCGCGAATCCGCGGGTCGCGAAATTCGGTCATGTCCCTACGGGGAATTACTTAGGGCTGTTTTGGGCAGCACCGGAGCGATCGGTGGCTGGCCCCGGCGGCAGTCTCGACGTCGCTATCTCGAATGGGCAAAAGCCGCCGAACCTAGTGCTGCAGCGTCTCGATGTATCCGGCCAGATTGTGGATACGTTCCGTGGCCACCACCTCGCCACCGCTGGGGCCGTAGGCCTTTGCATCGTCCTCGAGAAACAGGCGGCCCCAGACAGGCATCTCCCGATTGCCATGGCTTGGGACGGCGTAGCGCCCGTCGATGGTCGCAAAGACCCTGGAATAGGGAAACGTCCCGCCATTGCGTTTGGAGAGCTGCGTCAGGTCGGCTGGACGCCTCGTCAGCAGGTCGCGCAGGGGCCCGTCGCCCGTTCCGTCGACACCGTGACAGACGGCGCAGGAGTTCAGATATTCTGCCTGGCCGTAACTCATTTCCTGGGCTGCCGCCGCATTCAACGTCAAGCCGGCGCATGCCACCATCGTCAAGAGTTTCATATGCACTCCAATCAGCTATTGGCGGAATCCTAAGCCATCCTGCGGGCCAGTATGTTGATTGGGGTCAAACCCTGCTTTGACTCAGCGCAATGCCGTTGCGTTCCGCCTCGCTATTGCTTGTCGCGAACGTTCACTCAAACGCGGGAGCGGCTGCCATGTCATTCAAGACAATACTCACGATCACAGGTCCAGGCATGAGCGACGCCGATCTCAAGCTCGCCGCCGGCCTTTGCGAGGAGACCAACGCGCACCTTGCCGTTCTCGTGGTGGTGCTCGCCGCACCGCCGCCGGTCGGAGAGTATGCCGCAATTGTTTCCGAAGACTGGCTGAAGGAGCGGAAGGCAGAGGAACAGCTGTTGAAGAAGACAACGGCCGGCGTGACGGCGTTGCTCGCGGGCCGCGGCCTTTCCGCGGACATCGACAGTGAGTATCCGGAAGCCGAATGGGCGGACGAGACAATCGGTCGCCGTGCGCGCTATGCCGATATCACCATTCTCGGGCCGGAGCTTCTGGCTGGCGAAACGCTGAAGAACAAGGCGATCGAAGGCGTGCTGTTCTCGTCGGGCAGGCCGCTTCTCCTCGTTCCCCAAGGTTCGCGGCCGACGCTGAAGCCGAAGCGGGTACTGGTCGCCTGGGATTCGCGGCTTGAGGCATCGCGGGCCGTGCGGGAATCGATCGACCTGCTGGCCGCGGCCGAGGACGTGCATCTTGCTCTCGTGGATCCCGTCGAGGGGGAAGCCCAACACGGCGCGGAACCGGGCGCCGATATTGCAGCCTATCTTGCCAGGCACGGGGTGAAGGTCACGGTCGACCGCCTGCCGAGTGGGAACCATTCCGTTGCCGAGGTTCTTCGCCAGCACGCGGTGGACATTGCCGCCGACCTGATGGTGATGGGCGCCTACGGTCATTCGCGGTTGCGTGAGCGCATCTTCGGCGGCGTCACGAGATCGATGCTTGAGAAGCAGTCGCTGCCGATCCTGATGGCGCGATGAGGCACAGGAACGGCCTGCAGCCGGGCCGGCTGCAGGTCATCGACCGACGTCTTCAGGCCATTTAGGGTTTCGCCGTCCTGCGCCGGATTGATGGTTGATCCGCACGGCGCTCCTGCGCTGCTTCAGCCAGCGCCCCCGTCACTTGCTCGTCGGTGAGCTGGGGGAAGCTGAGGTAGTGGTAGCCGACGGCTTGGAACCGCGCCGGTTGGCTGAGGCAGACGATCCGGTCCACTTCCTGGGCGAGCTCGGCCAATATGTCAGGCGGCGCGACAGGGACCGCAACGACTATCTGGCGTGGTGACCGCCGCTTGAGGGCCCGGATCGCAACCTTCATCGTCGTCCCGGTCGCGACACCGTCATCGACGATGATCGCTGTCTTTCCGGCGATCGACAAGGGTAGGCGCTTGCCACGATAGGCCAGCCGGCGGCGTTCCAATTCGGGACGCTCCTGGGCGATCAAGATTCGAAGCTCGCTATCGTCGAGCGCGTAGGCCTCGACGATCTCGCGGTTCAGCACAACGTCCGGAGGGTCGCCGTCCACGATCGCCGCGACGGCGAGTTCATGATTTCCCGGCGCGCCAACCTTACGAACGATGATCAGATCGAGCGGGGCCTTGAGGAGCTTGGCCACTTCTGCGGCGACAGGAACGCCGCCTCGCGGCAAGGCGAGAACGATCGGTTGTTGCAGACCGAGTTTTTCCAGCTCGACGCCAAGCCTTTTCCCAGCGTCTTGCCGGTCGCGGAACATCGGTCAGGCCGCCGGCCAGAGGTTACGGAGCGATTTCTTCATCGAGTTCCGAACATGGACGATCTCGCCATGCGATATGTGGTGGTCGAGCACCTTGAAAACCGCCGTGATCGCCTGGTCGATATCGACGTCGGGCTCGTACCCAAAGCTGTTCCTGACGCATATCACGAAGTCGTGCTTTGTCCGTTCCCACGTCGGTGTCTCCGGTTTCCAGCCCTCGAAATAGATGCCCCTGATGAGGGTAGGCAACTGGGCCGAAAGGTCGGCCATCTCCTCTGGCGACAGCCAGTCGCGCACCGTGTGCAGGACGGATTTCAGGAGCCGGTAAGCGTTATGTTCGCTCCAGCCCAAATCGCGGGTCAGCTCGTTCACCCATTGCTGGGCCTGCTCTGCGGAACGAGTGAATCCCGTAACGGAAGTGTGGGTCATGCCATCGCTCCTTCGATCTCTTCGTCATTATCGCCCGAAGGCGCGATGTTCGCATTGAGCCGGATCAAATGATCCCGACTGTGAGGCCGGCGAGCGATGCGGGGGCGGGGAGCAGACGCGACGGGGCCTCTTCGTCATCGAAGTGTTCCGGTCTTGAATAATAGGAACATGTTCCTATGTATGGAGTGCCCATGTCCTCCCCCCACATGGGCGAGCGATGGGTCCGCCTCCCTGATCCGTCGCGATGCTGAGCCCGCTGCCACGTCCCCTGCGGCAGCGGGCTTCTTTTTGTCGATGCATCTCGTCGTGCCGGCTTGGACTCGATGCCGAAGGATTGACACAGTGCGTGACATTGCTGGCACCGATGCGGGACGGAAGTTCCCGACGGGCCGCGATTGAGCCGCCTAAGGTGATTTCGGGCGGGTGCTGAATCACGTGTTTGATATTCTAGACATCGCTTCGGCATCAGTTGTTCAGTTGCGGACAAATGTGCTTTCTTAAGTCAACCTCGGAGGGAACAATGAAACCAAACCTTGCTTGCGCGGCATTGACCGCAGGACTCTGCTTCGCAATATCGGCTGCCTCGGCAAAACAGCTGAGCAACATCGATTGGTTGGCAAGCAAGGATGACGCCTTTTTGAAGAGGGCTGCAACAATATCGGGCGATATCATCGCCGTATTGGATAGATGTCGGTTGAGGCCGACCGAGGATGGAAAAGCGATGATAGCTGTTCCGGTCCTGCTGTACGACGGGATCGATAAACACCTGACACCCGATATGCGTAAGTTCAAGAGGGCTGCTCATGTCTATGAGAGAGCCTTTGCCATCGCAGTTCAGAGAGCGGGGGATTGCAAAACCGAGAAAGCTAGGCATCCGAGCCTCTATCGGTAGGACCAACTTGCGGAGTGCCTCCTATTAGGGAGGCAGTTTGCCGGCGCTCTGTGTGCACAGAGAGAATCTGTACCCGAGTCTCCGGATCGTACATGGATGAAGTGGTAGCGGGAGAGGGACTTGAACCCCCGACCCCAGGATTATGATTCCCGTGCTCTAACCAACTGAGCTACCCCGCCAGGGCGGCGAAAGGCTCGAAATCCGCCTCATTTCGAAAGGCATATCGAGGCGTTCGCCAAGGTCGCGCGGATATAAGGTTGGCAGGGCAAGCCTGTCAAGCTTAGAGGCAGCTGGAGTGCCGGCTTATTGTCGTTGACCAAAAGCCTTGCCTTGCAGACATTTGAGGGCAGGCCCCGGGGTTGAGTTCGACGGGGTACGTCGCTATGTCTCGGCCACGAGTTTTTAGAGTCTGAAAAACACATGAAGCCGCGCATTGCAGTCCTTGGGTGCGGATACTGGGGCAGCAACCACATCCGCACCCTCAAGGCGCTCGGCGCGCTGCACGCGGTTTCCGATTCCAATCGTGCCCGCGCCGAAGGCTTTGCCAGCGAACAGGATTGCCTGGCGATCGAGCCGGAGCAGCTGTTCGTGCGCGACGATATCGATGCCATCGTCATGGCGCTGCCGCCGCAATTCCATGCCGACCTGGCTGTGCGCGCCGTCGAGGCCGGCAAGGACGTGCTGGTGGAAAAGCCGATCGCACTGACCGTCGCCGACGCGGAGCGCGCGGTGCGCGCCGCGAAGGACAATGGCCGCGTCTTCATGGTCGGCCATGTCCTGCGTTTCCACCCGGCCTTCGAGATGCTGAAGGAGCTCATCGACAAGGGCGAACTCGGCGAAGTGCGCTATATCCATTCGCATCGGCTCGGGCTCGGCAAGTTCCACACCGAAAACGATGCGTTGTGGGACCTGGCGCCGCACGATTTGTCGATGATCCTGGCGATCACCGGCACGGAACCTGTCGAGGTGCGCGGCGAGGGCGCAGCCCTGCTCGACAATCTCAGCGACTTCGCCCACCTGCACATGCGTTTTCCCAACGGCCTGCGCAGCCATCTCTTCGCCTCGCGGCTCAACCCCTATCGCGAGCGGCGGCTGACCGTGGTCGGCACCCGGGCCATGGCGGTGTTCGACGATGTCGAGCCATGGGAGCGCAAGCTTGCCGTCTACCGCCATGCGGTATGGCAGGACAGCGGCCAGTGGGCCTTCACCACCAACGAGCCATCCTATGTCGCGGTTGCGCAGGGCATGCCGCTGACGCGTGAGCTGGAGCATTTCATCCAGTGCATCGAGACGCGGGCCGAGCCGCGCACCAGCGGCGAGGAGGCGATCAGGGTGCTGCGCATCCTGACCGCGGGCACGGTTACCCACACCAAATCCTGAGACCGTAGGGGCTACTCGGCGGGAACCTGGATCGGCCCGGCCGCGAGGCGCGTCAGCATGGCCTCGGCCTCGGCACCACGCTCAGACCGCTCGATAAAACCGCCGCCGAACACGCGCGCCTCGTTGCCGTCGTCGGAATAGAGCACGCAGGCCTGTCCCGGCGCGATGCCGGACTCGCCATCGGCCAATTCCACCCATGTCGCGCCAGCACGATGATGGAGCACGGCCGGGCGCGGCGGCCGCGTCGAGCGCACCTTGGCGAACAGTTCAAGACCGCCGGCGGGCACGGCGGACATCGGCCCGTCGCCCAGCCAGTTCATGTCGCGCAGATAGATCTTGTGCGTTTCCAGCGCCTCGCGCGGGCCGACGACGACGCGGGCACGGCCGGCGTCGAGGTGGACGACATAAAGCGGCTCGCCCGAAGCGACGCCGATGCCGCGCCGCTGGCCTATCGTGTAGCGCAGGATGCCCTCATGGCGGCCAAGCACGCGGCCGTCGATATGGACGATGTCGCCCGGATTGGCGGCGGCGGGCTGCAGTTTGGCAATGATGTCGGAATACTTGCCGTGCGGCACGAAGCAGATGTCCTGGCTGTCCTGCTTGGCGGCAACCGTCAGCCCCATCTCCTCGGCCATGGCGCGCACCTGCGGCTTGGACAGGCCGCCGAGCGGGAAGCGCAGATAGTCGATCTGCGCCTGCGTGGTGGCGAACAGGAAGTAACTCTGGTCGCGGTCGGCATCGACCGGCCGGAACAGCGCGCGGTGGGCGCCGTTGGCGCCGGAGCGGATATAGTGGCCGGTGGCCAGCGCGTCGGCGCCGAGCTCCTTGGCGGTTGCCAGCAGGTCGGCGAATTTCACTGTCTGATTGCAGGAAACGCAGGGGATCGGCGTTTCGCCCGCGACATAGCTAGCGGCGAAGGGATCGATCACCGCCTTGCGGAAGCGCTCCTCGTAGTCGAGAACGTAGTGCGGGATGCCGAGCGTCTCGGAGACACGGCGGGCGTCGTCGATGTCCTGGCCGGCGCAACAGGAGCCGGCCCGATGGGTCGCCGCGCCGTGATCATAGAGCTGCAAGGTGACGCCGACGACATCATAGCCCTCGCGCTTCAGCAGGCCGGCGACAACAGACGAATCCACGCCTCCCGACATGGCGACGACAATGCGGGTGTCTTCTGGACGTCCGGGAAGATCGAGACTGTTCATGGTTCTTTCATTCCGCCTGGCGCTGAATGCCAGTGGCCGGAATATAGGTCAAGCGTTCCGGCCGCGCCAGCTTTGAGGGGCGGGCCGTTTTTCATGCCTGAATCAAAGACATAAACAAGTGTTTAAAATGCCGACCAAAAGACTAACGCGGCGTTCATGATCCTTACCTAGTCATTAGGGTCTGCTTAGGCAATTTTTAAAGCTGTGGCGGTAAGGTGGCGGGGATTGGGTCTTTGAGTTTTTTGTAGAGAGTACGATGACCGATCTTGTTAGACCGAGAGTCAAATATGTTATCGGGCCCGACGGCAGCCCCCTTACGATTGCCGATCTGCCGCCGACGAATACACGTCGCTGGGTTATCCGGCGCAAGGCGGAAGTGGTTGCGGCGGTGCGTGGCGGGCTTTTGAGCCTTGAAGAGGCATGCCAGCGCTACAAGCT
>NZ_JBAZUD010000188.1:0-8009 GCF_041661565.1 Mesorhizobium sp.
TGTCTGGCGCGCCGACTTCAGATGCTTGCGGCAGGCAGCGTCGACCTTGCCGAGGTCGCGTGATTTGAGGGCCTCGATATAGGCTAGGTGCTCGCCGACCGCGACTTCGTTCCGCTCGCGCTCCTGCGCCTTGTTCCACTGGTAATGGTAGTGGAAGATCATGGCGATCACATCGTAGAAATCGACGATGAAGCGGTTGTGCGACGCGCGATGGATGAGCCGGTGGAAGCGCTCGTCCAGTTCCGAGAATTCGTTGAAGCGCGTGGCGATCTCGCTGGCCAGCAGATGGTGCTCGGCTTCCAGGCGGTCAAGATCGGCCCAGACCGGGCTATCGCGTGGCAAGGCGGCGAAGGCGGCCGCCGAGCGTATTTCGAACATCTCGCGGATCTCGGTCAGTTCCAGCGCGAAGGCGCGGGTGAAGCCTTTCAGCACCCAATGGCTGTTGCGGCGCTTTTCGATCAGGCCGAAGCGGGAAAAGCGGATCAGGAATTCGCGCACGCTGGTGGTGCCGACGCCGATTTCGCGCGCCAGTTCGAGCTCGTTGATCTGCATGCCTGCCTCGGCCCCGCCGGCGAGCAGCCGCCGCATGAACGACCGCTCGATGATCTGCGCCAGCGTGTCGGTCTCTTCCTCGGGAAAGAAATCGTCGGGACGCGGTTCGCGCAGCACCGTCTTGGCGCGTTTGTTCCAGGCGATCAGACCGGTTTCTTCCATGCGCGCAAGGATGCTGCGCACGGTCGTGCGGCTGACGCCGAGCAAAACTCCCAGTTCCGGCTCCGAAGGCAGGCTGCGCGTTTCGTCGAGCAGCCTGAGGCACCTGTTGTAGGCGTCCTTGTAGACGTTGTTGCTCTTCGACATCCCCTGCCCCACTCATGCCGGCGCTTGCGCGGCCGGCTTGAAGCGCAATATGACGTTCCCATGGCCCTGAAAAGCAGGAATCGCTTCCGCTTGGGTCTCGATCATTGTTTGCAACGCCATCAGCCGGAGGCGCGCGCAACGCCAGCGAAAAAACAATTGACGCAAAACTGTTTTTTCACGATAAAAGACATTAACTCTTATCAAGCGCGTGTCAATCCGCGCGCATCCCAGGATCACCCAGGAACCCGCCCGTGAACGTCTCCAACACCATTCTCCTGTCCCCCGCCGACAATGTCGCCGTTGCCAACGGCCGCATCGAGATCGGCACCGTCCTGCCAGGCGGCGCGCTTGCCACGGCCGTCATCGAGCCCGGTCACAAGGTGGCGATCAAGCCGATCGCCGCAGGCGAAGCGGTGGTGAAATATGCCCAGGCCATTGGCCGCGCCACGCAGGACATCGCTCCCGGCGAGCATGTCCATTCGCACAATCTGGTCTTCGAATCCGGCCGCTTGCCTGTGGTGCCGCCCAGCGAGGCCGAGCATGCCACGGAGGCCGACCGCGCCCGCACCTTCATGGGCTATCGCCGCGCCGACGGCCGCGCCGGCACGCGCAACTTCATCGGCATCCTCGCCAGCGTCAATTGCTCTGCCACCGTCTGCCATTCCATCGCCGACACCGCCAACCGGACCTTGCTGCCGAAATATCCCGGCATCGACGGCTTCGTGCCGATCGTCCACGGCCAGGGCTGCGGCATGAGCGCCACCGGCGACGGCATGATGGTGCTGCACCGCACGCTGGCCGGCTATGCGCGCCATCCGAATTTCGGCGGTGTGCTGATGGTCGGCCTCGGCTGCGAGGTCAACCAACTTACCCTCTACGGCCAGAAGGGTGTCGCCGCCGGCAAACGCCATTTCAACATCCAGGATGCCGGCGGGTCGCGCAAAGCGGTGGAAAAGGCGATGTTGGTGTTGGCCGAGATCGCCGAGGAAGTCGGCCAGTTGAAGCGTGAGCCGATCCCGGTGAGCGAGATCGTCGTCGGCCTGCAATGCGGTGGTTCCGACGGCATGTCGGGCATCACAGCCAATCCGGCGCTGGGCGCGGCAGTCGATATCCTGGCCGGCGTCGGCGGTATCGGTATCCTTTCCGAGACGACCGAAATCTATGGCGCCGAACATCTGCTCGCCTATCGCGCGGCGACGCCTGAGATCGCCCAGAAACTCGACGGTTTCGTCAAGTGGTGGGAGGACCATGTCGCCAAGCACGGCGCCTCGATCGACAACAACCCCTCACCCGGCAACAAGCGCGGCGGCCTCACCACCATCCTCGAAAAGTCGCTTGGCGCAGTCGCCAAGGGTGGCCAGACGCCGCTCAACGGCGTCTTCGGCTACGCCGAAAAGGTCACCGGCAGCGGCTTGGTGTTCATGGACACGCCCGGCTACGACCCCGTGTCGGCGACCGGCCAGGTCGCCGGCGGCGCGAACGTCATCGTCTTCACCACAGGCCGTGGCTCCTGCTTCGGCTGCCGGCCAACGCCGTCGATAAAGGTCGCCACCAACTCGACCATGTATCACCAGATGGAAGAGGACATGGACGTCAACTGTGGCGTCATTGCCTCCGGCGACAAGACCATCGCCGGCATGGGCCGCGAGATCTTCGAACTCATCGTCGAGACGGCTTCCGGCCGCAAGACCAAGAGCGAGGACTTCGGCTACGGCGACAACGAGTTCGTGCCCTGGCACCTCGGAGCGACGCTCTAGACCGGACCGAGCAGCGGTTTGTCGAGCCGGGCAACAGTCCGGAACGGAGAGGGTTTCGCATGGAAAAACGCCGCATCGGCCAGACGGCGCTGGAGGTCACCGAGATCAGTTTCGGCGGCGCAGCGATCGGCGGCCTCTACCGCGCCTGTTCGCGCGCGGCGGCGATGGAGACGCTGCAGGGCGCCTGGGACGCGGGCCTGCGCTATTTCGACACCGCACCCTTCTACGGCTTCGGCCTGTCGGAACGCCGCTTCGGCGACTTCCTGCGCGAGAAGCCGCGCGATTCCTACGTGCTGTCCACCAAGGTCGGACGGCTGTTCCGGCCTGTGCCGGAGGATCAGGTTCCCGATCACGCCTATGTCGACCCGCTGCCTTTCGCGCTCGACTATGACTATTCCTACGACGGCATCATGCGGTCGGTCGATTTCAGCTATGCGCGGCTTGGCCTGAACAAGATCGACATCCTGTACGTCCATGACATCGGCGCCTACACGCACGGCGTCGAGAAGACCAAGCTGCACTTCCGTCAACTGATGGACGGGGGCCTCAAGGCGCTCGATGAATTGAAGCGTTCCGGCACGATTTCCGCCTATGGGCTGGGCGTCAACGAAGTGCGCATCTGCCTCGACGTGATGCGCCGCGCGCCGCTCGACTGCATCCTGCTTGCCAGCCGCTATTCTTTGCTCGACCGCAGCGCGGAAGCCGAATTGCTGCCCCTGTGCCGGGCACAACAGACCTCCCTTGTCATCGGCGGCGTTTTCAATTCCGGCATATTGGCGACGGGTCCGGTTACGGGCGCGAATTTCGACTATGCGCCGGCAAGCGAGGATATCCTTGCTCGGGTCGATGCGATGGAAAAGATCGCCGCTGAAGGCGGCTATCCCCTGGCGGCCGCCGCTTTCCAGTTTCCCCTGCACGAGCCCGTGGTCGCTACCGTGCTCACCGGCACCGCCAAGCCGGCCAATCTGGCCCGCAATCTCGAACTGCTCGATATCGAGGTGCCGGAGACGGACTACGCCCGGTATCGACCCTATACGGTGGTGCAGGAGCTTGGGTGAGCAGGCGTCACTGCACTGTGGATGGTTGAGGCTCTGGCGTCACAAAGCTCACATACAAGAAAGAATGAATATTCCATATTGACGAAGTCGTGGAATTAATATTCCATGGTTTGAAGAATGGAAGCCGGCGCATGGGTCCGCCATAGCGAGGAGCGGCGCGACGGATGTGACCTCCGGGACATTGGCAGGACCGGCTCGAAACAGCGCTTGCATCGTCGTGATCGATGCACTATCAAAATCGGGTAACTGTTTTTTATTGATAAAGTTCTGTTTGGCTGCGCCTATCCGAACGGGGCTTCCGTATCGTTCACCGGGCGACTTAGGGAGGAAACCTATGAAATTCGTGACCAGCATTCTCAATCGCCGCGCCGTGATGGCGCTGGCAGCGGCGTCGATGCTCGCCGGCGTCATGCATTCGGCACCGGCTTCGGCGGCGGACGTGACCATCCCGATCATCGTCAAGGACACGACGTCCTTCTACTGGCAGATCGTTCTGGCCGGCGCCCGCAAGGCCGGCAAGGATCTTGGGGTCAACGTGCCGGAACTCGGCGCCCAGGCTGAAACCGACGTCAACGGCCAGATCTCGATCCTCGAGAACGCCGTCGCCAGCAACCCGGCGGCCATCGTCATCTCGCCGACCGAATTCAAGGCGCTCGGCAAGCCGATCGATGAGGCAGCCGCCAAGGTCAAGATCATCGGCATCGACTCCGGCGCCGACTCCAAGGCCTTCACCTCGTTCCTGACCACCGACAACGTGCAGGGCGGCCGTGTCGCCGCCGACGGCCTCGCGGCCGCCATCGGCGCCGCCAATGGCGGCAAGATCGAGGGTGACGTCGCCCTGATCACCAACGCGCCCGGCGCCGGCTCGCTCGAACAGCGCAAGCAAGGCTTCACCGAACAGCTCAAGGCAAAATATCCTGGCCTCAAGCTGGTCGCCGACAAATACGCCGATGGCCAGGCCACAACGGGCCTCAACATCGCCACCGACCTGATCACCGCCAACCCCAACCTCAAGGGTATCTTCGCTTCCAACCTGATCATGGCGCAGGGCGTCGGTCAGGCTGTCGCCGAAAACAACCTTGGCGGCAAGGTGGCTCTGGTCGGATTCGACAGCGACGAGAAGCTGATCAAGTTCCTCAATGACGGCGTCATCTCCGCACTGGTCGTCCAGGATCCCTACCGGATGGGCTATGACGGCATCAAGACCGCGCTCGCCGCCTCCAAGGGCGAAAAGGTCGAGGCCAATGTCGACACCGGCGCCAATCTTGTGACCAAGGACAATATGAAGGATCCCAAGATCGACGCGCTGCTCAACCCGAAGCTCTGAGCATCGCTCGACCGCATCGTTTCCGGGGCCACCGCGCCCCGGAAACATACGGCACAAATGCCTTGGCAATCGGCGCGCTTGGGCTAGGCTGCCTTCAGGGCATTTCTTTTTCGGCATATCCTTGCCTGGCGGCGTGCCGCCGCGGGGCCAATCTGGGAGGATTGTCATGATTTCGACGGCGCAGGAACTTCATCCCGCCCCCGCACTCGAGCCCGGCAGGACCATCCTTGAACTGCGGGGCTTGGAAAAGCGCTATCCCGGCACCCACGCGCTGAAACCGGTGGACCTCGCTTTCAAGTCCGGCGAAATCCACGCAATCGTCGGCGAGAACGGCGCCGGCAAATCCACGCTCATCAAGCTTTTGACCGGCGTCATGCCGCGCACCTCCGGAGAGGTCATCTGGGAAGGCCAGCCGGCCGCCCTGGCGACGCCGCATGAGGCGATGGCGCTCGGCATCAATGCCGTGCACCAGGAGGTCGTGCTTTGCCGCCACCTGACGGTTGCCGCCAACATGTTCCTTGGCGAGGAGAATTCCCGCTTCGGCATCCTGCAGCAACGCGCCATGGTCCGGGAAGCGCAGAAGATCATCGACGATCTCGGCTTCGACCTGCCGGCCCATGTCACGCTGGGCGACCTCACCATCGGCCAGCAGCAGCTGATCGCCGCGGCGCGGGCCACGGTGCGCGGCACCAAATTCCTGATCTTCGACGAACCGACGGCCTATCTGACCCGCAAGGAAGCCGACCAGCTCTTCACCCTGATCCGCCGGCTGAAGGGTGAAGGCGTCACGATCATCTACATCAGCCATCGCATGGAAGAGGTGTTCGAGCTCGCAGACCGTGTTTCCGTGCTGCGCGACGGCACCCTGGTCGGCACCCGGAACATTGCCGAGACCAATGATGCCGAACTGGTCAAGATGATGATCAACCGCTCGATCGAGCAGGTCTACCACAAGGAGCACTTCACTCCCGGCGCCGCGATCCTCGAGGCGAGCAACCTGTCTGGCAAGGGCTTCGAGGATGTGTCGATGACGGTTCGCGCCGGCGAGATCGTCGGGCTTTATGGCCTGATCGGCGCCGGGCGCAGCGAATTCGTCACCACCCTCTACGGCCGCCACAAGAGGTCGGCCGGCCAGATCCTGTGGGAAGGCAAGGTCGTCCAGGTCAATTCCGAGCACGACGCGATCAAGCTCGGCATGGCGCTGGCGCCCGAAAGCCGCCGCGACCAGGGCCTTTGCCTCAATTTGCCGGTGGGCCTCAATCTCAACCTGCCGATCTACAAGCGCATTTCCAATAATCTGCTGATATCGAGCGCGAAGGAGAAGGTGCAGGCCGACCGCCAGATCGCCGACCTGCGCATCAAGACGCCGACCCGCGGGGCGCTGGCCTCCAGCCTTTCAGGCGGCAACCAGCAGAAGATCGTCATCGGCAAATGGCTTGCGCACGGCGCCAAGCTGTTCATCTTCGACGAGCCGACGGTCGGCGTCGATGTCGGCACCAAGGCCGAGATCTACCGCCTGTTCGGCGCGCTGCTGTCGAAGGGCGCCGGCATCATCCTGATCTCGTCCTACCTGCCGGAAGTCTATGAACTCTCCGACACGCTGCATGTGTTCCGGCGCGGCAGACTGGTGGCAAGCCACGGCTTTCGTGCCGCCAGCCACGAGGACGTTCTGACCCAGGCGATCGGCTAGGAGCATGATCCCGAAAAGTGGAAGCCGGTTTTCGGACGAGATCATGCTCAATCAAAAAAAATGTAAAAAGAAGAAACGGGAGGAACGATGAGCACCGAAGTCATACCGATCGAAAAACCGAAGCGTAATTACAACGTCCTGTTCGGGCTGACGCTGCTGGCGCTCCTGGTGCTGCTCTGGATTCTGCTTTCGGTGGCAACGACCAGTTTCGCCACGGGCAACAACATCGCCAATCTTTTGCGCCAGGGCTCGATGATCGCCATCATGGCGGTGGGCCAGACCTTCGTCATCATCACCGGCGGCATCGACCTGTCGGTCGGCGCCGTCGTCGGCTTTGCCACGGTCGTCGTCGCCATGATGATCAATGCCGGCTTCCCGATCTGGGTCGCCATCCTGGTGACGCTGCTGGTCGGCGTCGCCATCGGCATGTTTCACGGCTTCGGCATCGTCAAGATGGGCCTGCCGCCCTTCATCATCACGCTGGCGACCCTCACCTCGCTGCGCGGCATCGGCCTTCTGATGACCAACGGCAACTCCATCAACATCAACAGCGATTCCTTCACCGCCTTCTCGCGCAATTCCTTCATCGGCATTCCCAACCTGTTCTGGATGGTCATCCTGGTCGGCATTCCGGCCTATGTCTTCCTGCATCACAGCCGCTGGGGCCGGTACCTGTTTTCGGTCGGCTCCAACGCCGAGGCGTCGCGCCTTTCCGGCGTCAACGTCCAGCGCACCATCTACATGGCCTACACGCTGTCCGGCCTCTGCGCGGCATTCGTCGGCGTGCTGCTGGCCGCCCGCATCGGCATCGGCAACCCGACCCAAGCCGAGGGCTGGGAGCTGCAGGCCATCGCCTCGTCGGTCATCGGCGGCACTTCGCTGTTCGGAGCGGTCGGCTCGGTGCATGGCCCGTTGCTCGGCGCCTTCATCCTGGCCACCATCAACAACGGCGCCAATTTGCTAAACGTCAACTCGTTCTGGCAGCGCATCATCACCGGCGCGCTGATCATCATCATCGTCTATTTCGACGGACTTCGCCGCCGCGGCAAGTGAGCCGACCCGCAACCAGTCGCCGGCCGTCAAGACCCGACGAGCCGGCGATCTGACCACCGACTGGATTGAAGCATGAAAGCCGTCGTCTGCCGATCACCCGGCGAACTGGTCGTGGAAGACCGTGCCGGACCTGGCGCGCCGCCTGCCGGCTGGGCGCTGGTCGCGGTCAGCCATGTCGGCATCTGCGGCACCGACTACCACATCTTCGAGGGCAAGCACCCGTTCCTCGCCTATCCCCGCATCATGGGCCATGAGGTCTCGGGAAC
>NZ_JBAZUD010000189.1:0-7990 GCF_041661565.1 Mesorhizobium sp.
CCGGGTTACGACGGTCAGTCCCTGCATTGGCGCATTCTTGAAGCGCCATTCGGCACGGAGACGGTGACGGTGGCCGCGACCGCGCCCTATCGCGCCATATATGGGCCGCTGCGCGACGCGCTGCTGCCGCTGGTGCTTGCGCTGGTCGTGTTGGGCCTGTTGCTGGTCGGTGCCATGCTGGCGCAGGTGCGGCTTGGGTTGCTGCCGCTCGCCGCCCTTAGGACCGGCCTGGCCGATATCCGCGCTGGCAAGCGCGGCGCGATCTCCACCGACCAGCCGAGCGAAATCCTGCCGCTGGTTGAAGAGGTCAACAGCCTGCTTGCCGAGAATGCCGAAGGGCTGGCGCGCGCCAGGCGCCATGTCGCCAATCTGGCGCATGGGCTGAAGACGCCTCTGGCGACGCTCGGCCTTTCGCTCGACAGTCGCGCGGCCACATCGGGGCCGATCACCCCCGGCGCCGCCGCCGCCATGCGCACCCAACTCGAATTGATGGAGCGGCTGATCCGCCACCATCTGGCGCGCGCGCGCGCCGCGGTCCTGGCTGGTCCGGCGCGCGCCAGCACCAATGTCGCGGGACGGTTGAGCGACCTTGTCGGCATGATGGGCAACATCCACCGCGAACGCGGCTTGACCTTCGATCTGTCGGCAGCCGCCGACGTCGTGGTTGCCACAGAGACACAGGATTTCGACGAAATCCTCGGCAATCTGCTCGACAATGCCTGCAAGTGGGCGCGCTCGCGCGTCACTGTTTCGGCTGTAGCTGATCAGGGCCGGGTCATTATCGACGTCGGCGACGACGGTCCCGGTCTCGATCCGGCCGCGATGCCGGAGGCGATGCGGCCGGGCCGGCGTATCGACGAGGCGACGCCGGGCCATGGCTTCGGCCTTCCGATCGCCGCCGAACTCACGGAACTCTATGGCGGAAGTCTCGATCTGTCTCGCGGAACGTCGGGCGGATTGCTCTGCCGGGTGGTCCTGCCGCGAAGTCGCTGACCGACATTTTATAGTCGTTTCACGGCGGATACGGTCGACTTGGTGGCTAAATTGCCCAATCCCATCCGATATCGAATTGAACGGAAACTCTTATCAATTTATTTGCGTTGGTACGGCATGGTTGCGGCCCATGGAGTTGAACGAATGAAGCTCGATCTATCGGCGACGAGCTGGGGAAGGGTGATCGCTGTCACCCTGATCGGCACCGCATTCTTTATTGCGGTGGCGTTTTTCGTCGATTCTTTCAATTTCCTCTATCTTTCGCCCGAGGCACTGTGGCGGGCGCAGATGACCGACCTGTTTCTGCCTTTGCTGCTCGGCGGATCGTTTCTCTTTGTCCTCATGTGGAAGATCCGCCAGTTGGCGATCGCCCAGCGTGACCTCAGCGTGATTGCCGCGACCGACAGCCTGACGGCGGTGCTGAACCGTGGCGCCTTTTCGATGCTGGTCGAGGCCTATCTCGAGCATACCAGCAAGGAGGAACACACCCGCTCCGGAGCGCTGCTGATCATCGACGCCGACCACTTCAAGTCGATCAATGACCGCCTTGGCCATGAAAGCGGCGACCAGGCGCTCAGACTGATAGCGCAGGCGATCAAAGGGCAACTGCGTGGCGTCGATCTCGTCGGCCGGATCGGCGGCGAGGAATTCGGCGTGTTCATGCCCGGTGTGGACCCCTCGCATTCCTGGCTGGTCGCCGAAAGCATTCGACGGCGCATCCGGGAGATGGATTTCTCTCCCGGCGGCAGGCCTTGCCCGCTTTCCGTCAGTATCGGCGGAACGAGCTTCAGCGGCCCGACCACCTATGAGGAGATATTCTCCGCTGCCGACCGAAGACTCTACACAGCAAAGGCAAATGGGCGCGACCAGGTCAGCTTCGATCCGGCGGGTGTTTCACCGGTGCCGTCGCCCAGCGTCGGCACGGTGCATTGAACGCAAAGCCGGGAGCCGCGGATCGCGATCATTTGCGCCGATTGTCGCGCCGGCAGAGCTTTCGCTTTGACCACATCACGCTAAAGGTATTCTCCGGCGCCCCCACGGGGCTGGATGATCGGGCAGGGCCTTCTTCGCATGACACTGACGGGCGTGGCGGCACTGCTGATCCTGGTCCTGACCTATGCCGGTGTCGCGGTCGGCCGTATACCAGGCCTGCGCCTCGACCGGGCGGGGATCGCGCTGCTCGGTGGCGCGGCGATGATCGCCATTGGCGCGCTCAGCATGGAGGATGCCTACCGGGCGATCAATTTCGACACCATAACGCTTCTGCTTGGCATGATGATCGTGGTGGCGCATCTGAAGATCTCCGGCGCTTTTCGTGGGCTCGGCGCCGTTGCCATCGAACACGCGCACGCGCCCTTCATGCTGCTGGTCATGGTGACGCTGCTGACCGGCGTGCTGTCCGCCTTCCTGGTCAACGACGCCATCTGCCTCGTGATGGCGCCGATCGTCGTCCACGTCACCCGAATCATCAACCGCAATCCGATTCCCTACCTCATCGCCACCGCCACAGCGTCCAATTGCGGCAGCGTCGCCACCATCACCGGCAACCCGCAGAACATGGTCATCGGCGCGCTCTCGGGCATTTCCTACCCGGCCTTCTCGGCGGCGCTGGCGCCGGTCGCGCTGTTCGGACTTGTCGCCGTCATAATCATCGTGCGCGTCGCCTATCGGGCGGAATTCGCCCGCACCGCGCAACTTGACCCAGAGGTCTCGCGCGGTCGGATGCATCGGGGGCAGGTGTTGAAGGCGGTGATCGTCTGTGTGGCGCTGGCAATCGCTTTCTTCGCCGGCGTTCCCGTCGCCAAGGCGGCGCTCATCGGCGGCGCCATCCTGCTGCTCACCCGATCCATCAAGCCCCAACGCATCTACCGCGAGATCGACGGGCCGTTGTTGTTCATGTTCGCTGGTCTCTTCGTGGTAGTCGCCGGCGCGGAGAAGACGCTGCTGACACCGGACCTGATCGCCTCCGCCAAGGGGCTTGGACTGGACGATGTCTGGCGGCTGTCGGGTTTTACCGCGGTGCTTTCGAACGTCATGAGTAATGTGCCGGCGGTGCTGGCGCTCAGGCCTTTCATACCCGGCCTCGAAAATCCCGAACGCGCATGGCTGGTCGTCGCGATGAGTTCGACCCTGGCCGGCAATTTCACGTTGCTCGGCTCGGTCGCCAACCTGATCGTCGCCGAACAGGCCAAGACGGCCGGCGTGCCGCTCTCCTTCGGCGCCTTCTTCAAGGTCGGCCTGCCATTGACGCTGATCACGCTCCTTGCCGGTACGGCATGGCTGGCGCTCGGCTTCTAGCACGCGACCCGCGCCCCTCGAAAAGGAAGCGACCGGGCGTATCTCCGATGGACAAGCGACCCCGGGCGTTTCAAATGACACCGCTGCGATCCAATCGGTCGGGCGTGCCAGGGGGTGTCGGTGTCGATTGCGCGTCGGTGGTGGGCCTATCAGTCCTATCTGAAAGCTGAATTCGAGGGCGCGGCCCCGAGCACCATGTGGCGGTTGCGCGGCCTGCGTCGCGGCCACCAGTCAAAGGCCCTGGTGATGCTCGAGGACGAGGCGTTTCGCCGTCGCGACTACATCCCGTACACGCTGCTCATTCGACGCCTGGCTTCCTACAATTACCGGCTTGACCGGGCCCTGTTCAACAAGCTGAACCAGAAGGCCTGGCTTGATCTCGTCATGCCGTCGGTGGCGCCGCCGATGACCCACTATGTCGCCGGTCGACACCTTGTTCATCTTGCGAACCCGGACGACCGTCTCGGGCTCGAGGCAATCCTGCAGCTTGTCCAGGAGAAGGGCGAACTGTTCCTCAAGCCTTCCGGAGAGGGGCAGGCGCGTGGCGCGCTCAGGCTGGTCGACATGCCGGGTGGATTGCATGTCAACGGCAAGAAGGTCGAGCCTCGGGAGTGGCTGGACGGTTTTGTAAGCCAGCGGCCGGTCGGCTACACGGTGTCCGATATCATTCAGCAAGGCTCGTGGAGCGAGGCCTTCTTTCCGCCGACGCTGAACACGCTTCGCGTCCTCACCGGAACCCACTTTTCCAACCATGAGCCGGTCATCCTGGCGGCGACGATGAAGATGGGCCGGCCGGCGACATATCCCACCGACAACTGGCGCGTCGGCCGTGGCGGCATCTCGGCCCTCGTCGACACCGCCACGGGCGTGCTGTGTCCGGGCCTCTCCTACAATCCGGAAACGAAGCGACGCCACTTCAGCGACCGGCATCCCGACACGGGCGCCCGGATACGGGACGCCGTCATCCCCGACTGGACGCTGGTGAGGTCCCGGCTGCTGCAACTGGCGGGTCTTTTGCCTTATCCCGGGCTCATTGGCTGGGACGTCGCGCTGACCGATGACGGCATCACCATCGTGGAGGCCAACACCACGCCCGGCCTCGCAATTCATGAGAGCCATGCCAGTTTGAAACGGACGGCCGAGCAGCGGGCATTCTGGACTGAAATGCACATCTGAGCGGTCCGGACCGCCTGGACTAATCTTCGTTCCGGCGCCGAGCCTGGACCAGCGTCGCGGCGGCCCGTCCGGCCGCTTCGATGTAGTCGGGATTGCGATGGACAAGCATGACCGAAAAGGCGCCGTCCAGCAGCAGCACGATCTCGCGCGCCAGGATTTGTGGCTCATCGACGCCGCGATCGGACAGTTCTCCAGCCAGCCAGGTTTCGAAATTCGACTTGTGCCGCGAACCGGCCTTGATGGCGGGATGTCCTGGCATCGAGGCGAGTTCGGCGGCCGTGCGCAGGAAGCCGCATCCCTTCCACTTAGGGTTCCGCGCCACCCGCGCGAGATTGGTGAAGATCGCCTCGACCTTGCGTTCCACATCGCCTTCGGCGGCGTGGAACCAGCCAGCCATCTGCTTCAGGTTGGGCTGGTCGCGGCCGTCGAGATAGGCAGCGATCAAATCGTCCTTGCTCTTGAAGTGATAGTAGAGCGTCCGCTTGGTGAGCCCGGCCTTTTCGGCGATGGCATCGACGCTGACCCGGCCGATTCCCTCGGCATAAAACAATCTCGTCGCTGCTGCGACAATGCGTTGGCGGGTAGGGCTGGACAGCTCAGGCATGCGATAAAGTATACCGACTAGTGAATATACAGGCAATCGAAAGCGTGATCCGTTTCCGGGGTTTCTGGAAAGGAAAAACGATGACCGATCTTGTCTTGAGCGAGACCCGTGACGGGGTAGCTGTCCTCACTCTCAATCGTCCCGACAAACTCAACGCATTGAACTATGCCCTGATCGACAGGCTGCTGGCCCTCCTCGATCATCTCGAAGTCGATGTCGGGGTGCGCGCGCTCATCCTGACCGGCGCCGGGGAACGAGCCTTCTCGGCGGGCGGCGACATCCATGAGTTCTCGGCCAGCGTCGCGCTGGGCGCCGATGTCGCGATGCGCGATTTCGTCATGCGCGGGCAGCGGCTGACGTCGAGGCTGGAAGCGTTTCGCAAACCCGTGATCGCGGCCGTCAACGGCATTGCTTTCGGCGGCGGGTGCGAGATCACCGAGGCCGTGCCGCTCGCCATTGCCAGCGATCGCGCGGTGTTCGCCAAGCCCGAAATCAACCTCGCGATGCCGCCGACCTTTGGCGGAACCCAGCGCTTGCCGAGGCTGGCCGGGCGCAAGCGCGCGCTCGAACTGCTTTTGACCGGCGATTGGTTTCCAGCGTCGCGCGCGCTTGAACTTGGCCTCGTCAACCAGGTTGTTCCGCATGGCGACCTGATGCCGGCAGCGTTCGATCTGGCCAGGCGGATCTTGCGGCGTTCGGGGCTGGCGGTCGCCAGCATCCTCACGGCCGTGGCGCGTGGCCTCGACCTGAGCATCGCCGACGGTTTGCTGGTCGAGGCCGAGCAGTTCGCCCGCATGGTTCCGACCGCCGATCTTCGAGAAGGGCTCGATGCCTGGATCCGGCGGCACAAGCCGGGCCATGACGGGTCATGGACACATATCGCGCGACCCGACGAGGCGAGGCGAAGGTCCCTGGCGCTGGATCGGGACGATGCCTCCGGCGGATGGCAGAGATAGTCAGCGCTTCCGGCGGGGCTATTCCGTTTTCACCAGCCGGGCCGCTGTCGCCAGCAGGTCGGTTTGCGTGATCAGGCCCAGAATATGCCTCGCACCATCGACGACGATGACGGCGTGGCTGCGGCCGTCGGTGAGGATCGGCAACAGTCCCATGGCCGCGGCACCAGGGGAGGCGGTCGCCGCGTTCGACAGCATCGACCCGACGGTGCCAGAGGCCAGCATCAGTTCCCGCAAGCCGACGGTGCCGGCGAGCCTCGCATCCGTGTCGACGACCGGCAAGGTGCGGATGTTGTGATCGAGCAGCAATTGGCGTGCGGTCTCGGCTGGTGTGTGTTCTTGCACCGAGATCACATCGCGCGACATGATGTCTTCGCACAAGAGGGTCTCGTGCGCCCGCGCCATGGCCTGCAGTTCGACCTGTCGCAGCAGCCGGTCGAGGTCGTCGCGGTCGATGTCGAATGTTTCCTCGAGCGCTTCCAGGGCGGCATCGATGTCCTCGGGCCGGAAGCCGACGCGCACCCGCGCCGGCGGATCGATCGTGCCGTGGCTATTGGTCGGGGCTGGAACCGGCACGTGCGGGTAATTGCGCCGCGACAGCTTGTGGAAGCCGTAGCCAAGCACAACCAGCACGATCGAGTTCAGCGCCACCGGAACAAAGGGAAACAGGAAGCCAGCCGCGGTGACGGCTGGTCCACCGAGCACCGCTGTCAACGCGGCGGCTCCGCCGGGCGGATGCAGGCAACGGGTGAGCGACATGACCGCGATTGCCAGCGCCACGGCGATGCCCGCGGCAAGGGCCGGTTCATGGATGAAATGAGCGACGGTCACGCCGACAAGCGCCGATAGCGTGTTGCCGCCGATGATCGACCATGGCTGCGCCAACGGGCTTGCCGGCACTGCGAACAGCAGCACCGCCGATGCCCCGATCGGGCCAACCAGCAACGGCACGTGCGCACCGTTGCCAAGCGCAAGGCCGCCGATCAGGCCGGTCAGGGCGATGCCGATCATCGCGCCGATGCAGGCGATGACACGTTCGCGCGGCGTGGCGCCGGCAAGGATGGGAACGAAGAGGCGAAAGGCCATGAAGTCGGTAACGGTCATCCAAGGGGAAGGGAGAAATCGTTCTGATCCCCCGCAATGACGCGACGAGAGCGAATTTGAAAGCCAAATCAATCCCGCAAACCAAGGTCTAAAGGGATGGAATTTCGCGCCGCCTTGTATTCCCGCAGGTCAGCTACGCTTCACGAGCCTCTCAAAAGTGCTTGACGGGACTTCCAAGTCGGTTCTGCCCATTACTCGTTCAGGTGGACGCGGCAGCGTCCAGGCCGCGCATGAGGTCGGCCTTCAGGTCCGCGACGTCCTCGAGACCGATCTGCAGGCGGACCAGCGGCCCATCATGGGTGGTTTTTGCAATGACGCGGTCGCCGATCCAGACCGGCACCGCGAGGCTCTCATAGCCGCCCCAGGAGTAGCCGAGCCCAAAGATCCGCAATGCGTCGAGGAAGGCGTGCTGCTGCTTCTGCCCGCCGCCGGCCAGCTCGATGGAGAAAATGCCGCTCGACCCGCAGAAGTCGCGCTTCCAGAGGCCGTGGTCGGGATGGCTGGGCAGCGCCGGGTGCAGCACGCGCGCAACGCCGTTCTGGCCCTCCAGCCAGGAGGCGATTTCGAGGGCGCTGCGTTGGTGATGATCGAGGCGCACGCCCATGGTGCGCAGGCCGCGCAGCACCTGGTAGACGTCGTCCGGCCCCGCGCAGCAGCCAAGGGTGCAGAAGCTTTCGAAGAGATGGTCCCAGCAGTTCTCATTGGCCGAGACCGTGCCCAGCAGCACGTCGGAATGGCCCGCCGGGTATTTCGTCGCGGCATGGATCGATATGTCCACGCCATGGTCGAGCGGGCGGAAATAAAGCGGCGTTGCCCACGTATTGTCCATCATCACGATGGCGCCTGCGGCGTGCGCCGCCTT
>NZ_JBAZUD010000190.1:0-7962 GCF_041661565.1 Mesorhizobium sp.
TTTCGTGGTGCGCCCGGCTGCCATGGCGATCGATCGCCGGTCGTCGAAGCGCTTTGCTTGTGGGAAGAGGAGTTCCGTGTACTGTCGCATCGAGCGGGGGAAAGGCTTCGGGATGAGAATCGCACTATCCGTTGCGTTGGCGGCGACACTGGCCGGATGCGCGACCTCGCCGGTCGACTATGGGACGTCGCTTTCGCCGCAAGACCCGAAATATGCATCGCCCGAATGCCAGCAGGCGCGGACCGCCGCTGCCGACTATTCCGCCCGCGAGAAGACGCATCCCGGCTGGGCCTTCGTCGCGCTCGGCCCGTATGGGCTGGGGATCCTGGCGGCCACCAAGGAGGCCGAACAGAAGCAGCGCAAACTGTTCGCCCGCGCCGTGCACCAGCAATGCTCCAGCCTGCCACTGCCGAAGGAATTGCAGGGCGACCTGAATCCCGCGGGCGTTGGGACGAAATATCCTTAGCCGGCTCCTACGGTTCTAGCGCAGCAATCCATCCGCCTCGAAAATGTCCCACCCCTCCAGCTTTGGCGGTGGGCTGTCGTCCTTTCCCGATTTGCGGGCAGGGCCGGCCTTGCGCTCGCGCTTGCCGGCGCGCGTCAGCGCCGCCTTGCCGGCGCCGCGCCGCCTGTTCTCGGTGACCTCAAGCGCATCCTCCTCCCGCCAGCCCGTCGCCAGGTCACGGTCGAGAATGTCCTCGATGTGGCGCGGATCGAAGACGTGGAAGGTGACGGCTTTGGATCGCCCGCGCATCTTCACGGTGCGCGTGCCGGTGCTTTTCAGGCGGCCGTCCCGCAGCCATTTGTGGCGCTCGCGGGCGGAGATGGTGAGGATATCCTCCGCCTCACGGGGCAGGACGGGCAAGGTCTCGATCCCCTGCAACGTGCTGGAGATCGTTGCCGAGGCGGCCTGGAAGGCATCCGCGTCGGTCTTCAGCATCCGCAGCACGACCCGGCCCGTCTCCGCCTTGGCGAATTTCCGCACCACCCAAGGCAGGCGGGCGCGGACCTCGCGTTCGATTCCCTTCAGGCGCATCGCGGAGCCGAGCGTCGCCGACGGCGGCAGCGGCCATTCGGCGACCAGCGTAGCAGTGGTGCTTTCGCCGTCGCCGGATGCGGGACCGGATGCCGTGGCGATTTTCGCGACGATGCCGCCCACAAGCTTGCGGAGGGAGCCGCGCTTCTTCTTGTCCGCCATGTTCCTTGTCGCTCATCAGCTGCCTGCATGCACCGCAGACAACCGCAATCGGGCTATAACAGTTCCTTAGCACGGGGCGGAAGCAGGCGGCGAGGCCGGGCCGGGCGTCAGGGGTCGGGCGATGACGCAACGGGCGGCTTTATGGGCGCCTCAGCCGCAACTTCGCCATTAAGGGCAGCGCCTAATAGGTCAACCGCGTGACAATGATGGATCCGATGCAAAGCTATAGCCGTGCCCAGAAGTTCCTGCACTGGACGCTTTTCCTGATTGTCCTGCTGATGTACGCGCTCACCTTCAACGAGGATATCTTTGCGCGCGGCGATCCGCGCGTCGACATGATCTGGCGCATCCATATCTCCGTCGGCCTCGTCATGGCCGTGCTGGTTCTCTGGCGGGTGGCATTGCGCCTCGGCGAGGGGGCGCCTCCGGAGCCGGCCGATATCGGCTGGGTCGAGCGGATGGCGGCGCAAGCCAGCCATCTCCTGCTGTATGCGCTGCTGATCGCCATTCCGGCGCTGGGCATCCTGCTGACCTGGTATCGCGGCAACGAGCTGAGTTTCTTCGGGCTGTTCACCATCCCGGCGCCATTTCCGCCCGACCGCGAGACAGCCAGGACCTTGCGCGAATTGCACAGCCTGTGCGCCAACGCGATCCTGGTGGTCGCCGGGCTGCATGGGCTCGCGGCGCTCTGGCACCATTTCGTGCGCCGCGACGACGTCCTCAAGCGCATGTTGCCGTAGAGGCGATCGGTCGTTGCGAAGCGCTTCGGGCAATGCGATCGCCATCATCGGTGACGCGTGGCGGCCCCAATTACTCGCCGCTCTTAAGGTGTTGTTAAGCGACCGAACATCGGTCGCCGTATACGCGATCACACCACTGGCGTTGCCGGATCGAAGCTGTAAAAGTCCCGTTTTGGCGGACTATGTGTCTCGTCGGCCGGCGCCATAGCCCCATACCACCCCCCCCCTAGATTGTGGCGCCGGCCACTTTAATCGCTGCTGATGGCTGGATGTTGGTTCATCGGATTGCACCGACAGTCTGATCTGCCGTCCGATCGTGCACTCCAGCACGGTGTCAACACTTCGGGAATGTGCATGGCCCTGCGTATCAACCTGCCCGGCGGGATATTCAAGGTGAAGACCTATAGAGAGCTACGCGACCGGGAGAGAGACAGGCGCGTGCCGGTCCTCAGGATCGGGTCGCTGTATTTCATCTGGTGGCCCTCGCAGCAGCGCGCCAAAAAGGGTAGCCAATAATCGTCGTCATCCAGACATGCGCGACGGCTGCTCATGTGCCCCAGTTCGGCAAGATGAACACGATTATCGATCGCCCGTTCGTTCGCCCGAGCACCAACGTCAAACTCAAGGCCCGTTACGCAAAAGCCCGCCGGCCGAAGCCAGCGGGCTTTGTCTCAGCAGAGAGACTATGTCTACCCTGGGATGATGATAATCTGCGACGCAGGAAGGGTGGCCGTAACGACCGACAGTCTGTCTCGCTTCGTAAGAACAGGCTTTGTGTACTGCTTCTTCATGGATGCTCCTCGCTTTTTTCCCTCAAGGGGAAAGGTGCCTGTCGGGATTTTCTTTGTCAACGTCGAGAAGCGGCCGGTACGGCCAAGCCTGTTAGTATTCGCAGTGGGTTCGATTTGCGCCGAGCCGAACTTGCGCTCTTATAGACGAGCCCGCCACCCTTCGGCAGCGGGCTTCGCGAACGAGGCATCAGGATGGTTCAAGCTCGCCCCGCAGAGCTCAGCGACTGGCGATCAGCAGGCAGAGCTGGCGCAAATCACGGTCATAGGAGCCTTCGCTGCCCAGCACATCCGCGCAGCGTTTCTTGAACCGCGCGATCTGGCTATCGGACATTTGAGCGACCTTCGCGGGCAAGCCAGGGGCGCCAGGGTTGGACGGATTGCCCGGGTTGGAAGGGTTGCTGGGGTTCGTGCCAACGCCGACGCCAACGCCTACACCGGCTCCCACATTGACACCCAGCCCCGCGTTTACGCCGTTGGTGCCGCCAACATTCGCGCCAAGCCAGCGCTGACACCGTTCGTGCCACCGACATTGGCGCCGAGACCTGCATTGACACCATTGGATCCACCGACCGAAGCGCCGACGCCAGCATTGACGCCGCCGCTGCCGCCGACCGAGGCACCCGCGCCGACGCCGATACCACCAGCTCCGCCTATCGATGCCCCGACGCCAGCATTGACGCCGCCTCTGCCGCCGACCGAAACACCGCCGCCGACGCCGATGCCGCCAGCCGTTGCTGGAAGCGACAATGAGATGATGACTGCACTGCTAGCCAAAGATTTGGCGAAGATATTCACGAAGTAATTCATGATGCTCTCCTGTTTGCGTTGCTTCACCAGCCAACAGAGGCTGTGTAGGGAGTGACGAATGGAGGAGCGTGATAGTTTCTCGCTGCGCGAGCTGCATTCCAAAAAAGGCTTGCAAAGGCTGAATGCCATCCCGCGATCTTTATTCAATTGCTGAATTCATCGCGCGGGCGAAATTGATACAATGAGCTCTGGGTGGCATCTTATGGTGAGGCGCGCGGTCACTTCCGCCTGGCGGCTTCTTTCGCCAAGTCTTCCACCTCGCGGCGAGGATCGGCGGCCCAACTACCCCGCGGCCAGCCATTTGCGCGACCGCGCGAAGCTCTTGAATACGTTGGCCTCCATGGGGCGCCCGAAAAAGAAGCCCTGCAGGATATCGCAGCCGAGCTCCTTCAGGATACGCGCGTGCTCCATCGTCTCGACGCCCTCGGCGATCACTTCGATGCCGAGCGACTTGCCGATCTCGATGATCGACAAGACCAGATGCCGCTGCGCGCTCGAGCCGGTGATTGGGATCACCAGCTGGCGGTCGATCTTGAGGCGGCGCGGCTGCAGCTTGAGCAGGGAGACGATCGAGGCGTGGCCGGTGCCGAAATCGTCGATCTCGATGTCAATGCCGAGCTCCTTGATGTGCTCGATGTTCCAGGTGACGAGGTCGTCATTCTCGTCGAGGAAGATGGACTCCACCAGCTCGAACGACACGGTGCCCTGTCTGATGTCCAGCTTGCGCAACCCCTCGATCAGGCTCTTGTCCTCCAGCCGCCTGGCCGAGACGTTGACCGAAACGCGCGGGATCTTGAGATGGTCGCGCTCCCAGCGCCCGAAATTCTGCAGCGCCTGCTCGAGGATGGTGCGATCGATCAGCGACACGACATTGAGCTCCTCGGCCACCTTGAGGAAGGCATCGGGGGCGAGGATCCCGCGTCGCGGGTGGTTCCAGCGCGACAGCGCCTCGACGCCGACGATCTCGAGCGTCCTGGCGTCGAACTGCGGCTGGTAGTAGGCGACGAATTCGTTGCGCTCCAGTCCGCCCAGGATCTCGTCGGCGACCTGCTTGGTGCGCACGATCTCGCTTTGCAGCTCTTCGTTGAAGAACTCGTAGCGGTTGCGGCCGCGGCCCTTCGCCCGGTAGAGCGCGAGATCGGCGTTGACGAGCAGCTGCTTGGCGTCGACGCCGCTGTTGGCGGCGATGCCGATGCTCACCCCGAAGCGGCAGGGATGGCCCCGATAGTCGAGGGGCTGGCGCATCTCCTCGATGATGCGGTCGGCAAGGGCTGCGAGCTGGTCGTCGTCGAGCCCATGGCTCATCACGACGAATTCGTCGCCGCCGATGCGCGCGACGAAATCACCAGGGCCCGCATTGGCCTTGATGACCTTCGAGGCATGCACGAGCATGGCATCGCCGGCGGCGTGGCCGAGCGTGTCGTTGATCTGCTTGAACCGGTCCAGGTCCAGATGCAGCAGCGCCGTCGGCCGGTCCGGACCGCCGGTTTCGGCGAGCAGTTCGTCGAGATAGCGGCGGTTGGGCAGGCCGGTCAGGGAATCGTGCAGCGCGGCGTATTCGATATGCGCCTTAGCGAGGTTCAGCTCGGCATTCTTCGATTCCGTCAATTGCCGCTCGCGCCTCAGGGTCTCGTTGAGCAACACGTCGCTGGTCACGTCCCATTCGGCGCCGATCAGCTTTGGCGTGCCGTCGATGTCCTGGAAGAAGCTGGCGCGCGTGCGCACGTGGCGGATGGCGCCGTCGGGACCGAGGAGGCGGTATTGCGAGGAATAGAGGCCCTTGTTCCCGGCCGCCCGGTCGAAATCCCGCAGCGCCCGCGACCTGTCCTCGGGATGGATCGAGCGCGCCCAGTCATCATAGCCGCGCGGCCGGCCGTCGGCCGGCTTGCCGTAGATCTCGTTGACGCGGTCGTCCCATACCATCTCATTGGTGGCGAGGTCGTGTTCCCAGACGCCGATGCCGGAGGCTTCCAGCGCCAGCTCCAGGCGCCCGGACAGGCGCCTCAGCTCGGCGTAGTTCTTCTGCCTTTCCCCGAACAGCCGTCCGGCGACCATGATCGGCAGCACGACCAGCGCGCCGGCGAGCAACATCAGCGCGCGCAAGGTCCACTCGTTCTTCGGAGCCGCTGGCCAGCCGCCCTTGGGGATGGCCGAGATTCGCCACGAGCCCGACGGCAGCTGCACATTGGCCGAAACCGGATTTCCGGCGATGACATTCTCGCCGCCGAAGAAGCGTTCGCCGCCGCCGCCCAGCGCATCCTTGCCGGTCAGCGCGACATCGATGTTGAGCTCCGGATCGGTCAGTCCGCTCGCCGCGTAGAGGCGGTCGACATCGACCACCGCCGAGACGATGCCCCAGAAGCGGTCGCCGCCGCCTGCTTTCGGCACGAAGACCGGGATGCGGCCGACGAAGCCGCGCCCGCCCTGGGCCAGGTCGACCGGGCCGGCGAACACCAGCACGCGCTGGTCTCGCGCCTGCATCGCCGCCCGGCGTTGCGCCTCGTTGTTGCGGTAATCGAGCCCGATCGCCTTCTCGTTGCCGTTGATCGGGTACATCAGCGAGATGACGAGGTCGGGCGCGCCGGCGATGTTGCGCAGTTGCGATTTCTGCTGGAACAAATTGCTCGCAAGCGCGGCAAATCTCTCCTGGCCCATCAAGGGCTCCGTAACGATGGTCGCGATAAGGCCCTGAACAAGTTGCAGGTTGCCTTCTATATTGCCTTCGAGCTTGGCGCGGACGATGTTGACCTTGGCCAGCACATCGGCGCGCTCGAGCTGGTCGGAGACCATGCGGTTCTGCTTGTCGGCAAGGAAGGCGCAGGCCAAAAGGACAACAAAAGCTATGGCCGCCGGCAAGTTGGCGGAAGAGAAAATGGCCTGTCTTGCGCGACCTATGCTGAAACCCGTTGTGGCCAATTCGACCCGAATACCTTTCTGGACAACAGCCTGTCGGTCGACACTAGTGCCAAACGTTTAAATTTGCCCTTCCAATGTGGCCATCTCCTTGTCTTGGCGCAATTTCGGACGGAAGACCGTTTCACACTTTTCCTGGAATTGCCCATCTCCTTGCTTTGGCGCAATTCCGGACGGAAAACCGTTTCACACTTTTCCTGAAGTTGCTCAAAGGTTCGCCTCGGCGAAGATGCGCGCGGCCCAGTCGAGGAAGACGCGCAGGCGCGGCGAGAGCTGCCGGTTCTGCGGGTAGAGCGCCGACAGCGGCGTCTGCGAGGGCGCGTAGCCGGCCAGCACCTCGACCAGCGTGCCGTCGGCAAGGTCTTTCTCGAAGCGATAGCGCGGCGCCTGGATGAGGCCGAGGCCAAGCCGCGCCAGGTCGGCGGCGGTGTCGGAATTGTTGGCCGCGACACGGCCGGGCAGCCGCACCTCGACGGTCTTGCCCTCGACGGTGAATTCGAACGGCAGGGTCTCGCCGGTGCGGGACGACACGAAGCCGACCGCCTGGTGGCCTGCGAGCGCGTCCGGGGAGGCGGGCACGCCATGGCGTTCGAGATAGGCGGGGCTGGCGCAGGTCATCTCGCGGATCACTGCCAGCCGCCGCATGATCATGCCGCTGTCGGCCGGCTCGCCGACGCGGATGACGCAATCGACACCCTCGCGCACGAGATCGACCAGCCGGTCGCTCTGGCCGATCTGCAGGTCGATGCGCGGGTAGCGGGCAAGGAATTCTGGCAGGCGCGGCAACAGGAAGGTGCGGGTCAGCAGCGTCGAGGCGTCGATGCGCAGCAGGCCGAAGGGCTCGGCCTTGCGGAAGGCGGCCTCGGCATCCTCGATCTCGGCCAGGATCGACAGGCAGCGCCGGTAGTAGGCTTCGCCGTCCTGCGTGGCATTCACCTGCCGCGTCGTGCGCTCGAGGAGCCGCGCGCCGAGATATTCTTCGAGCCGCCGGATGGCCTCCGTCGCGGTCGAGCGCGGCAGGCCGAGATCGGCGGCGGCTGCGGTGAAGCTGCGCCGTTCCAGCACGCGCACGAAAAGCCGCATCGTATCCAGGCGATCCATGGCCATTGTTCGCAGCTTCCGAATAGTGATGTCAAGCGATAGGTGATTATCCGGAAAGTGTGCCGGCCTATATCCGTGTCACAGAGAACACGGAGAACTTCCATGACCAACCAACATCCAAGAACGGCGATCGTGACGGGCGCCTCGAAGGGCATCGGCGCCGCGATCGCACGGCGGCTTGCCCGCGACGGCGTCGCCGTCGTCGTCAATTATGCGCGGGGCCGGGCCGAGGCCGAAGAGCTTGCGCGGGCGATCGAGGCAGATGGCGGCAAGGCGATCGCCGTGCAGGCCGACATCGCCGATCCCACAGGCGTCGCGGCGCTGTTCGATGCCGGCGAGACGGCCTTCGGCGGCATCGACATCCTGGTCAACAATGCCGGGATCATGAAGCTGTCGCCGATCGCGCAGACCG
>NZ_JBAZUD010000191.1:0-7959 GCF_041661565.1 Mesorhizobium sp.
GTCGGCCGAGACGGTGTCCGACAGGTTCTTCCCCACCGCGCGTTTGCCGTTCATCGTGTAGCTGACGGCGTCGCGCAGCAGCGGCGCGCGGGTTGCGCGGTACTGCCCGGCCGGATCGATGCGGAACTTGCTCGGGAGGCCCACGGCCTCGCACTTCGCCCAGTGGGCGAGCATTTCCGGGTCGCTGTCGGCGCCTTGCACGCCGGTCACCGTCGGCGCTTCCGGGAACGTCTTGCAGAGTTCCGGATGATTGCCCGCGCAGTGATAGCACTCGCGGTTGTTTTCCCACACCAGCTTCCAGTTGCCCTTTTCGATGATCGTGCTCTCGAAGGCGATTTTTGCCTCGCGCAGGCGGTGCGGCAGAAGATAGGGTTCGATCATCGCCCGCATCGGCGCGAAATCGGCAGGCTCTTTGGCCAAGCAGACAAAGACATAGCCGCCGACGCATTCGCAGGCGACCGGCTTCAGGCCGAACTGGCTCTTGTCGAAACCGTCGGCCATCTGGCG
The DNA here is from genome assembly GCF_041661565.1 of Mesorhizobium sp. GTDB lineage: Bacteria > Pseudomonadota > Alphaproteobacteria > Rhizobiales > Rhizobiaceae > Mesorhizobium. The sequence continues at coordinate 508 of NZ_JBAZUD010000191.1, forward strand.
GGCGAACAGCAGCCGGCCGTCCAGTTCGTAGGTCCACTGGTGATAGGGGCAGACCAGCTTGGCCGCGGTGCCCTTGTCGGTGTTGCAGACTCGGCTGCCGCGATGGCGGCAGGAATTGTGGAATGCGTTGATCTTGCCTTGCTGGTCGCGCACGAGAACCACCGGATAGTCGCCGACCTGGACCGTGATGAAGCTGCCGGGCTTGGGCAGTTCGCAATCGTGACCGATAAACAACCAGTCGCGATACCAGATCAGCTCCATGTCGAGCTTGAAATACTCCGGATCGGTGTAGAAAGGCTGCTCCAGGGAAAAGCCTTCCCTGCGGCTGTTCAAGAGCCTCAGCATGTCGGCGCGAGCATCCATGTCCTGTCCTCATATGCAAGGGCTGAACTGGTGGTGACGGAGGAAGGATTGGATGCCCGCCGGCGAAAGCCCGGCATGCATCGTCCGCCTCTTGATCGCCCACCGCGATCAGTCGAGTTCAACGATCTCGGGCTGGTTTCCGGGCTCTGGAGCTGTCCTTGCGGACCATCGCGACACCTTCCCAGGCAATCGCCCAGTGGTCTCCCGTTGCGACTTGAACTCCACCACCGTTGCGGGGGCAGCGCCGGAATCTGACCGGCTTCCCAATTCTCCGCCTCGACTTAACGAAGCGGCACCTGAGATGTCGTGATCTAATCACGCGCGCTTGCGCGCCATCGGCATGAAAACGACATCGTATCCATGCCGCGCGACACGGATGGGAAATCCCGCTGGCGACAATGAGCGGCACGTTTTCCCGATATCCAGCGCGGCTTCTCACTCGCCGGAATCACCCTTCTGCGAGGGCCTCCAAGCAAAAGGTATCGAAAAGTGACTATTAGAGTCTTCTAAAATCGAACCGAACGGTTCGTTTCTGTTGACAGTGCGTCCAGCATAGTGTGAACGCCGGCTGGCAAGCTCTCCATCGGCACCGTCATACAATATTCCTAAACACCTGAAAAGATTGCATAAAAAAATCCTGCTGGAAATCAGATCGGCAAATTCAAGCACCGAACTCGCGGCTGTTCGAAACAACTTCGTGATTGGAAAAGGCGAAGCCGTCGTCCCACATCGGGGCGGTCCGAACGACGCGAATTAATAAACAGGCACGCCGCTAGACGGACAGCAAAAAGAAGATACTGGAGTACCAAAAAATGAAAAAGATCATCCTCACTGCCGCGGCTCTTCTGGCCATTTCCGGCAGCGCCTTTGCCAACAGCGACCATTATGGTTCGAATGCCCCAGCGGCCACCGCTGTCGACGGCTCGTACACCGCTTCGATCAAGAAGTCGGAACCGGCTGCCCAGAAGCCTGCCCAGGGCGCCGACCATAACCTCTTCGGCAACAACTAAGACCGGATTTCCCAGGCGACGGCGGGCCCGGCCCGCTGTCCTGGCGAAAACCCAAAATTCAGGAGTACAAAAAATGAAAAAGATCATCATCACTGCCGCCGCCCTTCTAGCCATTTCCGGCAGCGCCTTCGCCGGCAGCGACAATTTTGGTTCGAACGGTGCCAACCAGCCGGCAGTGTCCTCGACCGACAATTCCTACACGGCTTCGATCAGCAAGTCCGAACCGGTCAAGCAGGCGCCTGCCCAGGGTGCCGACCATAACCTCTTCGGCAACAACTAACATTCGAACCCGGCAGATGGCGGGCTTGCCCCGCCGCCGGTGGACTTCGAGAATTCAGGAGAAATTAAAATGAACAAGATCCTCATCGCCGCCGCCGCCCTTCTGGCCGTTTCTGGCACCGCTTTCGCAGGCAGCGACAATTTCGGTTCCGACAACGCCAATCAGCCTGCGGTAACTTCGTCCGGCGTGGATACGCGACCCACGGCTTCGATCCGCAACGACGGCTCGCCGGTCTACAAGCTGCTCAACTCGTCGGCTGATGCGCCGAAGTCGGCCCCTCAGGGCAGTGACCGGAATCTCTTCGGTCGCTAACAAACCGATACCAAACTGAAAGAGCGGCGGGCCAACGGCCCGCCGCTCTTTTTTGTCAGTCTCATCGGCGGTAAGCCCGCCTCAGGCGGCCTTTGCTTCCGGTTTTTGCAGTGCGAAGGAACGTCCGTCCGCATCGAAGATATGCAGGTCTTCCGGATTGGCGGTCAGTCGCAACGTCGAGCCACGCTTGACCTCGGCATTGCCCGGCAGTTTGGTCACCAGCGGCAGGTCGGAGCGGCCGATGTCGACATAGACAAGCTGCACCTCGCCGAGTTGCTCGACATAGTCCACCGTCCCCTCGAACAGATAATCGGCGCCGCCGGCGATGGCGAGGTCTTCCGGACGCACGCCGAAACTGACGGACGTGCCCTTGGCCGAGGCGGGCGTCGCGATCGGCACCGTCGCCTTGCGGCCGCCGACATGGCTGATGACGGTAGGGTCGCCGGTCTTGTCGATCGTCGCCGGCAGGATGTTCATGGCCGGCGAGCCGATGAACTGGGCGACGAACAGATTGCCGGGCTTCTTGTAGAGATCCATCGGCGTGCCGACCTGCTCGATATGGCCCTCCTTGAGCACCACGATGCGATCGGCCAGCGTCATCGCCTCGACCTGGTCGTGGGTGACGTAGATCATCGTCGTTTCGGGCATCGATTCCTTGAGCTTGGCGATCTCGATGCGTGTGGCGACGCGCAAGGCTGCGTCAAGGTTCGACAGCGGCTCGTCGAAAAGGAAGACTTTCGGATTGCGAACGATGGCGCGGCCGATGGCGACCCGCTGGCGCTGGCCTCCCGACATCGCCTTGGGCAGGCGGTCGAGATATTTGGTCAGCTGCAGGATCTCCGCCGCCTGGCGCACGCGGCGGTCGATCTCGGCCTTGTTCTCCTTGCCGATCTTCATCGAGAACGCCATGTTGTCGTAGACGGTCATGTGCGGATAGAGCGCATAGGACTGGAACACCATGGCGATGCCGCGTTTAGACGGCGGTACGTCGTTGACCACTTCGCCGGCGATCCTGAGCTCGCCCGAGGTGATTTCCTCAAGTCCTGCGATGGACCGCAGCAACGTCGACTTGCCGCAACCCGACGGTCCGACGAAGACGATGAATTCTCCCGACCTTATGTCCAGGTCGATGCCGTGGAGAATGTTCAAATTGCCGTAGGACTTCTTCACTTGTCTCAGCGTTACATCGGCCATGATTCCCTCCCAGTGGTTTGTATTCAGTCGGTACGCCCGAACCAGGCGCCATAGCCGCCGAGCCTGATGGAGCCGCCGCTTGCCTGACCGGAAAACCCGTGCCCGGGCAGAGGCTGTGGAGACCGGTCGCCAAGATCGAGGCTGGCCGGTGTCGCCCCCAGATTGAAGACGCAGACGATCTGCTCGTTGCCTTCGCGGCGCGTGAAGGCGACCACGTCGCCCTCGCTTTCGAGAAAGCTGATATCGCCCTTGGCCAGCGCCGGATGCATGCGACGGAAGGCGAGAAAGCGCCGGTAGTGCTCGAGCAGGGAATGTTCGTCGCCTTGCTGGATATTGACGGCCTGGGTCAGATGCTTGGCCGGGACCGGAAGCCAGGGTTTTGCAGAGGAGAATCCGCCGTTCCTGGCGCTGTCATCCCACACCATCGGCGTGCGACAGCCGTCGCGCCCTTTGAATTCCGGCCAGAAGCGGATGCCATAGGGGTCCTGAAGATCCTCGAACCGGAGGTCGGCTTCGCCGAGCCCGAGCTCCTCGCCCTGGTAGATGCAGACCGAGCCGCGCAGGGACATCAGCAGTGCTGAGATGACCTTGAGATAGGCTGTCGGGTCGGGTTCATTGGCCGCCCAGCGCGAGGCTGGCCGCATGACGTCGTGATTGGAAAAGGCCCAGCACGACCATCCGTCACTGGCGACATTGCCGAAGGCTTCCAGCACCGAGCGGACCTTCGGGGCGCTGATCTTCTCCGGTGCCAGGAAGTCGAAGGAGTAGCACATGTGCACGCGCTTTTCCCCGGCGGTATAGGCAGCCACCACCTCCAGCCCGCGTTGTGAATCACCCACCTCGCCGACCGCGGCCGTCGCCGGATATTCATCGAGCAGGGCGCGGAAGCGCTCGAGAAAGCCGAGGTTCTCCGGCCGGCTCTTGTCGTAGAGATGATCCTGGTAGTTGTACGGGTTGACCGAAGGCGCCGTCTGGTCGTTTCGCTCCTCCGGCGGCAGCGGCGGGTTGCTTTCCAGCCCCTGGCTGTGGAAGTAGAAATTGATGGTGTCGAGCCTGAAGCCGTCGACCCCACGCTCCAGCCAGAAACGGGTTGCGTCGAGCAACGCGTCCTGAACTTCCTTGTTGTGGAAATTGAGGTCCGGCTGCTCGGCCAGGAAATTGTGCATGTAATATTGCTGGCGGCTGGTGTCCCACTGCCAGGCCGATCCGCCGAAGATCGACAGCCAATTGTTGGGCGGCGTGCCGTCCGGACTGGCGTCCGCCCAGACATACCAGTCGGCCTTCTTGTTGTCGCGGCTCGACCGGCTTTCCCTGAACCAGGGATGGTTGTCGGCGGTGTGCGAAAGCACCTCGTCGATCATCACCTTCAGCCCGAGCCTGTGCGCCTCGGCCGTCAGCGCATCGAAATCCGCCAGCGTGCCGAACATCGGATCGACGTCGCAATAATCGGTGACGTCATAACCGAAATCCTTCATCGGCGACTTGAAGAAGGGCGATATCCAGATGGCGTCGGCGCCGAGTGCGGCGATGTAGGGCAGCCGTTCGATGATGCCCTTCAGGTCGCCGATGCCGTCGCCGTTCGAGTCTTGGTAGCTGCGCGGATAGATCTGGTAGATCACCGCGCCTCGCCACCAGTCGCGATCGACGGCAAGGTCGGGTTTCGAGCTGGCTTTCAAAGCGGATTGCATGGTCTCAGCCTCCTTTCACCGAGCCGGCAAGCAGCCCGCGGACAAAATAGCGCTGCAGCGAGAAGAAGACGATCAGCGGCACGATGATGGTCACGAATGCCGATGTCGTCAGGATCTCCCAGTCGCCGCCGCGTGAGCCGAGCAAGGCATTCAGCTTGGCCGTCAGCACGATCTGGTCTGCCTCCGTACCGAGGAAAACCATTGCCACCAGCAGATCGTTCCATACCCAGAGGAATTGGAAGATGGCGAAGGACGCCAGCACCGGAAACGACAGGGGCAGGACGATCTTGACGAAGATCTCGAAGTCGCTGGCGCCATCGATGCGCGCCGACTCCATGATTTCGCGCGGCAGGCCGGCAATATAGCTCCTCAGCAGGTAGATCGCGAAGGGCAGGCCGAAGCCGGTATGCGCCAGCCAGATGCCAAGATAGGTCTTGGACGGCACGCCGAAGAAAGCACCGACGCCGTTGTAAAGCTTCAGCAGCGGGATCAGCGACATCTGCAGGGGCACCACCAGCAGGCCGATGATCACCGCGATCAGCAGGGCGCGGCCGGGGAAGCGCATCCAGGCCAGCGCATAGGCGGCAAAGGCGGCGATCAGGATCGGGATGACGGTCGCTGGAATGGTGACCGTCAGCGAGTTCATGAACGAACGGCCGATCCCTTCCGAGAACAGCACCGTCTTGTAGTTGTCGGTGGTGAATTTCGGCGGCGCCGACGAGGCGTAGTAGACGCGCTGGCCGCGGTCGCCCTCGAAGGCCTTGGGCGAACTCATGACGAAAGTGCCGTCCGCATCGACCTGCAGGGTCAAGCCGTTGCCGAGATCGGCCGAGGTGCCGGCCGGATATTGCGTCGGCGCCGCCGATTTGACGCCGAAGGCGCTGATGCTGCGCACGGGGCCGTCGCCGAAGATGTTGCCCTGGAGGACGAACTTGCCGTCTTTCTCGACCTGCGCCGAGGCCGGCGGCAGCCGCCCCGCCTCGGTCTGGCTGGAACTGGAGAAGGAGTTCCACCATCCCGAGGCGATGATCTGGTCCTTGTCGCGCAGGGACGAGACGAGAATGCCCAGCGTCGGAATGGTCCAGATGGCAACGAAGATGAAGACGGCGATGTGGACGCCAAAGCGGCTGGCGAAGGAGTTTCCGGTCGCGACGGCCATCTCAATGCTCTCCCGTCTCTTTGTTCGCCTGGCGGATGTTCCAGATCATGATCGGAATGACCGCGATCATGATGATGATGGCGATGGTGGCGCCGCGGCCGAAATCTCCGCCGCCGCGGAACATCCAGTCGAACATCAAATTGGCCAGGACCTGGCTGTTCCACTGGCCGTTGGTCATGGTCAGCACGATGTCGAACACCTTGAGCACCAGGATGGTGATCGTGGTCCAGACGACGGCGATGGTGCCCCAGATCTGCGGCACCATGATCTTCCAGAAGATCTGGAAGGGATTGGCGCCGTCGATGACTGCGGCTTCCAGCGTCTCCTCGGGGATGCCGCGCAGGGCGGAAGACAGGATGACCATGGCGAAGCCGGTCTGGATCCAGATCAGGATGATCATCAGGAAGAAGTTGTTCCAGAACGGCAGCGAGATCCAGACCTGCGGCTGGCCGCCGAAATGCTGGATAATGGCGTTGAGGAGGCCGATCTGGGTCTGGCCGTCGCCGCGATACTCATAGATGAACTTCCAGATCACGCTGGCGCCGACGAAAGAGATCGCCAGCGGCAGGAAGATCAGGCTCTTGGCGATCGTGCCCCACCAGATCTTGTCGGTGAGCACGGCGATGATCAGCCCGAGGAAGGTGCAGGCGGCGGGCACGACGGCCAGCCAGATGATGTTGTTGAGGATCGAGTTGCGGAACTCCCGGTCGCCGAATGCCCATTCGTAGTTGGCGAAGCCGACGAAGCTGGTGCCGCTGCGGTCGAAGAAGGAAAGCCACAGCGTCGCGATCACCGGATAGATCAGGTAGATGGTCAGTATGATCAGCGCCGGGCCGACGAAGAGCCACGGCCGGACGAGGCCCTGCCGGCGCAGATTGTCGATGGCAGCGGCGCCGGCAACGCCGCGCGACGGGAAGATCAGGTCGACCAGCCTGTTGGCGCCCCAGAAATAGGCGACGCAGCCGCCGACGCCGATGATGATGACAAATATGGCCGAGACAATCTGAGCCGCCATGGGTTCCTCCCCCTGCGCATGATCCGGCAAGGTTGAATGACCTTGGTGACGGGACCAGGCGACGATTCATTTGCTTGGAGCGAGACCGGCCGGTGAACACTGACGGACCGAGCCTCGCATTTATGCGCTGATGACGAAGGCCGCGGTGCATGCCGTCGTCGGATCCGGGCCCGCCGGGTCCGGATCCAGTTAGACGGAGACGCCGGGCTCGCCTACTTGATCGCGTCCCAGCTCTTCTGGATGTCGGTGGCGACATCCTGCGCCGACTTGCCGCCGACGAGGTCGATCATGCCGGTCCAGAAAGCGCCGGCGCCGATCTTGCCCGGCATCAGGTCCGAGCCGTCGAAGCGGAAGGTCGAGGCGTTGGCGAGGATTTCGCCCTGCTTCTTCAGCGCGTCGCTGGCATAGGCATCCTTGTTGACCGACTTGAA
>NZ_JBAZUD010000192.1:0-7866 GCF_041661565.1 Mesorhizobium sp.
TGCAGCGGTCGAGAATGTAACGGGCGTCGTCAGGCATCGAGATCGGGCCGCCATGGCAAAGCAGGATGACGTCCTTGCGCACCGAGCGCGCGGCATTGGCGATGGCGTCGATCTCGACAACGCAGTCGTCGAGCGACTTGGCCGAGGTGGCGCCGATCGAACCGCCGGTCGTCACGCCCATATGGGCGACGACGATATCGGCACCGGCCTTGGTCATGGCGCGCGCCTCGTCCGGATTGAAGACATAGGGCGTGGTCAACAGGTCGAGCTTGTGCGCCTCGCCGATCATGTCGACCTCAAGCCCAAACCCCATGCCTGTCTCCTCGAAGCTGCGGCGCATGGCGCCGTCGAACAGGCCGATGGTGGGAAAGTTCTGCACGCCGGAAAAACCCATCGTCTTCAGCTCGGCCAGGAGCAGCGGCATGATGACAAACGGGTCGGTGCCGTTGACGCCGGCCAGCACCGGCGTGTGCCTGACCACGGGCAGCACCTCGTAGGCCATTTCCTTGACGATCTCGTTGGCATTGCCATAGGCGAGCAGGCCGGCGGCCGAGCCGCGCCCGGCCATGCGGTAGCGGCCTGAATTGTAGATGATGATCAGGTCGATGCCGCCGGCCTCCTCGGCCTTGGCCGACAGGCCGGTGCCGGCGCCGCCTCCGACGATAGGCACGCCTTTTTCGATCATCCCCCGGAATCTCTTCAAAATGTCCTTGCGCGGTATGGCGGGCATGTCGGCGGATCTCACTGTCTGGCGATGTCGAGAAAGGCAGCAACGGCCGCCCTGGCGAATTCGGGATCGTTGATGTGCAGTGGAAGGCGGGTCACGCGGCGCGTGGCATTCGGCTGGATGGTGCGCTCGATGGCCTCGAACAGCACGGCATCGGCCTCCGGGTCATGAAATACGCCCCCTTCGATGTCGAGCGCCGAGACGCCTTTTTCCGGGATCAGAAAATGCACGGATCCTTCGCAGCGGGCGAGCCTGGAGCCTATCCATTCGCCGATCGTGCGGCTTTCGGCCGCCGTGGTGCGCATCAGCGTGACGTTTGGATTGTGCTCGTAGAACAACCGGCCGCGATAGTGTTCCGGAATGGTCGAGGGCGCCCAGAAGTTGATCATGTCGAGCGCGCCTACCGAGCCGACATAGGGCAGGCGGGTGCGGGCAATGGCGCCGAAACGATCGTCGGTCGCCGGCAAGACGCCGCCGAACAGGAAGTCGCAGACTTCCGTGGTCGTGATGTCTATGACGCCGGACAACAGGCCGCTGTCGGCCAGCTTTTCCATGCTGCGACCGCCGGTCCCGGTGGCGTGAAAGACCATGCAGTCATAGGCGGAGCGAAGCTCGTCGGCGATTGCCGTCACGCAAGGCGTGGTGACGCCGAACATGGTGAGGCCGATCGACCGTTTGCCGTCGGGCGGCGGCGCCGGGGTTGCCGCCATGCCCGATATCGCCTGGGCGGCATTGTGCAGCACGACGCAGGACAGCCGGTTCAAGCCGGCCATATCGGTCACGGAAGGCATCATGATGATGTCGGAGACGTCGACGTAAGGGGCGGTGTCGCCGGAGGCGAGGGTGGAAACCATGATCTTGGGCAGGCCGAGCGGCAGTGCGCGCATGCCCGATGTGATGATCGAGGTGCCGCCGCCGCCGCCAATGCCGATGATGGCGGCAATGTCGTCTCGCGATTGGACGAAGCGGGCGAAGGCGACGCCCATCGCGGCGACGGCGGCGCCGCGGTCATCGCCGTCGAGCACGGCCTTGCCGCCGTCAGGGTGATGGCCGGCAATTTCCGTCGCGGTGATGTCGACCGGGACGGTCGCAGCCCGCGTTCCGACATCGACGCGGGAAACGGCGGCGCCCGTGGCGGCGATCGCATCGGCCAGGAAGGCGAGTTCCTCGCCCTTGGTGTCGGCGGTGCCCACTACATAGATGCGCTTCATTGGCGCCTTCCAAGGTCATTGCAAATTTTTGAGACGCGCGTATCGTATTGATATGGATGTCTCACGTCAACAAGCCGCAACGGGCGACGATGCCGCCGGAGGAGCCGAACGCGGACCTCGTGCGCGCACCAGACGGCTGATGCTGGAGACGGCGATACGACTGATGCAGGCGGGGGTTACGCCGTCGGTCAGCGAGGTCGCGGAGGCCGCGGAAGTTTCCCGCGCGACCGCCTATCGTTATTTCCCCAGCCAGGCGGCCTTGGTGAAGGCGGTCGTCGATGAGGGCCTGGGACCAATCCTGACATGGCGGTCGAACTCGGCCGACGCCGAGCGAAGGGTCGCCGATCTGTTCGATACGGCCATGCCGCGCATCGACGCCTTCGAGGCAACGTTCAAGGCTGCGCTGAAGCTGTCGCTTGATCAGTGGGCGAGGCGCCAGGCCGGCACGCTGGGCGGAGAACCGGCCTTCACGCGCGGGCATCGCATCGACTTGCTGCAGGAGGCGATCGCGCCGCTCAAGGGCCGATTGCCGCCACCTGAATTCAAGCGGCTGGCACAGGCGCTGTCCCTGATCTTCGGCGTCGAAGTCCTGATCGTGCTCAAGGATATCTGGGGGCTGGACAGCGCCGGCACGATGTCGGTGGCGCAATGGGCGGCCGGGGCGCTGGTGCGTGCCGCGATCGCGGAATCGGCTGAGGAACCGGGGCAGCGTTCATGAGGCGAGGTCTGGAAATTGGCCACATCTGGTTCGACCAGATTTGCATGCTGGACGTCAACTTTATGCGGAGCGCAGGGCACTCGACAATACCGCCTTGTATCACTGAGTAGGAAAATCGCGGGAAAACAGACAGATAATGGGATGATCGCGCAAGAATGGTCATGCGAGGCGCCTAAGAAATAGCTTGACGCCAGTGCAAAATTGGTAATACCAGATTAGACAGAAAAGCGGATCGAAAGTGAGAGCTGCGATCCATTTTCCGGCAGGGCGAGGAGGCTCGAAACCGGAAAGGTGCGATCACGGGAGGAACTACCAGGGCCGGTCCCGTTGCCGGCTCGCACGATAAGGTAGAAAGCGCACAAGGGAGGAAATCATTATGCGCAAGTTAGTGACCAGCGTACTTGCTGGTATCGGCCTGACGCTTGCCTGCGGAACGTCCGTTTACGCGCAGGAAAAATCACTCACCATCTTCTGGGCGGAATGGGATCCCGCAAACTATCTGCAGGAACTCGGCAACGAGTACGAGAAGGAAACCGGCGTCAAGATCACGGTGGAAACCACGCCGTGGGCCGACTTCCAGACCAAGGCCTTCACCGAGTTCAACGCCAAGGGCAGCGCCTATGATCTGGTCGTCGGCGACTCGCAGTGGCTTGGCGCCGCCTCCGAGGGCGGTCACTATGTCGACCTCACCGACTTCGTCAAAGAGAACAAGGTTCTCGACAAGATGGCTCCGGCCACGGTGAAGTTCTACTCGGAATATCCCGGAAACAGCGGCAAATACTGGTCGATCCCCGCCGAGGGCGACGCTGTGGGCTGGGCCTACCGCAAGGACTGGTTCGAGGACCCGAAGGAGATGGAGGCGTTCAAGGCCAAGTATGGCTACGAACTGGCCGTTCCGAAGACCTTCAAGGAAATGACCGATATCGCGGAGTTCTTCAACAGGCCCGACCAGAACCGCTACGGCATCGCCATCTACACCCAGAACCAGTATGACGGCCTGGCGATGGGCTTCGAGAACGCGCTGTTCTCGTATGGCGGTGAACTCGGCGACTTCAGCACTTACAAGGTCGACGGCATCATCAACTCGGACAAGGCGGTGGCCGCGGCGGAAAACTACCGCAAGCTGTTCGGCTTCACACCTCCGGGCTGGACCAACGCCTTCTTCGTCGAGAACAACCAGGCGATAACCGAGAATCTGGCGGCGATGAGCATGAACTACTTCGCCTTCTTCCCCTCGTTGATCAACGAGGCTTCCAACCCGAATGCCAAGAACACCGGCTTCTTCGCCAACCCGGCAGGTCCTGGTGGTGAGCAGTTCGCCGCGCTCGGCGGCCAGGGCATTTCCGTCGTCTCCTATTCCAACAACAAGGAAGAGGCGATGAAATTCCTGCAGTGGTTCATCAAGGACGAGACGCAGAAGAAGTGGGCGGCGCTCGGCGGCTACACCTGCAACAAGTCCGTGCTGGAATCGGCCGAGTTCCAGAACGCCACGCCCTACAACAAGGCCTTCTACGACACGATGTTCAAGGTGAAGGACTTCTGGGCGGTGCCGGAATACGCGGAACTGCTGCAGCAGCTCAACCAGCGCGTCTATCCGTACATCGTCAACGGCGACGGTACGGCCAAGGATATGCTGGATGCGCTGGCGAAGGACTGGGACGCCACGTTCAAGAAGTACGGCCGCGTTCAATAATCGACATGTAGTGCGGAGGAGGCACAGGCCTCCTCCGTTTTCTTTTTCAGGAATGGGAGCGGGTCTTGGCGACTACAATGATCACACCGCTGAATACCTCCTCCAGAGCTGCCTCTCGAGGCCTCAGCGACATTTCAATCCGCAACCTCTTCATCATCCCGACGATCGTGTTCCTGATCGTCTTCAACATCTTTCCGCTGATCTATTCGCTCGGTTATTCCTTCACCGATTTTCGCGCCTCGACCAATGCGCCGGCCAACTTCGTCGGACTTAAGAACTATCGCGAGCTCCTCAACGACCCTTACATCTGGAACAATTTCGCGGTGACCGCCAAATACGTCATCGTCTCGGTCCTCGGCCAGGTCGTCGTCGGCTTCGGAACGGCGATGCTGCTCAATCGCACGATTCCGCTCAAGGGCCTGATCACGACCTTGCTGCTCTTGCCGATGATGCTTTCGATGGCGGTGGTCGGCCTGTTCTGGAAACTGCTCTATGATCCGTCATGGGGCGTCATCAACTGGGTGCTCGACCTCGGCAAATTCCAATGGCTCGGCGATCCGAAGATGGCGCTCTACGCGGTCGCGTTCACCGACATCTGGATGTGGTCGCCCTTCGTCATGCTGTTGTCGCTTGCCGGGCTCTCGGCGGTGCCGAAGCATCTTTATGAAGCTGCCGCGATCGACCGCGCCGGGCCGTTCTACACCTTCTTCCGTATCACGCTGCCGCTGGTCGCGCCGATCCTGATGATCGCGGTCATCTTCCGCACCATGGAAGCCTTCAAGACTTTCGACCTTGCCTATGTGCTGTCGACGCAGCCGAGCACCGAGGTGATTTCCATCCGGCTCTACAAGATGGCATTCCAGGAATGGCAGACCGGCCGCTCCTGCGCGCTTGCCTACATCGTGCTGATCATGGTGCTGGCGATCACCAACATCTATGTGAAATACCTCAACAAAGTTAAGGAGCGCTGAGATGGCGGCCGTCCAGACTTCGGGTGAACGGGCGCTCAACAAGGTTGCCATTGTCGCCGTCCTTATTGTGACGATCATCTTCCTGGCGCCGATCTACTGGATCGTGGCGACCTCCTTCAAGCCACGCAACCTGGCCACGACCATCCCGCCGACCGTGATGTTCGAGCCGACCATCTCGCCTTTCGTCAAGCTTTTCACCAAGCGCTCACAGTTGCGCAGCCCGCCATCGGCCGAAGAATATGCCGCGGCCCCGTGGTGGGAGCGGGTCGTCTTCGACGGCGGCGAAAAGATCGTGCGCGACGGCAAGGGCCAGGTGCAATGGTCGGGATATCCGAGCCGCTTCCTGAACTCGCTTATCATCGCCATTACCTCGACGGTGCTGGCGGTCGGCATGGGGACATTCACCGCCTATGGCTTCTCGCGCTTCAAGGTGAAAGGAGAGGCGGACCTGCTCTTCTTCATTCTGTCGACGCGCATGTTGCCGGCGGTGGTGGTCGCCATTCCGATGTTCCTGATGTACCGGGCAATCGGGCTTAACGACACGCATCTGGGCCTGATCATCCTCTACACCGCCTTCAACCTGTCCTTCTCGGTGTGGCTGATGAAGGGTTTCATGGACGAAATCCCGAAGGAGTATGAGGAGGCGGCACTCGTCGACGGCTACACGCGCATGGAAGCGTTCTTCAAGATCGTGCTGCCGGAGGCGGCCACCGGCATCGCCGCCACCGCCGTGTTCTGCTTCATCACCGCCTGGAACGAATACGCGTTTGCGCTGATCATGACCAACCGCCGCGCGCAGACCGCGCCGCCCTTCATCCCCAGCCAGGTCGGCTCCGGCCTGCCGGACTGGACGGTGATCGCCTCGGGAACGTTCCTGTTCCTGCTGCCGGTCGCCATCTTCACCTTCCTGCTCCGCAACCACCTGTTGCGCGGCATGTCCTTCGGAGCGATCCGCAAATGAGTTTTCGCGCCATCAACCAGAAATACCTTGAGCCCGGATCGCAGATCCTGATGGTGCTCGGCATCATCGCGCTCTGCCAGCCCTGGAACCTGTTGTTGCATACCTATGGCCTGACCATCATCCTGGTTGGGCTGGTCGGCTTCAACGTCACCTCGAAGATCGCGCCTGAGGAGAAGGCGGGCACCGGCCAGGTGCGAAATCCGGGAGCACAGCATTGACCCAGATCGAGCTTCGCGGCGTCCAGAAATACTTCGGCGCCGTCCAGGTCATCAAGGACCTCAACCTCAAGATCAAGGACAACGAGTTCATCGTTCTGCTCGGCCAGTCGGGCTGTGGCAAGACGACGACATTGCGAGCCATCGCCGGACTGGAGACGATCGACGAGGGCGACATCCTCATCGACGGCAAGGCGATCCAGCACCTGAAAGCCGCTGACCGCGACATCGCCATGGTGTTCCAGTCGTTCTCGCTCTATCCGCATATGAGCGTCTACGAGAACATCGCCTTTCCCCTGCGCGCCACGCGCAAGAGCAAGGCGGAAATCGACCAGGAAGTGCGCTCGGTCGCCAAAACGCTGCAGATAACGAATCTGTTGGCCAAGAAGCCGTCGGCGCTTTCGGGCGGCGACATGCAGCGCGTCGCCATCGGGCGGGCGCTGGTGCGGCGGCCCAAGGCCATGCTGATGGACGAGCCGATCGGCGCGCTCGATGCCAAGCTGCGCGAGGAGATGCGGGCCGAGATCAAGCGGTTGCACATCAAGCAGGGCTCCACGACGATCTATGTCACGCACGACCAGATCGAGGCCATGAGCCTCGCCGACCGCATCGTCATCATGCATGAAGGCGTGCTGCAGCAGGTCGGCACGCCCGACGAGGTTTATTCGCAGCCGGCGAACCTGTTTGTCGCCCAGTTCGTCGGCAGCCCGGTGATGAACGTCGCCGACGCGGCTGTGTCGGAGACGTCGTCCTCCGTCTCCGTGACCGTCGGCGGCGCGGCCACCGGCTTCGAGTTTCCACGCACGCTGTTGTCGAAACTCAACGGACATGCCAGCGGCCAGCTGGCCCTTGGCATCCGCCCGGAAGGCGTCCTCATTCGCCGCGAGGCGGCGGAAGGGTTCATGCCGGTCGAGACACAGATCGTCGAGCCCCTCGGCTCGTTCGACATCGTCGACCTCAAGGTCGGCTCCAAGATGTTTCGCGCCCGCACCAAGAGCGGCTTCGTCGCCGGGCCGGGTGAAAAGGTCTTTGCCAGGATCGATCCGACCCAGGCGCATTTCTTCGACAAGGCAAGCGGCAAGTCGCTTGAGGTGAGACTGTGACGGCGGAAGGAGGCGAAAGGCCGACGATTTGGCCTTTCGAACGACCGAACGCCCGGAGCCATAGCGGAGGGCAGACGCCCTCGAACAAGAAACTGAGACGGTAGCCATGGCTCATATCCAGCTCAAGAACATCTCGAAGACTTTCGGCAATCACACGGCCTTGACCGGGCTCGACCTCGAGATCGCCGATGGCGAGTTCTTCGTCCTGCTCGGCGAGACCGGCGCCGGCAAGACGACGACGCTGCGTCTGGTGGCCGGGCTGGAGAA
>NZ_JBAZUD010000193.1:0-7708 GCF_041661565.1 Mesorhizobium sp.
GACTGCGTTGTCGAGATCGACGCCATCGCCAATGCCGCGCGCTCGGTGCGCAAGGACGTCATCCTGCTTTGCCATGGCGGCCCGATCTCGATGCCTGACGACGCCCGTTACATTCTCGACCGCTGCAAGGGTCTGCACGGTTTCTATGGCGCCAGCTCGATGGAACGGCTGCCGGCGGAAGCCGCGATCGCCAGGCAGACCGCCGATTTCAAGGCTGTAACGCTTGGCGGCGAGAAGATTGCCAAGAAAAGGAAGGGATGAGCGATGGTCGACAGGAGCAAGGTGTTTGTCTACCCCAAGGATGTCAGCGCCTTTGGCTTCGACTGGGGAAAGCTCTCGCTAACGGTGGCGCCGGAAGTAAATGGCGCGACCCGCTTTTCCGGCGGCGTCGTCGACCTGCCGTCGGGCAAGGGCCACACGCGCCACAACCATCCGGGTGCCGAGGAAATCATCTTCGTCATATCGGGACACGGCGAGCAGATGGTCGAGGACGAGAAGGGCAACCCGGTGGTCGAAAAGGTCGGCCCGGGCTGCACCATCTATGTGCCGGAGAGCCGGTTTCATTCTACGCTGAATACCGGCGACGGGCCGATGCAGCTGTTTGTTGTCTACTCACCGGCCGGTCCGGAACTGATCTTGCGGGAGCTGCCGGACTTCAGGCTGATTCCGGCGGGGCAGTGACGAACTTATTATAGTGTGACGCGGCCCCTCATTGTCCTGCCGGACATTTCTCCGCGTATAGTGACGGGGAGAAAAACGCAGTTACCGGCGCTTTCGCCAAATTTTCAAACGCCGCAAATAGGTGCCGAGGGCGACGCTGCCCTCTTCTCCCCGTCACTATACGGGGAGAAGGTGCCGGCAGGCGGATGAGGGGCAGTGCCAACCTTGGGTTCTATGAAATCCCACCCCTGTTCCACCCCCGGCCGCGCTCGCCAAACATCACATAGCCGGTTTCCGTCACCGCGACCGTATCCTCCAGCTTGATGAAGCCGCGGGTCGGGTGAAGCATCGTCGTCTCGACCGACAGCACCATGTTCGTCTCCAGCGGCTTGTCCGCATAGGTGCCTTCATAAGCCACGGGATGGTTGGTCATCAGGAACGGCGCTTCATGCGCGATCAGGCCCATGCCGTGCGCGAAGAAATCCGTGTAGGCCGCCACTTTCGATGCCTTCAGCACGCCCTCCGCATGCGAAATCATGTCGCCGCCCAGCGTGCCCGCCCTGACTTTGGAAAAGGCCGCCTGCTGCACCGTCTCGACCTCGGCCAGCAGATCCTCCAGTTCGGCGTCAGGCTCTCCAAGAATGCCCATCCGGCAGAGATCGCCAATATAGCCATGATAATTGCCGCCGGAATCGATCGACATCACCTCGCCGGTCTTCCACGCTTGCGGTGAGGCGGCCCGGTTGTGGCTGGACCCCAGCGTCAGCAGGCAATATTCGAAATGGATGCCGCGATTGGTTTCCTCGCGCCGCAGTTGCTCGATGATGTCGCTCTTGGTCGAGCCTTCGCGCGCCCAGGCAATGGTCGCCAGCATGGAATCGGTGATCAGCTCCGAAGCGGTGCGTAGCTTCTCCAGTTCGGCATCGGTCTTGATGGCGCGCATGCGCTCAAGCATGTCTGTCGCATCGATCAGCTTCGCGTCCGGCAACGCCTTGCGGATCAGCATGTAGGCGTCAGAGGGCAGGAAACCCGGCTCGATGCCGATGCGCGCCCCCGCCATGCCGATCTTATGCACATGCTCGACCGCCAGATTGGCGGCATCGAGCGTGCCCCAGCAGGCTGCATGCAGCGTCGGCGTCCAGAACGGATTGTTCTGGTGCTCGCCGCCCTCCATGCGGTTGCCGATATAGGCGGCATGGTCCGGTCCAGCCTTTTCGTAGACGACGATCGGCAGGTAGCGGCTGTGGCCGATCGCATCCATGGCGGCGAAGAAGATGAATTTGTAGCCGCCCAACAGATACTGCGTGTTGTGCTTCGAGGTCGCGAGCAGGACATCGATGCCTGCCTCCTCCATCAGCCGGTCGACCCGTGCCTGGTCGAACGGGACGTTGCCGACGGCATTCTTGCCCGGAGCTATATTCATGTCTCTCTCCCTGAATTATCGCTTGGACCGCCGCCGTTCCGCTCCCGATCCCGTAGCTACGAGCAAATCTGCACCATTTTGTCCACTCTGGTCCAGCCAGAAAGCAGAAAACTGGCGGTAATCGATCTCACCATCTCGTCATTCGCAGTATATCTAATACTTCTGGTCCTACCAGATTACTGGGAAGTGGAATGTGAGGCCCTGCTGGTCCAGCGGACGAAAATTCCAAAGCCAAGCGAGAATGCGCCAATTACGGCTCTGGCGAAACCCTCGGCAAGGCTCATAATCGCAGCTTGAGGGACGCTGGCCGGTTCGCCGTCGTTCGAGGGGTTGTTGGCGCGCCTGTCGGGTCGCGGAGAGGACGGAGTTCCATCATGTCAGGTTTCACGATTTCCAGACGCAAGATGCTTGCGGGTTCGGCGATATTGCTGGCCTCCACCGCCATGCCGATATCGGGCTGGGCACAGACGCCGAAGAAGGGCGGACGGCTGGTGCTGGCCGCAGATTCCGAGCCACGCAACCTCAACCCGGCGATCGTCGCCTCCAACGGCGTCTTCTTCATCTCCAGCAAGATCGTCGAGACGCTGGCGGAAGCGTCCTACGACGGCAAGGACGGGCTTGCGCCAAGGCTGGCGCTGAGCTGGGAAGGCGCCGCCGACGGCCTCTCGGTAACCTTCAAACTGCGCGACGGCGTCAAGTGGCATGACGGCCAGCCCTTCACATCGGCCGACGTCGCCTTCTCGGCGCTGCAGATCTGGAAGCCGCTGCAAAATCTCGGCCGCACCGTGTTCAAGGACCTGGCCGCCGTCGACACTCCCGACGAGCTCACCGCCATCTTCAAATTCGCCAAGCCGACACCGTTCCAGCTGATCCGCAATGCACTGCCGGCGCTGAGCAGCGTGGTGCCGAAGCACATCTACGAGCTCGGCAAGATCGAGGACAATCCGGCCAACAACGCGCCCATCGGGACCGGGCCGTTCAAATTCGGCGAGTACAAGGCCGGCCAATATTACCGGCTGACGAAGAACACCGATTACTGGGGCAAGGGCGAGCCCTGGCTGGACGAGATCATCTATCAGGTGCTGCCCGACCGCACCTCGGCTGCCAGCGCGCTGGAAGCGGAAGAAATCCAGCTCGCCGCCTTTTCAGCCGTGCCGCTGGCAGATCTCGACCGCATCTCCAAGGTGCAGGGCCTGAAGGTGATCAGCAAAGGCTACGAAGGGCTGACCTATCAGCTCGTCGTCGAGATCAACCATCGCCGCAAGGAACTGGCTGATGTGAAAGTGCGCCAGGCGATCGCGCATGCCATCGACAACGATTTCGTCGTCAAGACGGTGTTCCTCGGTTACGCCGCGACCGCCACCGGTCCGGTGCCGAAGAACGATCCACAATTCTACACCGCTGATGTGCCGACCTATGCCTTCGACGTCGCCAAGGCCAATTCCCTGCTCGACGAAGCCGGCTACAAGAAGGGTCCGGACGGCAAGCGCTTCACGCTGAAGCTCTTGCCGGCACCCTATTTCAACGAGACGAAACAGTTTGGCGACTATCTGCGCCAGGCGCTCGCCGCAATCGGCATCGACGCCCATCTGGTCAATAATGATTCCGCCGCACACATCAAGGCCGTCTACACCGACCACGCCTTCGACCTCGCGGTCGGTCCGCCGGTGTTCCGTGGCGACCCGGCGATCTCGACAACCATCCTGGTGCAGAGCGGGATTCCCGACGGCGTGCCGTTCTCCAACCAGGGCGGCTACAAGAACGACGCTCTCGATGCCCTGATCGCCAAGGCATCCGAAACGCTCGACACCGCTGCCCGCACCGATCTCTACAAGGAGTTCCAGAAGGAGGTGGCTGCCGACCTGCCACTGATCAATGTCGCGGAATGGAGTTTCATCAGCGTCGCGCGCGACACGGTCGGCAACATCGCCAACAACCCACGCTGGGCAGTGTCGAACTGGGCGGACACGTATCTGGAATCGTGACAGTATTTCGTGGATGAAAATTCGCGAAATCATCGTAGACGTCGAGTTCTACGAAGCCCCCCTCTGTCCTGCCGGACATCTCCCCCTCAAGGGGGGAGATTGGCATCTTGTCTGTCCCGCCAGTTCTTCAACATTGGACATTTGCGAAGCCAAGAATGACTGCCGATCTCCCCCCTTGCGGGGGAGATGTCCGGCAGGACAGAGGGGGGTGCATAGGCGCGGTCCTAACCAACGTATCGCCAACCCATCGACGCCCCTATGAGCCGTGCCCTAACCCTCCTCCGCCGCCGTCTCGTCGGCAGCATCTTCGTGCTGCTGATCGTGATCATCGGCACATTCCTGCTGCTCGAAGCAGCGCCCGGCGATGCCGTCGACGCCTATATCGTCTCGACCGGCGGCGATGCCGGGATGATCGAATTGCTGCGTCACCGCTGGGGCCTCGATCAGTCGGAACTGACACGGCTCGCCAACTATCTCTGGGCGCTGCTGCATCTCGATCTCGGCCAGTCGGTCACCTTTTCCAGGCCGATCCGCGACGTCATCCTCGAACGCCTGCCCAACACTCTGCTGCTGATGGGCAGCGCCACCGCGCTCTCCTTCGGGCTGGGCTCAGCGCTCGGCATCTATGCCGGCGCCAAGCCGGGCAGTGCCCGCGACCGTTTGCTATCGGTCGGCTCGCTCGCGCTCTATGCCGTGCCGGGCTTCTGGCTCGGCCTGGTTTTGATCGTCGTCTTTGCGGTCAACCTTCGCTGGCTGCCGATCGGCGGCATCGAGACCCTCGCCTCCGACAAGACCGGCTTCGACCGTGCCGCCGACATCGCCACCCACCTCGTCCTGCCGGTGTCGGCGCTCGGCTTTATCTATCTGGCACTCTATCTGCGCATGATGCGTGCCGGCATGGCCGAGGCCTGGCGGCAGGATTTCGTGCTGGCCGCCCGCGCCAGGGGATTGTCGCGCCGCCGCATCGTGCTTGCCCATGTGGCCCGCAACGCGCTGCTGCCGCTGGTCACCATGCTCGGCCTGCAATCGGCGCAGATGCTGGGCGGCAGCGTTGTCATCGAGAGCGTCTTTTCGGTGCCAGGCCTCGGCCGGCTGGCGCAGGAAGCGGTTGCGGCGCGTGACACGCCCCTGCTGCTCGGCATCATCCTCGTCAGCGCTGTCCTGGTCATCGTCATCAACCTTCTCGTCGACATCGCCTATGCCTTCCTCGACCCACGCGTCGGCGCCAATGAGGCCGACGCATGATCCCTCTTCGGCGTTTCCTGCGCACGCCCGAGGCGATTGCCGGCACCGTCATCCTGGCGGCGCTCATCGCCATGGCGCTGTCGGCGTCTCTGCTGTTTCCCGGCGACCCGCAAGCGATCGCCGGCCCCGCACTCCTGCCGCCATTCCACGACTGGTCTCTGCCGCTCGGCACCGATCGGCTTGGTCGCAATGTATTGGCCGAACTGTTCCACGGCGCGCGCGCCTCGCTGGCAGTCGGGCTTGCGGCGGCGGCGGCGGCACTCGCCATCGGCTCCGTCGTCGGCACGCTCGCCGGCTTTACCGGCGGCCTGGTCGACGAGGTGCTGATGCGCATCACCGATGCCTTCCAGACCGTGCCGAGCTTCCTGCTGGCGCTGGCCTTTGTCAGCGTTGTCGGGCCTTCGCTCGGCGTGGTCGTCGCTGCCATCGCGCTCGGCACCTGGACCGGGCCCGCCAGGGTCGCCCGGGCGGAGGTCCTCTCCATCCGCGAACGCGACTACGTTGCGGGGGCCAGGGTCATCGGCATGCATCCGCTCGAAATCGCCTTTCGCGAGGTGCTGCCCAATGCGCTGCCGCCGGTGCTGGCGATGTCGTCGGTGATCGTCGCCGCCGCGATCCTGACCGAGGCGGCCTTGTCCTTTCTTGGCCTGGGCGACCCCAACCGGGTCACCTGGGGCGGCATGATCGCCGAAGGCCGCGCCGTCCTGCGCACCGCGCCATTCCTGTCGATCGTCCCGGGCATGGCGCTGATGCTGACGGTGCTCGGCGTCTATCTCGCCGGTGAAGGCATTGTCGAGACGACGGCCGCAAGACGAGGCCTGTCGTGACGGTGCTGGCTTCGATCCGCGACCTTTCCGTGACCTACCGCCGGGACGGCAGCGCGGTGGCCGCGCTTGAACATGTCAGCCTCGATATCATGGCGGGCGAGCGTCTGGCCATCATAGGGGAAAGCGGTTCGGGCAAGAGCACGCTGGCACTGGCGATTGCGGGCTTGCTGCCCGCCAGCGCCAGGGTTGGAGGACGTATCGATTGGTCCCTACCATCGACGTCGAGCGCCCAGGCACCCCCCTCTGTCCTGCCGGACATCTCCCCCTCAAGGGGGGAGATTGGCAGTTTCGCTGTCGGCTCATCTCCTGCAACGTTGGTGATTGGCGAAAGCGGAGATAAGGGCGCAATCTCCCCCCTTGAGGGGGAGATGTCCGGCAGGACAGAGGGGGGCCTCGTAGAGCACAATCCTCAAAAGTTTTTGGCCAAACCCAGCCTACCTCCCCTGGGCGGCCGCGACATCGGCTTCGTCTTCCAAGACCCCTCCGCCAGCCTCGATCCCGTGATGGCGGTTGGCAAGCAGATCGCCGAAGTCGCGCGCACACATCTCGGCCTCACCTGGCCGCAGGCCTATGCAAGAGCCAAGACCCTGCTCGAACGCGTCCGCCTGCCTGATCCAGACTCCGCCCTGCGCGCCTTCCCGCATCAACTCTCCGGCGGCCAGAAGCAACGTGTGGCGATCGCCGCCGCCATCGCCGCCGGGCCGAAGCTGCTCATCGCCGACGAAGGGACCAGCGCGCTCGACACCATCGTGCAGGCCGAGATCGTCGCGCTGATCCGGCGGCTGGTGGCCGAGGACGGCATGACGCTGCTGTTCATCAGCCATGACATAGCGCTGGCGTCCGAGCTGGCCGAGCGCATCGCCGTATTCCGCCATGGCCAGTTGATCGAGCTTGGCCAAACCGCGCGGATCATCAACGCCCCGGCCCACCTCTACACGCGTGCACTGCTCGATGCCCATATCGGCCTCGAGGCCAAACCCTTGCTGAGCCGCAGGGGGCCCCGCGCATGAGCCTGCTTGCAGTGTCCAACCTCAGCAAATGCTATCGGCGCCGCGGCGAGACCATCGTCGCCGCGGACAATGTCTCGTTTCACATCGAGCCTGGCGAAACGCTGGCGCTGGCCGGACCCTCCGGCAGCGGCAAGTCAACGATCGCACGGCTGGTGCTGCGGCTGACCGAGCCGGATTCGGGCCGCATAGACTTCGAAGGCGGTGATTTCCTCGCCTTGCGGGGCGCGGCGTTGCGGGCGCGCCGCGCACGCCTGCAGATGGTGTTCCAGGATCCGTTGGCCGCCCTAAACCCGCGCGCCACGGTGGCGCGAGTTCTTGACGACCCGCTTCGCATCCACGGCATCGGATCCCGCGCCGAGCGCCCGCGCCGCATCGCCGCTTTGCTGGAGCGCGTCGGGCTGCCGGCGGATCTCGCCCTGCGCGCCATTCATGAAATCTCTGGTGGCCAGCGGCAGCGCGTCGCCATTGCCCGCGCGATCGCGACCAAACCCTCGCTGATCGTGCTGGACGAGGCGGTATCGGCGCTCGATGTCTCGGTGCGCGGACAGATCCTCGAAT
>NZ_JBAZUD010000194.1:0-7692 GCF_041661565.1 Mesorhizobium sp.
CGGAACGGCGCAGGTGATAGGCAAGGAAGACGTCACCCAGGAACTGGTGTTGAAGGCCGACCAGGTGCTTGTCGGCACCAACCGCACGCGGCGCCGCTACAACCACCGACTGCGCGAGCTCAAGGGGTTCAATGCCGACTATCCGCAGGCCGGCGACAAGCTGGTCTGCCTGCGCAACGATCCGGCCAAGGGGCTGCTCAACGGCTCGCTGTGGAAGGTGATGACCTCGTCACGCGAAACGGTGAAACCCGGCATCAACCTGCTGGTGGCGCCGGAGGAAGACGATCCGGATCGCGGCGTCGCCAAGATTAAGTTGCTGAAGGCGGCGTTCGAGGATCCGGACGCGGACATCCCCTGGCAGCAGAAGAAGCGCTTCGACGATTTCGACTATGGTTACGCGCTGACAGTCCACAAGGCGCAGGGCTCGCAGTGGAACGAGATCGTGCTGTTCGACGAAAGCTGGGCTTTCAAGGAAACCCGCCAGCGCTGGCTTTATACCGCCATCACCCGCGCGGCCGAGCGGCTGACCATCGTGCGATAACCGATCGTCACACAGGCACGTCGATGGGCGTGGCGCCCAACCATTGCCAGGCTTCCTGCTCATCCTCGGCCTTGAAATGCCTGAGTTCTACTGGCATCGGCCCGCTGAACCAGCCCTGGACATCCGGTATCCAATTGGGTTCGCCAATCGATGCGCAGCGTGCGACATGCTGTTTTGCGTTGGCCTCGCCCTGCTTCAATGTTTCGCTCGCGACATCGGCCCAATCGACCCCGTCATGATCTATCAGCCGCACCAGGACATCTATCCTGGGGTGCAGCGCGTAGGCCGCTTCCAGCAGGCCGAACAGGTTTTCCGCGTCGGCGGATGAAACATGGCCGACGACGTCGATGGCGAACAGATCGTCACGGCTGGTCTCGATACGGCGTATCGCCGGCACGGAATCCAGAAAATTCATGTGGGCTTCCTTTCAGGGACATCGTCGTCATGGCTGGAACACCCGAAACCCCTGTCTGTTCCCGCCAAACGCATTATAGGTGGCGCGTCCAATGATTTCCGAGGCCTTCCGCATGCCAGCCAAGCTCTCCGTCAATCTTAACGCCGTCGCCATGCTGCGCAACCGGCGCGACCTGCCATGGCCGAGCGTGACCGGCCTTGGCCGAATCGCGCTGGCGGCCGGAGCGCATGGGCTCACCGTGCATCCGCGTCCCGACGAGCGGCACACACGATATTCGGATTTGCCCGAGATCCGGTCCCTGATCGACGATGAGTTTCCGAAGGCGGAATTCAACATAGAAGGTTACCCGACCGAGGATTTCCTCGCGCTTGTGGAAAAGCACCAGCCGGAGCAGGTGACGCTGGTGCCCGACGATCCGGCGCAAGCGACTTCGGACCATGGCTGGGACTTCGCCGCCCAGTCCGCTTTCCTCACGCCCATCGTCAAGAGACTGAAAAAGGGAGGCTTTCGCGTATCGCTGTTTTCCGACCCCGATCCCCTCGGCGTGGCGGCGGCCCGCGATACCGGGGCCGACAGGATCGAGCTCTACACAGGTCCGTATGGCGGCTATCATTCCGATCCCACAAAAGCGCAGAAGGAACTGGAAAGACTGGGTAAAACAGCGGACGCCGCAATTGCCGCCGGTCTTCAAGTCAATGCCGGCCACGATCTTGTGGTGAGCAACATTCCTCCACTCGCCAAGCGGATTCCGGCTCTGGCCGAAGTCTCGATCGGCCATGGGTTGACAGCGGACGCGTTGGAGTATGGCATGGCCGCGACGGTGGGCCGGTTCCTCAAGGCTTGCGGGTGGTAGCGGTGCCAGCCCGCACCATCGGCATGGCGGGCATTACGCTACGGCACTTGATATTGCATCGCAGCAAGCGTAGAGCACCGCGCGCTTATCGGAGTGTCGTCCATGGCCCTTGCCAATACTGGTAGTGAGGCAGAACCCGTCGAACAATCGAGCCATCCGGAAGTCGAACAGCACAGCACCAAGATTCTGATGCTGGGCGCTCTCGGCGTCGTCTATGGCGATATCGGCACGAGCCCGATCTATGCTTTTCGCGAGGCGCTGGTGGCGTCGTCGGGCGGCAATGTCGCCGAACGCGGCGATATTCTGGGCGTGCTGTCGCTGATCATCTGGTCGCTGACGATCATCGTCACGGTCAAATACATCAATTTCGTGTTGCGTGCGAACAACCGGGGCGAGGGCGGCGTACTGTCGCTGATGGCGCTGGCGCGCGGCAGTTTCCCCAAACGCTCGGCGGTGATTCTCGGCATCGGCATTGTCGGCGCTTCGCTGTTTTTCGGCGACGCCGTCATCACGCCGGCGATTTCGGTGCTGTCGGCGGTCGAAGGCATGAATGTCGTCACGCCGACCTTCCAGCCCTATGTCGTGCCGCTGACGCTGGTCATCCTGGCGATTCTTTTCTCGGTGCAGCGGTTCGGCACCGGCGGCGTGGCCTTGATCTTTGGTCCGATCACGGCGGTATGGTTCCTGGCCATCGGCCTGTCGGGTCTCAACCACATCTTTGCCGATCCGGAAATCCTGTGGGCGATCAGCCCGCACTACATCGTCGCCTTCCTGATCAATTCGCCCGATGTCGCCTTCGTCACGGTCGGCGCCATCTTCCTGGCCGTCACCGGCGCCGAAGCGCTCTATGCCGATCTCGGACATTTCGGCCGCAAGCCGATCGTGCTCGCCTGGCTTTGGGTGGTGTTTCCCTGCCTGCTTCTGAATTATGCCGGGCAGGGCGCTTTCGTGCTGGCCAAGAACGGCGTGGTCGGCCACCCGTTCTTCGAGATGAACGAAGGCTGGACGCTGATCCCGATGGTGGTGCTGGCGACAATGGCGACGGTCATCGCCAGCCAGGCGGTGATCTCGGGCGCGTTCTCGCTGACCAGGCAGGCGGTGCAGCTCAACATGCTGCCGCGGCTGGAGATCCTGCACACCTCCGAGAGACAGTCCGGTCAGATCTACATGCCGCGCGTCAATCTGCTGCTGGCGGTCGTCGTGATGATGCTGGTGGTCGGCTTCGGCGAGTCCAGCAAGCTGGCCTCGGCCTACGGCATCTCGGTGACCGGCAACATGCTGGTGACGACGGTGCTGCTCTACGTCGTCATGACGCGCATCTGGAAATGGCGGTTGTGGGTGGCTATCGCGATGACGGCGGTGTTCGCCTTCATCGACATCGGCTTCTTTGCCTCCAACATCGTCAAGGTGTTCGAGGGCGGCTGGGCCTCCCTGGCCGTGGCGTTCACCATCGTGACGGCGATGTGGACATGGGTGCGCGGCAGCCGCTATCTGTTCGACAAGACCCGCCGCAACGAAATCCCGCTCGATTTCCTCGCCGGCAATCTCTTGAAGAAGAAGCCGCAACTGGTATCCGGCACCGCCGTGTTCCTGACCAGCGATCCGTTGAGCGCCCCGACCGCGCTGATGCACAGCCTGAAGCACTACAAGGTGCTGCATGAGCAGAACGTCATCCTGTCGGTGGTGACCGCGCCTCAGCCGGTGGTGCCCGACAGCGAGCGGGTCAAGATGGAGACGGTCAACGAGCTGTTCATGCGTGTGACGCTGACCTTCGGCTACATGGAGCAGCCCAACATCCCGCGCGCTCTGGCGATCTGCCGCAAGCAGGGCTGGAAGTTCGACATCATGACGACCTCGTTCTTCCTGTCCCGCCGCTCGCTCAAGGCCTCGCCCAATTCCGGCATGCCGGTCTGGCAGGACAAGCTGTTCATCGGCCTGGCACGCACGGCCGCCGACGCGACCGAGTATTTCCAGATCCCGACCGGGCGCGTCGTCGAAATCGGCACGCAGGTCGCCATTTGAGCTGACGCCTCGTTCAGGAGCGGCAATGAGCGGCGAATTGGTGCTTGTTACCGGCGGGTCCGGCTTCCTCGGCGCTCACTGCATCCTCGAACTGCTGAAGGCCGGTTATCGCGTGCGCACCACCGTGCGCTCGGTCAGCCGTCAGGCCGGCGTGCTGGGCATGCTCAAGGCCGGCGGCGCCGAGCCGGGAGCGGACCTCTCCTTTGCCGTCGCCGACCTGATGGCCGACGCCGGTTGGGCGCCGGCGGTGGCCGGTTGCGACTATGTCCTGCATGTCGCCTCGCCATTTCCGCCGGGTGTGCCGAAGCATGAGGACGACCTGATCGCTCCGGCCCGCGAGGGCGCGCAGCGGGTCTTGAGGGCGGCGCGGGACGCCGGCGTCAAACGCGTCGTGCTGACCTCGTCCTTCGCCGCGATCGGCTATGGCGAGCCGCCAGCCGGCGGGCGGCCGTTCACCGAGGAGAACTGGACAGATCCCTCGCGCAAGGTCAGTGCCTATGTGAAATCGAAGACCCTGGCCGAGCGAGCGGCTTGGGATTTCATCGCTGCCGAGGGCGGCTCGATGGATCTGGCGGTGGTCAATCCCGTCGGCATCTTCGGTCCGGTCCTCGGGGTCGACCATTCGACCTCGACCGAATTCATCCGGCGCCTGATGGACGGTGCGATGCCCGGGTTGCCGCGCCTGTCCTTCGGTGTCGTCGACGTGCGCGACGTGGCGGATCTGCACCTGCGCGCGATGACCAATCCCGTTGCCAGGGGCGAGCGCTTCCTGGCGGTCGCCGGGGATTTCATGACCGTGCGGCAGATGGCTGAGACCTTGAAAACACGGCTGGGCGGCTCGGCGGCTCGCGTCTCGACGAGGATGCTGCCCGATTGGCTGGTCCGGCTCGGTGGGCTGTTCAGTGCCGAAGCCGCACAAATCGTGCCGGAACTGGGCAAGGTCAAGAACGCCACCAGCGCCAAGGCGGTGCGCATGCTGGGCTGGGCGCCGCGGTCGCGCGAGGATGCACTGGCCGCCACCGGAGAGAGCCTGGTCAGGCTCGGCCTGCTCAAGCCATCGAAGTAGCGCGGCGGAAGGCAGAAAACCCTCCGCCGCCGCGGTTTCAGCCAGCCAGCGCGGCCTTGTTGGTCTCGAGAAATTGCTCCAGCGACACCGACTTGCGGCCGGAGAGCTTCTCGACTGCGTCCGTGACCATGCCCAGGCCGCCAGCCCGTGTGGCGGCGTCGAAGGAGACAAGCATCCTGGCGACCGGCTCGGGAAGGCCTGCTGCCTTCATCCCTTCGGTCAGCGCCTCGTCGGAGAGCTGGACGATTTGGATGGGCTTGCCCGTGACTTCGGTCACCAGTGCCGCGACTTCAGCCATCGTATAGGCCTTCGGGCCGGTCAGCGTGTAGGTCGTGCTTTCGCTCGCTTCCGAGGCCAGGCCGGCGGCGATGGCGGCAGCGTAGTCGTCGCGCGCGCCGTAAGAAATGGCGCCATCGCCGGCGGATGTATACCATTGGCCCGACGCGAGGACCTGCGGCATCGCCATGAACAGGTTCTCGTCATACCAGCCATTGCGGCAGATCGTGTAAGGGATGCCGCTCGCCTTGATCGCCTGTTCGGTGTCGAAATGGTCGGGGGCGAAGAGGATAGGTGAGCCTTCAGGGTTCGGCATCGAGGTATAGTGGATATGGGAGACGCCGGCCTGCTTGGCCGCGGCCACGGCGGCGAGCTGTTGCGTGCGCCGCTTTCCCTGCACCGCCAGTTCGCTGGTCGAGATGACGAGCACGCGGTCGGCGCCCGCGAAGGCCTTGGCAAGCGATGCCGCGTCGTCGAAATCGGCCTCGCGTACTGTGACGCCGCGTGCGGCAAGGTCGGCCAGGGTGGCGGGCGTCCGGGTGGTGGCGATGATTTGCGCCGGTGGCACCTTGTAGGTGTCCAACAGATGATTGATCACGCTTCGGCCAAGGTGGCCGGAAGCGCCGGTGACGAGAAGTGTTGCGGTCATGGAAAATCCTGACGTTGCGCCGAGGGCGGTTCGAGTGCCGGTCTCAAAAAGAGACCAGCACTAAAATAGGAATTGACCCGTCTTCGTAAAGAAGGCAGTTTTTGGGGAGGTAGGCACAGCCGGGGAACCACTATGGACAGCCGCATCGTCAATCTGAAATCCAAGCTCGACGTGTACAAGGCGATGACCGACGGTGGAAACCTGTCCGATTGCCCGGTTCGCGATGTGATCCAAGGGCTCAGCGGCAAATGGAGTTCTCTGCTGATGGCGGCCCTGGCCGAGCAGCCCTATCGCTTCGGCGAGTTGCGGCGGCTGGTCCCCGACATCTCGCAGCGCATGCTCACACAGACACTTTGTGACCTGCAGCGTGACGGTTACGTGTGTCGCGAGGTGTTTCCAACCAAGCCGCCGAGCGTCGAATACAGCCTCACCGATCTCGGGCGGTCGATGTTCGGCGCCTTTCGGCATCTGCTTGAGTGGGCCGAACTCAACCACGACGCGGTGCGCGCGGCCCGCGCGGGGTTTGATGGGGCGCTGGCTGGAACGGTCGGCAAAGCCGGAACCGCGGCTTGATTTCGTCCCGCCGCTGAAGGATTGTCCCGGCCAGTTGGGCTGGGGGGCATCCGCATTTCCTACGATATCGCGATTGCCGGCGCCGGCCCGGCGGGGCTCGCCATGGCGCTCTACCTCAAGCGCGCCGGGCACAATGTCACCGTCTTCGAGCGCTTCGAAGAGCCGAAGCCGGTCGGCTCCGGGCTGATCCTGCAGCCGACCGGCTTGACGGTGCTTGCCGATCTGGGGCTGCTCGATGACATACTGGCGCTCGGCAGCCGCATAGACCGGCTGCATGGCGCCGACGCCAGCACCGGCCGCACAGTGCTCGATGTCCGTTATGATGCGCAGCGCGGTCATCGCTTCGGCCTGGCGGTGCACCGGGCGGCGCTGTTCGGCGTGCTTTTCCGCGCGGCCCAGCGCGAGGCGGTCACGATCGAAACCGGGGTCGAGATCGAGGCGATGGAGGCTGGCGAGCGGTCAACGCTGATCTGTGGCAGCGGGCGGCGGACAGGGCCTTTCGATCTGATCGTCGACGCCAGCGGCTCAAAGTCGAAACTGCGACGAAGCGCGGGCAATGCGGGCGAGCCACGGCCGCTTGTCTATGGCGCGTTCTGGGCATCGCTGGGCTGGCGCGGCGACGGCTTCGACGAGCACGCGCTGCTGCAGCGCTACGACAGGGCCAGCGTGATGATCGGCGTGTTGCCGATCGGCCGGCCGGAGCCGGGCGCCGAGAAAATGGCGGCCTTCTTCTGGAGCCTGAAGCCGGCCGACGCTGACGCCGTGCGCGCACTAGGCCTGGGGGCCTGGAAGGAGAGGGTGGTGCGCCTGTGGCCGGAGTGCCAGGCGTTCACCAGCCAGATCGAAAGCTTCGACCAGCTGTCGCTGGCGCGCTATGGCCATCACACGATGAAGCGCCCCACCGGCCGTCGCTTGGCCATCATCGGCGACGCGGCGCATTCAACCAGCCCGCAGCTGGGCCAGGGCGCCAACATGGCGTTGCTCGACGCGGCGGCACTCAGCCACGCGCTGGCGCGGACAGGCAGCGTCGAAGCGGCGCTCGAAGCCTATGCGGCAGCGCGGCGCTGGCACGTGCGTATCTTCCAGGCGCTTTCGTTGGCATTCACGCCGTTCTATCAGTCCGACTCCGTGGCGCTGCCCTTCATCCGCGACAGGCTGGTGGCGACCGTAGCGAAAATTCCGCCGGCGCCACAGTTCCTCGCCTCGATGGTGGCCGGCACGGTGATCGACCCGTTCACGCGGATCGGACTGACCGAGGCGAAGTGGCCGAGCGGTTGACGCGGCTGACCGATACCTC
>NZ_JBAZUD010000195.1:0-7560 GCF_041661565.1 Mesorhizobium sp.
GAATTCAGCCCCGCCGCAGCAGGCGCTGCTCAACGCCACGGACAATATCCATTATTCGGCGGCAAACCCGATCCTGGCCGCGGCCGCGCCCGTGCTGTTGCTGCTTGGCCAACTCAGGCTTGTCCCCGTTGAAAGACAGGCGGAGCCCCTGGCCGAGCATGTCGCCGAGGCGATCGAGAAGTTCGACCGCGCCTTGGAAAAGGCGGAGGTCCCCGAAGAGGATGCGCGGATCGCACGTTACGTGCTTTGCGAAACAGCCGACGACCTGATCGGCAACCTCCCCTGGCCCAACAAGGACGCCTGGGCGCCGCATGGCATGCTGTCCCGGTTCTTTCACATCGAGCCCGCCGGCACGGGCTTCTTCGAAGCGCTGAACAAGCTCCTGGCCCGTCCCGAGGCGCACTACG
The DNA here is from genome assembly GCF_041661565.1 of Mesorhizobium sp. Lineage (GTDB taxonomy): Bacteria > Pseudomonadota > Alphaproteobacteria > Rhizobiales > Rhizobiaceae > Mesorhizobium. The sequence continues at coordinate 408 of NZ_JBAZUD010000195.1, forward strand.
ACCTGCTGGAGCTGATGCATGCCTGCCTGTCGCTGGGGTTCGAAGGCCAATATCGAGGTAAGAGACGCGACCATGGCAGTCTCGAACGCGTCCGGCGCGACGTCTACGAAACGCTTCGCTACTTCAAGGCACGCGCGGACGAGGACATCTCGCCCCACTGGCAGAGCCCGGTGGCGGCGGTAACGCAGTCGCGAACACGCCTGCCCTTGTGGGTTTTCGCAGCGGCGACGGCGTCGCTGCTGACCGCTACATTCTTCGGCTTGCGGGTACTCATCACCAACGAAGGCGACGCCGCCGCCGGCGAATTGCTGGCGCTCACCCCGTCGACACCGATCACCATCGAGCGGGCCAGCGTGGCTCCCTTGGCGGAACCGGAGAAAGCGCCCCCACCTGTCGCCGCGACAGCCACACAGATCGATCGCATCCGCTCGGCACTGGCGAGGGATGTCGAGGGCGGCGGCCTGACCGTCGGCACCAAAGGCGACTTCATCGTCGTCGAAATCAACAATCTCCTGTTGTTCGAGTCCGGCAAGGCCGAGGCCAAGCCGGAGTTCCAGCCCATTGCCGCGGATATCGCCGCGGCGCTCGAACACGAACCCGGGCCAATCAGGATCGTCGGCCACACGGACAATGTGAAGCCGCGAAAATCGAGCCCGTTCAAATCCAACTTCGACCTTTCCGTTGCCCGGGCGAAGGCGGTCGAGACCATGATGGCACCGAAGTTCAGCGATCCGTCGCGATTGACGGTCGATGGCAAGGGCGAGGACGAGCCGATCGCCGACAATGCGACGCCGGATGGCCGCGCCAGCAATCGCCGTGTCGATGTGATGATCGCCAGGGAGGAAACATTGTGAGCAGGGATAGCTGGAAGCGCCCATGATGCGTTGGCTGCCGCGGATCTTCAGCGTGCTCGCGCTCGCCGGTTTCGCGGCAGCCGTCTGGTTTGCCGGACCTTTGATCCGCTTCGCCGACACCCGTCCTCTCGGACCTGCGTGGCTGCGCGTTACCATCATCGCTGTGATCGTGGCGGCGCTCGCCCTCTTCTACGGGTTGCGATTCTGGCAAGCCGCAAAGGCACAAAGGGCGCTTGAAACTGCCGTTGCGCACAATGACGACCCCGATGACGATTCCCGGGTGCTCGAGGCCCGCATGAATGAAGCCGTCGCGACGCTGAAACGGTCGAGCGGCAAGCGCAACTTCCTCTACGAAATCCCATGGTACATCGTCATCGGCCCGCCCGGCGCCGGCAAGACGACGGCTTTGGTCAATTCGGGCCTGAATTTTCCGCTGGCCGGTTCGGGGGATGCCCAGCCCGTGGCCGGCGTCGGCGGTACCCGCTCCTGCGACTGGTGGTTCACCGACGAGGCCGTGCTGGTCGACACCGCCGGGCGCTACACGACGCAGGATTCCCATGCGGAGAGCGACAGCAAGAGCTGGCTCGCCTTCTTGTCGCTGCTCAAGAAATTCCGCACCAGGCAACCGATAAACGGCGTGATCCTCGCCTTCAGCCTTGCCGACCTGATCAGCCCCGACGACAGACAGATCGACGCCCACGTCGTCGCGATCCGCAGCCGCCTGCGGGAGATCCACGAGACGCTGAAAATCCAGTTTCCGGTCTACCTGCTTTTCACCAAGGCCGACCTTGTCTCCGGATTCATGGAGTATTTCGACGGTTTCGACGAGACGCGGCGGCGCAAGGTCTGGGGCGCGACCTTCCAGACCGCCGAGCGCGACAAGAACATGGCCGCCGAGGCGCCGGCCGAATTCGACGCGCTGGCGAGACGCCTGGCGGAGGAGATGCCCGACCGGCTTCAGGAAGAGGCCGATCCGGTGGCGCGCATAGCCATCTTTGGCTTCCCGGCGCAGTTCGGCGCGTTGAAGGGCAGGATCGCGAGTTTTATCGCCAGCCTGTTTGATCCGACGCGGGGCCGGGTCAATGTCAGCCTGCGAGGCCTCTATTTCTCGTCGGGCACGCAAGAAGGAACGCCGATCGACCAGGTGTTGGGCGCGATCGGTCGCGGCTTCGGCAGGGGTTCGAGGGACCATCTCTCCGGAACTGGCAAGAGTTTCTTTTTGCATGACCTGTTGACCAGCGTCATCTTTGCCGAGTCCGGATGGGTTTCTTTCGACAGGTCGGTTGAAAGGCGTGCGGCGATCGCCCGGTTCGCGGGCCTCGGCGCCATCGCGTTGATAGCCGCGGCGGCGCTCGGCACGCTGGCGCTGAGCTTCACGGCCAACAAGGCGCTAATCGCCTCCACCAAGCAGGCCACCAGCCAGTATCGCACGACGGCGGACGCATTGCTCAAGAGCACGGAGGTGACCGATGTCGACCTCGAAAACGTCATTGGCCCGCTCGACCAGTTGCGCGATCTGCCGGCCGGGTTCGAAACCAGTGACCTGCCAACGCCGATCGGCGAGACCTTCGGCCTCAGCCAGCGGGAAAGACTTCTCTCCGCATCAAAGACAGCTTACCGGCAAGCGCTTGAGCGCATGTTCCGCTCGCGCCTGCTTGTCCAGGCAGAGCGGACGATCCAGGCCAGGATGGCCGATCCCGCTGCACTCTACGAGCCGTTGAAAATCTACCTGATGCTTGGCGGCAGGGCGCCGAAGGTCGACGACGCGCTGATCGTTTCCTGGATGAAACAGGATTGGGAAGAGAACCGGTATCCGGGCGAGAACAACCGCGAAGGGCGCGAGCAACTCGAAAGGCACCTGCGCGCCATGCTTGCGCTGGACGATGCCTATGATCCGGTTTTCGAACTCAACCAGCCGCTGGTCGAAGCCGCACAACGCTCGCTTGGGCGCATGAGCCTTGCCGACCGTGCCTCCGCTTTGATCCAGTCCGCCGTATACTCGGCAGCGCCGGATGATTTCTCCGTGTCCGCGAAAGGCGGGCCGGAGGCGCCATTGCTGTTCGAGCGGACCGATGGCGGCGATCTGTCGGGCCTTCGTGTTCAGGGCCTCTACACGCATGCCGGCTTCAACAATTTCTATCTTCGGCAGCTCTCACGCATTGCGCGGATGCTCGTCGACGACCGGTGGGTCCTTGGCGGCGGCGGCGAACAAGGCGACATCGACCAGGAATTGCTCAAGCTCGGCCCCGAACTGCTCGATCGCTATGGCAAAGCGTTCGTAACGGCGTGGAACAGCGTTCTCGACCAGCTGAAATTCAAGCCACTGCTGAAAGACAAACCCGACTATATCGCGCTTTCCGCGGTCGCTGCTCCAACCTCGCCGATCGAACAGCTTTTCGGGGCGATCGCCGACGAAACGGCTCTGACGCGAGACCCGACTTCCATCGCCGGGGCAGCAGCCGGCCCGGCTTCAGGCGAGCCAGCAGACACCACCAACATGGCCAGGGGATTGGCGCGGATCGGCATTCAAATCGCCACCGGCAAATCGCAGAGCCGCGCCGGCGCGGGATCCGCAAATGCGCAAGACAGGGCTCCCGGGGCGAGCATCGAAGCGCAATTCAGACCGTTCCAGACCCTGATGAGCGGTCCTGCCGGACACCGGCCGATCGATGCCCTGACGCAGAATTTCCGCGATATCCACCAGAGCCTGCAACTGGCAAGCGACGTGCCCTCGCAGACCGAACGCGTGACCGCGAACCTGCAGCTCCAGATAGCGACGCTCCGCGCCAATGTCTCGCGGCTGCCCAGGCAACTCGCCAGAATGGTCAACGCGGCGGCGGACGAATTTGAAGGCAATGCCACCGAGACTTCGGTGGCGAACCTAAATCAGTTGCTCGACCAGACGGTCACGCAAGCCTGCGAGAACGCGGTCAACGGCCGTTATCCTTTCACCGGCACCGGCACCGGCACCGGCACCGAGGACGTTGCGATGGCGGATTTCGCGAAGCTGTTCGCCCCGGGCGGGCTGATGGACCGGTTCTTCGCGCAGAACCTAGCTTCGCTGATCGACATGACGGGCCAGGACTGGAGCTGGAAACAGGATGCACGCCTTGGACGCGACCTGTCGAAGTCGACGCTGAAAAGCTTCCAGCTCGCTTCGGAAATCCGCGCCGCCTTTTTTCCGCAGGGAGGTTCGGTGCCCTCGGTCAGCATCACCGTGACGCCGTTCTCGCTGCATGGCGATGCCGATGCGGCGATCCTCGATGTCGACGGTCAGAGCGTCCAGAGCAACCAGGCGGGCAACGCTCCAAGCACGCTGACGTGGCCGAGCGGCATGGGCACGGGGTCCGCCAGTCTCAGCCTGACGCCGGAGATGCCGGGCCGCGACTCCGCCATCAGATTCGAAGGACCTTGGGCGTTCAAGCGGTTGCTGGACAAGGCGACCATCACCGGCAGCGAAAGCAATGTGGAAGCGCGCTTCGTGATCGGCGGACGCGATGTCGTCTATACGATCCAGACCGGTTCGGCCCCGACCCCCTTCCTTCTTCCGGCACTTACCAACTTCAGCTGCCCGAAGGCATTTTAGAGATGGATTTCGCGCTTTTGATATGTGAGATAATCCACTTGTCTGTGTGACATTCCACATATCCAGACGTCTCGGAACCCTGATTTCGATATTCTAATGTTTGAGCCTATGGCAAAGTGGCGGGAATGGGCGCCCGGCGGTGCGCCGCGGAGGGCGCTTGAGACGCGCTTGGTGGCAGAGTGAACGACTTCACCCTTCCCTTCGAGAGTTTCGGCGTCAGCCACAAGGGCTGTGTGCGCGAACTCAATGAGGACAGCTACCTTGTCGAGCCCCAGACCGGCCTTTGGGTGGTGGCCGACGGAATGGGCGGCCATGATGCCGGAGAGGTCGCCTCGGCCAGCATTGTCGATCATCTATCGACGATCGGCATTGCGAGTTCCGCGCCTGATCTTCGCGCGCGCTTCGAGGACCGGCTGAGCCGGGCCAACGCCGAGATCCGCGGCATATCCGAATCCCGCGGCATAACCATCGGCTCCACCGTCGCCGCGCTGCTGGCGATCGATGGGCGGTTTGCCTGCCTGTGGGCGGGCGACAGCCGTGTCTACCTCGTCCGCGACGGCTCGATCGCGCAGATATCGAGGGACCATACGGAGGTGCAGGAGCTTCTCGACCGCGGCATGATCAGCCCCTCGGAAGCGCTAACCTGGCCGCGCCGCAATGTCATCACGCATGCTGTGGGGGTCAGCGACGAGTTCGTCATCGACTTCCATCAGGGCGAACTCATGCCGGGAGATATTTTTGTGCTGGGCACCGATGGGCTGACGGCGCATGTCACCGACGCGGAGATCCAGGCGGCGGTGGTGTCGGCAACGCCCCGGGCGGCCTGCGAATATCTTCTGGAAATGGTGCTGGCGCGCGGTGGGACGGACAATGTCACCATCGTGCTCGTGAAGATCGCGAATGGGCACGATGGTCAATCGCTCCACCCTGATCCGGCCAGGGCGGAAGGCCGGGGCCGATGAGCGCCGACGACAAGACGCGACTATCGCTGCAGGTGGCCAATACCGCCGTCGGCACACAACTCAGCGGCATCTACGAGCTCGACGAGCGCATCGCGTTCGGCGGCATGGGCGAGGTCTACCGAGGCCATAACATCCAGACCGGAGACCATGTCGCGATCAAGATCGTGCTTCCCGAATTCGCTCGTGACCAGACGATCCTGTCCTTGTTCCGCAAGGAGGCCTCTATCCTCAATCACCTGTCGCATGACGCGGTCGTGCGATACCACGTCTTCACGATCGATCCCGGCATCGGCCGCCCCTACCTCGCCATGGAATTCGTCGACGGCGAGTCGCTGTTCGACATCATGCGTCGCGGCCCCATGCCGACGGAGGACGTTCGCAAGCTCTGCCATCGCCTTGCTTCCGGCCTGAGCGCCGTGCATCAGGCGGGAGCAATCCACCGGGATCTTTCGCCTGACAACATCATCCTGCCGGGGGGCCGGGTCGACCGCGCGAAGATCATCGATTTCGGCATCGCGCGGTCGGCAACGGTGGGCGGGGAGACGCTGATCGGCGGAAAGTTCGCGGGAAAGTACAACTACGTTTCACCCGAGCAACTCGGCCTCTACAGCGGCGATGTCAGCGAACAATCCGACATCTACAGCCTCGGGCTGGTGCTGGCCGCAGCTCTGCGCGGGAAACCGATCGACATGGGCGGATCGCAGTTCGAGATCATCGAGAAGCGGCGGTCCGTGCCTGACCTCTCCGATATCGACGACGATTTTCGAGGCATCGTCGAAGCCATGCTTGAACCGGATCCGCGAGACCGGCCAACCAGCATGGCTGAGATCGCCAGGATGACGCGTGGCGAGGACGAGCCGACGACGCCGCCGATCCTCAGGCCACCCCGCGACCGACCGGGCCTGCCGCGAGCCGGTCACACGCTTGTGCCGGGCTCCGAGGCCCGTGGGTCCGTCGAGGCACTTGATCCGTCAACGCAGGACTCGAGCGGGCCGAACTTCGTGCCGCATGTCCGGCCCGCGCATTTGTCCCAACCCCGGCCGCCAGCCGCCGCCGGTCCCGCCAAGGCGGTCAAGCCCGATGTGCCCGCCAGATCCGCGAGGACCCTGACCGTTGCGATCGCCGCGTTGGCGGCAGTGACAGTCGTTTCGGCAACGGGGGCCTATCTGAGTGGCCTGATGACGCCCGCCACCTCCGGCGCCGGCAACACATCGGAAGCGCTAACGCCCGCGCCGGAGGCGCCAAAGCCCGTCCCCGCAGACGATGCCGCGCATGCACAGGCGCCGGCAAAGGCCGGTCCGCCGACTCCGCACCCGGATGCCAGCGTGCCCCAGGTTGAAAATCGGCAGGAGAGCGCAGCACCCCAGATTCCGGCGCCAGCACCGCCTGCCGGGAATGTCACGCAAACCAAGGAACCGGTGAAGCCTCTATCAATCGCGCCGTCACCACCGAAGGCATCGCCATCGATCCAGCCGGACACAATGGCCAGCGCACCTTCGGCGGAAAGTCAGGCGGATGCCAAGGCGACACAAGCGCCCGAACCCTCACCGCCCAAGGAGACGCCGTCGCAGGTCAAGGAAGCGCCCAAGCCAACCGTGACGGCGACACAGGCGCCAACCGAAAAGGTTTCGCCGTCTACAAAGCTGCCACCGCGCGAGGCGGCCAGCGCACCGCCGGCTGAAAGGCCGGCAAACGCGCCGGCCGGTCCAAAGCATGAGCCCGCACAACCGGCCATTGCTCTACCGCCGGCC
>NZ_JBAZUD010000196.1:0-7493 GCF_041661565.1 Mesorhizobium sp.
AAATGGTGCGTTCCTTCGCCGGCGTCGTCGCGAAGGCCGCAACCTGCTTCACCGGTCCGATCAGCTGGATCAGATTGGTGATGTAATACGGCCCGATATCCAGCACCGGCCCGGCGCCGGGCTGGAAAAAGAAATCCGGATTGGGGTGCCAGTGCTCCATGCCGTGACCCATGACATGGCAAGTGCCGCTGGTGATCTTGCCGAGCCTGCCCTCATCGATCAGCTCACGAACCAGCTGGTGCGCGCCGCCGAGAAAAGTGTCGGGCGCCGAGCCGATGCGCAGCCCCTTCTTCTGCGCTCGCGCCTTCAGGTCCTGGCCCTCCTTGAGCGAGAGCACGAACGGCTTTTCCGAATAGACGTGCTTGCCGGCGTCCAGCACCTGTTTCGACACCTCATAGTGAACCGCTGGAATGGTCAGGTTGACGATGATGTCGATGTCGTCCGCCCTGAGCAGCCCGTCGACCGTTTCGGCGCGCAGTGCGAATTCCTTGGCCCGCGCCCTGGCCGCGTCCATGTTGATGTCGGCACAAGCGCGCATCTCGATGCCGCGAAACAGCGGCGCCAGCGAAAAATACGCCTTCGAGATGTTGCCGCAGCCGATGACGCCGATACCCAGTTTCCTTGCCATGCCGGTTGCTCCTAATAGGTCTTGGCGGCGGCGAGCGAACGACGGGCGAAGCGCTCCATGTCGTTCGGGTTGTCGTGTTCCATGACGTAGTACTTGGCGCTGCTGTTGGCGCGCAAGGTCTTGATCAGGCCCGCCCAGTCAATCGTGCCGTGGCCGACATCCGACCAGCCATCCTCGTCCAGGCCTGCGCCCGCGCCGGCGATGTCCTTGACATGGACGGCGGCGATGCGCTTGCCGTATTTCTCGATCCACTGCAGCGGATCGTCGCCGCCGCGCACCACCCAGGCGACGTCCATTTCCCAGCCGATGTCGGGCGCCGCGGCGAAGATCAGATCCTGCGGCATCGAACCGTCGGCAAGTTTCTTGAATTCGAAATCATGGTTGTGCCAGGCAAAACCATAACCCGCGCTTTTGGCGGTCTCGCCGACCTTCGCCAGGCGCTCGCCGAGGGCGCGCCAGCCGGCGGCGTCCGACGGCCGCGCCTCGGGCAGCAGGTAGGGGCAGATCAGCAGCTTTATGCCGAGTGTGTCGGCTGTCCTGCGCACGCCGTCGAAATCGCTTTCCAGCGCGTCGATCGAGAAATGCCCGGTCGGCATGGCGAGGCCGTTCTTGTCGAGTTCGGCGCGGAAGGCCTTGGGATCGACGTAGACCCCGCCGAAGCCCTCGACCTGGGTGTAGCCGAGCTTGCCGAGCGTGGCCAGCACGCCCTCCCAGGGCTGGAAATTGCGGGCGCTGTAAAGTTGGAATGACCAGTTCATCGTCTCTGTCCGTTCTGCTTGGGATGGTGGGGTTACATGCGGGTGCCGGTTTGGCTGTCGAACAACGAGGCGCGGGCGGGATCGAAGCCGATCCGGATCGGATCGCCGTTGCGCAGCGTCTTTTCCGCTTCGACACGGAAGGAAAAATTGTTGCCGCCGAGCTTCGTCCACACCAGCGTGTCGGAGCCCATCGGCTCGACGATCTCGACAGCGGCATTGATGGCGAAGGGCATGGCGTTCGCCGCCTCGCCGAAGGCCACATGCTCGGGCCGGATGCCGAAGACGCCGGCCCCGCCAGCGCTGCCCGCCGAGTCGAAGGCGTAGCGGTCGAGCGGAATGGATACGTCGCCGGCCTTGAAGGCCATGTCCGTGCCAGGCACCACCTGCCCGTCGAGGAAATTCATCGCCGGCGAGCCGAGGAACCCGGCGACAAAGCGATTGACCGGACGGTTGTAGATCGTCTGCGGCGCATCGAGCTGCTGGATGACGCCGCCTTTCATGACCGCGATGCGGTCGGCCAAGGTCATCGCCTCGATCTGGTCGTGGGTCACGTAGATCATCGTGTTGCGCAGCTTGCGGTGCAGCAGCTTGATCTCGACGCGCAGTTCGGCGCGCAGCTTGGCGTCGAGGTTGGACAGCGGCTCGTCGAACAGGAAGACATCGACATCGCGCACCAGCGCCCGTCCGATCGCCACGCGCTGGCGCTGGCCGCCGGAAAGCGCCGCCGGCTTGCGCTGCAGCAGCGGCTCGATCTGCAGGATTTCGGCCGCCCTTGCGATGCGTTTGGCGATCTCGTCCTTCGGGGTGCCGGCGACACGCAGTCCGAACGACAGGTTCTTCTCCACCGTCATCTGCGGATAGAGTGCATAGGATTGGAAGACCATGCCGATGCCGCGGTCCTTAGGCTCTTCCCAGGTGACATTCTTGCCCTTGATGAAGATGCTGCCTTCCGAGACGTCGAGCAGGCCGGCGATGCAATTGAGCAAGGTCGACTTGCCGCAGCCCGAAGGCCCGAGCAGCACGATGAACTCGCCATCGGCGACATCGAGATTGAGCGTCTGAAGCACGGTCACCGCGCCGAAACTCAACGACAGGTCCTGGATCGACACGCTGGTACCGGTCTCGGCCATATCCATCACCCTTTCACCGCGCCGGCGGCGATGCCGCGCACGAACCATCTTCCGGAGACGAAGTAGATGACCAAGGGAACTGCCGCCGTCAGGATGGTGGCCGCCATGTTGACATTGTACTCTTTCACGCCGGTCGTGGTGTTGACGATGTTGTTGAGCTGTACCGTCATTGGCCAGTTGGACCTGCCCGCAAACACGATGCCGAACAGGAAGTCGTTCCAGATGCCGGTGACTTGCAGGATAACGGCGACGACCGAGATCGGCACCGACATCGGCAGCATGATGGAGAAGAAGATGCGCCAGAAGCCGGCGCCGTCGACCCGCGCCGCCTTGAACAGTTCGCCCGGCAGGGCCGCATAGAAATTGCGAAACAGCAGCGTCAGGATCGGCATCCCGAAGATCGTGTGCACGATGATGATGCCGGGAAGGGTCGCGAACAGCCCGACCGAACTCAGTCCGATGATCAAGGGATAGATCACCACCTGGTAAGGCACGAAGGCGCCGAAGACGAGCAGGCCGAACAAAAGGTTGGCGCCCTTGTAAGGCCAGAAGGTGAGCGCGTAGCCATTGATCGAAGCGCAGACGATGGAGATGGCCACGCTGGGCAGGGTGATCTTCACCGAATTGTAGAAGCCTGGGCTGAGACCGTTGCAGTCGCGGCCGGTACAGGCATGCAGCCAGGCGTCGGCCCAGGGCTGAAAGGTCGGCTCGAGGGGAAGGCTGAAAAGATGTCCAAGCCTGATCTCCGGCATCCCCTTCAAGGAAGTCACGATCATGATGTAGACCGGGATGAGGAAGAACAGCGCCGCGACCACCAGGAAGGCATGGATGCCGATGCGGCCGGCCGATATCCGCCGTGGTTTCGGGCCGAAAGGCGTGGTGCCAGCCTGGTCCGAAGGTGCTTGCATCGCATTCGCGACAGCGCTCATGTGGCTGCCTCCCCCCGGCGTTTGCGCCGCCACAGGACAAGTCCGCTGAAAGCCAGCACGACCAGCACCGGCAGCAGCATCATCGTTGCCGCCGCCATGCCCTGCCCGACATTCTGCCGCACGGTGATGAGCTGGATGACGTAGACGGCCGGCATCGACGTGGCGATGCCGGGACCGCCGCCCGTCATGGCGATGACCAGGTCATAGACGCGCACAACGCCGACGCACTGGAGAACGAAGGCGGTGGCAAACGAACCCCTCATCATGGGCGCCACGATGGAGACATGCGTGCGCCAGGTTGGGATACCGTCGACCCTGGCAGCCTTCCAGATCTCCTCGTCGACGCCGCGCAGGCCGGCAAGCAGGATCGCCATTGTCACGCCCGAGCCTTGCCAGATCCCGGCCACCACCAGCGCGTACAGCGCGGTGTCGGCACTGACCAGGGGGGCGAAGCTGAAGCTCGACCAGCCCCAGTTGCGCATGGCCGCCTGCAGGCCGAGGTTGGGATCGAGCACCCATTGCCAGACCAGGCCGGTGACGATCAGCGACATGGCGAAGGGATAGAGGAAGATCGAGCGGAACAGGTCCTCCTGGCGGATACGCTGGTCCATGAAAACGGCAAGCAGGTATCCGAACACCATGTTGCAGGTGATGGACATCAGGCCGAAGAACCAGATGTTGTTGACCGAGACCAGCCAGCGATTGTCGGCCCAAAGGCGCCTGTACTGCGCCAGGCCGACGAAATCATAGGCGGGGAACAGCTTTGAACTGGTGAACGACCAGAGCACCGAGAAGCCGACTCCGATCACGAACACGCCGACGGCCACGAGGATCATCGGCATCGTGCCTATGACGGCGGGCAGGTGGAATCCGCGTCTCCAGCTTTTGTGCATCCTCGGTCTTCTCTCCGCTCCACCGACCCACCGGATTGTCCGCCGATGGGACACCGGCCTTCCGCTCCGCCATCGTGCGAACCGACGATCGTCGGCCCCTCGCTCTATCCGCGGCTTGCCAAGATGGGATCGAGGCACAACCGTAAGGGCGGCGCCTCGACTATGGTTCGTTTCCTAGTCGGAATTGCCAACGATGGTGGCGAACTTCGCGGTGGCGTCGTCAGCGGTCATGGTGTCATCGGCGAAGAATTGCGCGACGAGTTCATTGATCTGCTGATTGGTGTTCTCGGTGATGAACCGGTTCGTCGCGGTGACGATGTTGGCCGGGTCTTCCACCGCTTTCAGCGACTTCTGCATGCACGGGTCGGCGGTCGACATGTCGACATCGCCACGCACCGGCATCGAACCCTTGGCATTGTTGAAAGCAACCTGGACCTCGGGGCTGATCAGCAGCGCCGCCAGACGCTTCTGCGCCGCCTCGACATCCGCATTGTCTTGTTTGAAGAAGACGATGATGTCGCCGTCGGTGCTGACCACCGGCTTTGCCTCGTTCAGCCCGATCATGCAGCCGAAATCCTTGACGCCGGTCATGCCGGCAGCCGCGAATTCGCCGCGCGCCCAGTCGCCCATCACCTGAAGTCCGGCCTTGCCGGTGATCACCAGATTGGTGGTGTCGTTCCAGTTGCGGTTGGCGTAGCCATTGTCGCTGAATTGCTTCAGGGCCCTCAGCTGCGTGAAGACGCCCTTCATTTCGGCTCCGCCGGCAATGTCGGCGCTCTTCTTTGTATACATCTCGTCGCGCTTGGCCACGCCCAGCGCCTCGGTGACCATGTCCTGGAACAGCAGCTGGATCTGCCAGCCATTGCCGTCGCCGCCGATGGCGAAGGGAATAAGGCCCGCCTCCTTGATCTTGGGTGCGACCGCGATGAACTCGGCCAGGTTCTTCGGCTCCGGCACCCCCGCCTTCGCGAAGACCGGCTTGGAATACCAGGCCCAGTAATTGGAATGGATGTTGACCGGGACGCACCACCAATGGCCGTCGACAAGGCAGGCGCCGCCGATCGCCTTCGGGCGAATGACTTGATCCCACTTGCCGGCGGTCGCGATATCGGTGAGGTCGAGCAGCTTGCCGCCCGAAATCAGCTCCTCGTACTGCCGGCCAGGATTGAACTGAGCCGCACCGGGAGGATCGCCGCCCAGCACGCGCTGCATCACGGTCGAGCGAGCGGTTTCGCCGAGCGCGATCGCGCTGTCCACCCATTTGTCGCCATGCCCGTCATTGTCGAACGCCTTCGCGAATTGCGAGACCGCGGCCGACTCACCCTTCGAGGTCCACCAGTGGATCACTTCCACATCGGCGGCGGCGGCCGGACCGGCAAACTGCAGCGCGGTCGACACCGCCAGCGCGGCGGTCACAAATCTGTATCGCATTTCGGTTCCTCCCAGAATCTGAAACGTTACAGATTTTGGATACTGGAATTGCGTGAACTGCGCAACCCCCTTGCCTGAGCAACTCCAACGTTGTTGGAGCCTTGGACAAGCTCGGTGTGATGTTGCATCGCAATATCGAATGCTTCGCTGCAAAAAATCAAAACCGCAGCCTGAACTCGGCGAAAATCCCCAGGTACAGTGATTTCCCATGGAATCCAATGGGTTTGGCGGAAAGCCACTTTGACCTGCTCGCAGGCCGTGAGCGCCAAACGCTGGCTATCTGTAACGTTTCAGTATATGGACCGTGGATAGGGGTTGGACTGCATTTCTCGGGGTGATGGCGGCGATTGCCGACCTGCCTTACGACCTGCTATGCGCCTGACGGGCGGGATGAATGGACAGACATCGCACGGAAAAGAACGAGACGAAATCGGCGCAAGGGCGGCCGACATTGAAGATGCTTGCCTTCATGACCGGGCTGGGCGTCACCACGGTGTCGCGTGCCTTGAAGGACGCGCCGGAAATCGGCGCCGAAACCAGGCGTCGGGTGCAACTGGTGGCAAAGCAAATCGGCTACCGGCCGAACCGGGCCGGCGTGCGCCTGCGCACCGGCAGGACCAACGTCATCAGCCTGGTGCTCAACACCGATCGCGAGATCATGAGCTTCGTCTCGGACATCATCTACGGCGTTTCGGAAGTGCTCGCCGAAACGCCCTATCACCTGATTGTCACGCCCTATTCGCGCTCGCAGGATCCGATGGAGCCGATCCGCTATCTCGTCGAGACAGGCTCGGCGGACGGCGTGATCATCTCGCGCACGCAGCCCAACGATCCCCGCGCCCGCTACATGCTGGAGCATGGCATGCCCTTTGCCACGCATGGCCGCACGGAGATGGGTCTCGTCCATCCCTACCATGACTTCGACAATCACGCCTTCGCGATGGGAGCCGTTCGCCGGTTGGCCAGCATGGGCCGGCGCAGGCTGGCGCTGCTCTCGCCGCCGCCCGGGCTGACCTACCATGCCCATACGGTGAACGGCTTTGCCGACGCGCTGAGCGAGGTCGGCGCCAGCGAAATCCCGTTCAACACCGTCTCGATCGACAACACGATCGAACAGATCAGGACGAGGACCGCGCAATTGATGCGCCGCGATATCAGGCCGGACGGCTTCGTCAGCAGCGCCGCGGCCGCGACACTCGCCCTTGTCGCCGGCATCGAGGATGCCGGCCTCGTGCTTGGCCGCGACGTCGATGTGGTGTCCAAACAGTCGGCGGACCTGCTGCACCTGTTTCGCAGGGAACTGCTCGTCGTCAATGAGAACTTCCGGATGGCCGGCGCCGAGCTTGCCCGCTCGGTGCTCGGCTTGATCGGCGGCGCGGAGCCCGGCACCCTGCAGAGGCTGGTCGTCGCCAGCGACGTTCAGGCGTTCAGCCCGCCGGCCGCCGTTTAGAGAGTGCCCCCCGAGGTCTAGCCGGCCGCGCCGCTGCCCCACGGCCCATGGAACGCGCCCTGCTCGCCGATGCGCTCGAAGCCGTGCGCGCCGAAGAAATCGCGCTGCGCCTGGATCAGGTTGGACGTGCCGCGGCCCTGGCGATAACTGTCGAAATAGGCCAGCGCGGACGACAGCGCCGGCACCGGCGTGCCAGCCTCCGACGCCTTGGCGACGACGCGCCGCAGCGATGGATGCGCCTCCTGCATCAAAGCGATAAAGGCCGGCGCCATCA
>NZ_JBAZUD010000197.1:0-7404 GCF_041661565.1 Mesorhizobium sp.
TCTCGTCCGGCGTCCATGCGGCGATCTGCGCATATGTCCAGATGCCGAGGCCGTTGAGCACCTTCTCCAGCTTCGGGCCGATGCCCGGTATCGCCTTGAGGTCCGACGGCTTCTCCGGCCGGTCCATGATTCGGGGCTGCCGCAAATCCGCCCGCGCCACCCCGGCCGGGGTGGCCGTCGCCCGTTCCGCGTCGGCGGCCGGCGTCTTGTCCACGGCCTCCTGGGCAGCCATGTCCGTCACGTCCCGCGCGAAGGATTGCGCTTCCGCGATCAGGGTCCTGGTCGCAGCGCGGGCCTTGGAGGCATTCCTGGCCGTCACCGAAACATGCTCGGCGCGCGCCTCGAAATCGTCGACGATCGGCAACAGCATACGCCGCGAAGCTTCCGCCGCCCCGCTGAGCGCGCCCATCCAGACACCGAACGCATGGTTGGCGAGGCCGATGCCGAGCGCCGACATTGCCGCCGCCCCCGCGACAGGATGCGCGAAAAGGTTGACGGCGCTCGCCATCTCCTTCGGCATCATCCTGATCAGGTCCTGGTTCATTGTCTCGATCTGGTCCAGATTGGGCATCAATGGGTAGGGTGTCGAATAGGCCGACATTGGATCTCCTTAGTCGTTTCTTCGTATGCCCCGGCCCGGCTTCCTCTTTATGGGCGTTTGCCCGCGTTCAGAATGGTATCTATTCCGCAGCCACCAACACCGGCTCGGCCCGGTGCGCGTTGCGCGAAAACTCGTCGATGCGGCGCTCCACCTCGCCGCGGAAATGCCGCATCAGGCCCTGGATGGGCCATGCCGCCGCATCGCCCAGCGCGCAGATCGTGTGGCCTTCGATCTGCTTGGTGACGTCGAGCAGCATGTCGATCTCGCGCTTCTGCGCTTCGCCGCGCACCAGCCGCTCCATCACCCGCCACATCCAGCCGGTGCCTTCGCGGCACGGCGTGCACTGGCCGCAGCTCTCGTGCTTGTAGAAATAGGACAACCGCGCGATCGCTTTGACGATATCGGTCGACTTGTCCATGACGATGACGGCCGCAGTGCCGAGGCCGGATTTGAGATCGCGCAGCGCATCGAAATCCATCGGCGCGTCTATGATCTGCTCGGCCGGCACCAGCGGCACCGACGCGCCGCCCGGGATCACCGCCAGCAGATTGTCCCAGCCGCCGCGAATGCCGCCACAATGGGTCTCGATCAGCTCGCGGAACGGGATCGACATCGCCTCTTCGACGGTGCACGGATTGTTGACGTGGCCGGAGATGCAGAACAGCTTGGTGCCGACATTGTTGGGCCGGCCGAAGGATGAGAACCAGGCCGCGCCGCGACGCAGGATGGTCGGCGCCACCGCGATCGATTCGACATTGTTGACAGTCGTGGGGCAGCCATAGAGACCGACATTGGCCGGGAATGGCGGCTTCAGCCTGGGCTGGCCCTTCTTGCCTTCGAGGCTTTCGAGCAGTGCCGTCTCCTCGCCGCAGATATAGGCGCCGGCGCCGTGATGCATGTAGATTTCGAAATCGTAGCCCGACGTATTGCCCTTGCCGATCAGCTTGGCCGCATATGCCTCGTCGATGGCCCGCTGCAACGCCTCGCGCTCGCGGATGAATTCGCCGCGCACATAGATGTAGGCGGCGATCGCGCCCATGGCGAAACCGGCGATCAGCGCGCCCTCGACCAGCGTGTGCGGATCATGGCGCAGGATGTCGCGGTCCTTGCAGGTGCCGGGTTCGGATTCGTCGGCATTGATGACGAGATAGCTCGGCCGGCCATCGCTCTGCTTGGGCATGAACGACCATTTCAACCCTGTCGGGAAGCCGGCGCCGCCACGGCCGCGCAGGCCCGACGCCTTCATCTCGTTGACGATCCAGTCACGACCCTTGGCGATGATGCCCGGAGTGTTGTCCCAGGCGCCGCGCGACATCGCGCCGGCCAGCGACCGGTCGAAGCGGCCGTAGATGTTGTTGAAGATGCGGTCTCTGTCCTGAAGCATGTTCTTTCCTCAGACCGGCTTCTTGCCGTTCTTGCCGTTCCTGTTGCCGCCCGGCGCTATTTCAGCCTTGGCGGTTGGCCCGGTGCGCTGCTTGGAGACCGCTTCGACTTCGGGCGAGGTCATGTTGGCATTGGCTGCCGAATGCCCCGGTGCCGCGGCGCTCACGGCCTTTTCCTCCGCCGGCGCCACCTTGGTCGCGGACGGCGAGTTCAGTGTGGGGTCGGTTTCAGCCGCGTTGGTCTTCGGCTTGCCGGCATTGGACGGCGCCACAGATGCGCCGGTTGCTGCCGGGGCAGCGGAGTCGGTACCGGCCGAGGTAGCCGGCGCTGCGGCCTGGGCAGCCTTGGTAGCCGCCCTGGCTTCCTCGTCGCGCGTGGTCTTGAGGATTGCCTTTTCACTGGTCAGCGTCGTCAGGCCCGTGATCGGTTCCGACGTGGTGCGGCCATTCTGCGGACCGGGAGCAACCGAAGCGCCCTTGCCGGCATCATAAAGGTCGATGATCTCGGCCAGCCGTTCCGGCGTCAGGTCCTCGAACGTGTCCTTGAAGATCATGACCATCGGCGCATTGACGCAGGCGCCGAGGCATTCGACCTCTTCCCACGACAGCGTGCCCGCGTCGTTGGTGTGGAACTGGTCGTGATGGATTTTGGAACGGCAGACGTCCATCAGCCCTTCCGAGCCGCGCAGCATGCAGGGCGTGGTGCCGCAGACCTGGATATGCGCGCGTGTGCCGACCGGATTGAGCTGGTACTGCGTGTAGAAGGTCGCGACTTCCAGCCCGCGGATACGCGGCATGCCGAGCATGTCGGAGATCGTCTCGATCGCCGCCTTCGTCACCCAGCCTTCCTGCTCCTGCGCGATCATCAGAAGCGGGATAATGGCGGACTGTTCCCGGCCCTTCGGGTATTTCTTGATCCATTGCTTCGCCGCCGCCGCGTTCGCCCGGTTGAAGGCGAAGGATGCTGGCTGGACGCTGGCTTCTGCGAGACGGCGGACTGACATTTAACGATCGACCTCACCAAACACGATGTCGAGGGAGCCGAGAACGGCGGTGACGTCGGCCAGCATGTGGCCGCGGCAGAGGAAGTCCATGGCCTGGAGATGCGCGAATCCGGGAGCGCGCAGCTTGCAGCGATACGGCTTGTTGGTGCCGTCGGAGACGAGGTAGACGCCGAACTCGCCCTTCGGCGCCTCGACGGCCGCATAGACCTCGCCCGCCGGCACGCGATAGCCTTCGGTGTAAAGCTTGAAGTGATGGATCAGCGCTTCCATCGAGCGCTTCATCGCCTGGCGCTTGGGCGGTACCACCTTGCCGTCGAGGTTCGACACCGGTCCGGTGCTTTCCTTGCCGAGCAGAAGGTCGACGCACTGGCGCATGATCCGTGCCGACTGGCGCATCTCTTCCATGCGAACGAGGTAGCGGTCGTAGCAGTCACCGTTCTTGCCGACCGGAATGTCGAAATCCATCTCCGGATAGCATTCATAGGGCTGCGATTTGCGCAGGTCCCAGGCGGCCCCTGATCCGCGCACCATGACGCCGGAAAAGCCCCAGGCCCAGGCGTCGGCCAGCGAGACGACGCCGATATCCACGTTACGTTGCTTGAAGATGCGATTGCCGGTCAGCAGCCTGTCGAGATCGTCGATCGACTTGAGGAACGGGTCGATCCACTTGCCGATGTCCTCGACCAGTTGGCGCGGCAAATCCTGATGCACGCCGCCGGGACGGAAATAGGCGGCATGCATGCGAGAGCCGGAGGCGCGCTCGTAGAACACCATGAGCTTTTCGCGTTCGACGAAGCCCCAAAGCGGCGGCGTCAGCGCGCCGATGTCCAGCGCCTGCGTCGTCACATTGAGGATGTGTGACATGATGCGGCCGATCTCGCAGTAGAGCACGCGGATCAGCTGGCCGCGCCTTGGCACTTCGATACCGAGCAGGCGCTCGGTGGCCAGCGCGAAGGCGTGCTCCTGGTTCATCGGCGCGCAATAGTCGAGCCGGTCGAGATAGGGCAAGGCCTGCAGATAGGTCTTGTTCTCGATCAGCTTTTCCGTGCCGCGATGCAAGAGCCCGATATGCGGATCGACGCGATCGACGACTTCGCCGTCCAACTCCAGCACGAGGCGCAAAACGCCATGCGCCGCCGGGTGCTGCGGGCCGAAATTGATGTTGAAATTGCGGACGGAGGTCTCAGCCATTCTGGCGCCTCAATTCGTCTTGGCTTTTTCATCGCCGGGCAGGACGTAGTCCGTCCCTTCCCAAGGCGAGAGAAAATCGAAATTGCGGAATTCCTGCTTGAGCTCAACGGGCTCGTAGATCACGCGCTTGGCCTCGTCATCGTAGCGAAGCTCAACGAAACCGGTCAGCGGGAAATCCTTGCGCAGCGGGTGGCCCTCGAAACCGTAATCGGTCAGCAGGCGGCGCAAATCGGGATGGCCCGAGAACAGCACGCCGTAGAGATCGTAGGTCTCGCGCTCGAACCAGTCGGCGCCGGGAAACACGTCCGTGAGCGACGGCACCATCGTTTCCTCGTCGGCCTGCAGCTTGAGCCGGATGCGCGCATTCTGCTTCGGCGACAGGAGGTGGTAGACGACGTCGAAACGCTTGGCCCGCGACGGATAGTCGGCGCCGCAGACATCGATGATCGAGATGAACTGGCAGCGCGCATCGTCGCGCAGGAAGGTCACGACCTCGACCAGGTCGCGTGCATCGACATGCACGGTCAGCTCGCCATAGGCGATGTCAGCGTCGTGGACGCGGCCGATCAGCTTCTCGCCGAGATAGGTCGACAGTTCGCTAAGGGATGCGGTCATGGATTTACCGTTCGATCGTGCCGGTGCGGCGGATTTTCTTCTGCAGCAGAAGAATGCCGTAGAGCAGCGCTTCGGCGCTCGGCGGGCAGCCGGGCACATAGATGTCGACCGGCACGATACGGTCGCAGCCGCGCACCACCGAATAGGAATAATGATAGTAGCCGCCGCCATTGGCGCACGAGCCCATCGAGATGACGTAGCGCGGCTCAGGCATCTGGTCGTAAACCTTGCGCAGCGCCGGCGCCATCTTGTTGGTGAGCGTCCCAGCGACGATCATGATGTCGGACTGGCGCGGCGAGGCGCGCGGCGCGACGCCGAACCGCTCCGAGTCGTAGCGCGGCATCGAGGTGTGAATCATCTCGACGGCGCAGCAGGCCAGGCCGAAGGTCATGAACATCAGCGAACCGCTGCGCGCCCAGGTGATGAGGGCTTCGGTCGAGGTGACAAGAAAGCCCTTGTCGGCCAGTTCATCGTTGATTTCGAGGAAGAAGGGATCGTCCTCCCCCACCGGCCGGCCGGTGTTGGGGTCGATGATACCCTTGGGCTTTGGCGCGACGAGGGTGCCTGAACTGTCGTTCAATCCCATTCCAGCGCTCCTTTTTTCCATTCATAGGCGAAGCCGATGGTCAGCACCGCCAGAAATACCATCATCGACCAGAAGCCGAGCATGCCGATCTTCGAGAACGACACTGCCCATGGAAACAGGAAGGCCACTTCCAGATCGAAGATGATGAACAGGATCGACACCAGGTAGAACCGGATGTCGAACTTCATGCGGGCGTCGTCGAACGAGTTGAAGCCGCACTCGTAGGCGGAAAGCTTTTCGGGGTCCGGATTGCGATAGGCCACCAGGAAGGGGGCGGTCAGCAGCGCCAGGCCGACAACCAGCGCCACGCCGATGAACAGGACTATGGGCAGGTACGAACTGAGTAGTGCGTTCATGCTCGGCTTTCCGTTGGCGCCAATCCACGTTGATTACAGCACCGGACCCTGATGCGGAAGCGTGACAGTTTAACCGCCGAAGCGTCTTGAGGGCCTATGCTGCAACGCGGCGAGGGTTAGCGCAGCACTTCCAGCGAAGCAAGTCAAACCTTGTTCAAAACAAGCGGCTGGACGGCATATCGCGGCAAACTGGTCCGATCTCCTCCTGTTTGATTTCCTTCTAATTCTACTCCACTTTTGTCTGCTGACATGCCTGCCGCCAAATCCCTGTTAGCATGGCTCGGAATCAGCCATCGAAACCTCGGTCAATCCCTTAGAGTGACGCTTGCATGAAGGAAAAAATCTCGCTCCCCATGGCCCGGCGCATCGCACTGGCCGCGCAGGGGTTTCTCGATCCCCGCCCCGCCGCTGTGCCGGATCGGCGCCACCTCGCCCGCGTGCTTGCCCGCACCGGCCTGCTGCAGATCGATTCCGTGAGCGCTGTGGTCCGCGCGCACTACATGCCGCTTTATTCGCGGCTTGGCCCCTACCCGCTCGCCTTGCTCGACAACGCCTCCGTCACCCGCAAACGCACTGTCTTCGAATACTGGGCGCACGAGGCGTCCTTCCTGCCGGTCGAGACATACCCGCTGATGCGTTGGCGCATGCAGCGCGCCGAACGCGGCGATGAAATGTATCTCGGCCTCGCCAAATGGGGCCGCGAGCACACCGCCTATATAGAAGAGATTTATCGCGCGGTCGTCGATCGGGGCCCGATCGCCGCGTCCGCGCTCGAAGGCCAGAAAGGGTCGGGCGGCTGGTGGGGCTGGAGCCATGCCAAGCACGCCTTCGAATGGCTGTTCTGGGCCGGGCGCATCACCACCGCGCACCGTCGTGGCTTCGAGCGCTTCTACGATCTGCCGGAACGCGTCCTGCCGCAGGCGATTCTCGACCTGCCTGTCCCCACGGCAGAGGACGCGCACCGCGAATTGCTGCGCATCTCCGCCCGCGCCCACGGCATCGCGACCTCAGGCGATTTGCGCGACTATTTCCGCCTGTCCCCCGCCGACATGAAGGGTCGGCTGGAGGAACTGGTCGAGGCCGGCGAGCTCGTCCCGATGCGTGTCGAAGGCTGGGACAAGCCGGCTTACCTTCACAGGGACGCGCGGCTGCCCCGAAGAATCGATGCTCGTGCCCTGCTGGCGCCGTTCGATCCGGTCGTCTTCGAGCGCTCGCGCACCGAGCGGCTGTTCGATTTCCACTACCGCATCGAGATCTACACCCCGGCCGAGAAGCGGCAGTACGGCTATTACGTCCTGCCGTTCCTGCTCGGCGATCGGATCGTCGCCCGCGTCGACCTCAGGGCCGATCGGCCGGCGAGCGTCCTGCGAGTGCACGCCGCCTACCCCGAGGCAGGCGCACCGCCTGAAACAGCCGCGCAACTGTTCGAAGAACTGAAGCAGATGCAGGGTTGGCTTGGCCTTGAACGCATGGAAGTGACGCCGGCGGGCGACCTCGGACAGCCGCTGGCCGACATCGCCATGTCGTAGCCGTGCGTTGACACTGCCACCTGCAAAAGCCTAAATCCCGGTCCAGACGGTCCCTTGCCCGCAACGGCAGGGGCTAAGAGGGAATGCGGTGCGGGATTTCGGTCTCTAATCCGCGGCTGTCCCCGCAACTGTAAGCGAAG
>NZ_JBAZUD010000198.1:0-7086 GCF_041661565.1 Mesorhizobium sp.
ACCAAGCAGATCGAAGGCCACACGATCTGCGCGCTGGGCGATGCGGCGGCATGGCCCATCCAGGGCTTGATGCGGCATTTCCGCGGCGAGGTGGAGCGCCGCATCGACGAGTTTTCGCGCAACGCGCACCGGGCCGAGCCGGTGCTGGTGGCTGCGGAATAGAGACTTATTCGAAACGCGGGCAGACGCCGCAATGAGGAAGACGGGCCGGGGCATCCGAAGAAACGACTAAGGAGATCCAATGTCGCCGTATTCGACACCCCACCTACTGATGCCGAGTTTGGAACAGATCGAGACAATGAACCAGGACCTGATCAGGATGATGCCGAAGGAGATGGCGAGCGCCGTCAACCTTTTCGCGCATCCTGTCGCCGGTGCGGCGGCGATGTCGGCGCTCGGCATCGGTCTCGCCAACCATGCGTTCGGCGTGTGGATGGGTGCTCTCAGCGGGGCGGCGGAAGCCTCGCAGCGTATGCTGCTGCCGATCGTCGACGGCTTCGAGGCGCGCGCCGAGCGTGTTTCGGAAACGGCCAGGAATGCCTCCAAGGCCCGCGCGGCGACCAGGACCCTGATCGCGGAAGCGCAATCCTTCGCGCGGGACGTGACGGACATGGCTGCCGTGGACTCGACTCCGGCCGCCGACACGGAACGGGCGACGGCCAACCCGGCCGGGGCGGGCCAGGAGGATTTGCGGCAGCCCCGAATCATGGACCGGCCGGAGAAGCCGTCGGACCTCAAGGCGATACCGGGCATCGGTCCGAAGCTGGAGAAGGTGCTCAACGGCCTCGGCATCTGGACATATGCGCAGATCGCCGCATGGACGCCGGACGAGATTGCCTGGGTCGAGGATTATCTTTCGCTCACCGGCCGTGTCGGGCGCGACGATTGGACTGCCCGGGCGGCGGCGTTGGCCGCCAGGAAATGATGAAATGCCGGGTGCGGTTTCTGCCGCGCCCGGAAATTGAGATTGCGGGAAATCCGCAGGGGTTCGAGGCGAATGGCAAAGCTCAAGGTCGACGGGAAAGAGATCACTGTACCCGACCACTACACGCTGCTGCAGGCAGCCGAGGACGCTGGCGCTGAAGTGCCGCGCTTCTGCTTCCATGAGCGGCTGTCGATCGCCGGCAATTGCCGCATGTGTCTGATCGAGGTGAAGGGCGGACCGCCCAAGCCGCAGGCCTCCTGCGCCATGAATGTGCGGGACCTTCGCCCGGGGCCGAATGGCGAAGCGCCGGAAATCTTCACCAACACGCCAATGGTCAAGAAGGCCAGGGAAGGCGTGATGGAATTCCTGCTCATCAACCATCCGCTGGATTGCCCGATCTGCGACCAGGGTGGCGAGTGCGACCTGCAGGACCAGGCGATGGCCTTCGGCGTCGATTCCTCGCGCTATCACGAGAACAAGCGCGCGGTCGAGGACAAGTATATCGGCCCGCTGGTCAAGACGGTGATGAACCGCTGCATCCACTGCACGCGCTGCGTGCGCTTCACCACGGAGGTCGCCGGCATTTCCGAGCTCGGCCTGATCGGCCGCGGCGAGGATGCGGAGATCACCACCTATCTCGAACAGGCCATGACTTCGGAACTGCAGGGCAATGTGATCGACCTGTGCCCGGTCGGCGCGCTGACCTCGAAGCCCTTTGCCTTCCAGGCGCGGCCGTGGGAGTTGAGCAAGACCGAATCCATCGACGTCATGGACGCCGTCGGCTCGGCGATCCGCGTCGACAGCCGGGGCCGCGAAGTGATGCGCATCCTGCCGCGTGTCAACGAGGCCGTGAACGAGGAATGGATTTCCGACAAGACCCGCTTCATCTGGGACGGCCTGCGCACGCAGCGCCTCGACCGCCCCTATGTGCGCCGGGACGGCAAGCTGGTTCCGGCCACCTGGGCCGAGGCGTTCGCCGCGATCAAGGACGCGGTGTCGAAGACGGCGCCCGAGAAGATCGGCGCCATATCAGGCGATCTCGCCGCTGTGGAGGAAATCTACGCGCTGAAGCTGCTGATGGCCTCGCTCGGCTCGAAGAATACGGATTGCCGCCAGGATGGCGCCGCGCTCGATCCGGCGTTCGGTCGCGCCAGCTATATCTTCAACCCGACCATCGAAGGCATCGAGCAGGCCGACGCGGTGCTCATCGTTGGCGCCAATCCGCGCTACGAAGCCTCGCTGCTTAATGCCCGGATCCGCAAGCGCTGGCGGCTGGGCAACCTGCCGGTCGGCGTGATCGGCGATGTCGGCGACATGCGCTACGACTACGAGCAGCTGGGCGCCGGACCGGATTCGCTGAAGGATCTGGCCGACGGCAATGGCAAGTTCTTCCAGAAGCTGAAGAAGGCTACGCATCCGCTCATTATCGTCGGCCAGGGCGCGCTGGCGCGTGCCGATGGCGCGGCGGTGCTCGGGCAGGCGGCACGGCTCGCCGGCGCGGTCAACGCGGCACGGGCGGACTGGAACGGCTTTGCGGTGCTGCACAATGCGGCTGGCCGCGTCGGCGGCCTCGATCTCGGCTTCGTGCCGGGCGAGGGCGGCAAGGATGTCGCGGGCATGCTGGGCGAAATGGAACTGCTGTTCCTGCTCGGCGCCGACGAGATCGAGATGGCCAGGACCGGCGGCGCGTTCGTCGTCTATGTCGGCACGCATGGCGACCAGGGCGCGCACCGCGCCAATGTCATCCTGCCGGCGGCGGCCTATACCGAAAAGTCCGGCACCTTCGTCAACACGGAAGGCCGCGTGCAGCAGACCAACCGTGCCGGCTTCGCCCCGGGCGAGGCGCGCGAGGATTGGGCGATCCTGCGGGCGCTGTCCGATGTGCTGGGCAAGAAGCTGCCGTTCGACTCGCTGGCGCAACTGCGCGGGAAACTGTACGGCGAGTACCCGCATCTGGCCCGCATCGACCAGGTAGCACCCGGCAACGCGGAGGATGTCGCCAAGCTGGCGCTGCTCGGCGGACCGCTGAACAAGGGCGCCTTCACCTCTCCGGTCACGGATTTCTACCTGACCAATCCGATTGCGCGGGCTTCGGCCGTGATGGCGGAATGCTCGGCACTGGCCAAGACCGGCTTCAAGCAGGCGGCGGAATAAGCATGGACACTTTCTTTTCCTTCTACGTGCTGCCGGCGCTGATCATCCTGCTGAAATCGGTCGTGCTGATCGTGGTGCTACTGATCTTCGTCGCCTATATCCTCTACGCCGACCGCAAGATCTGGGCGGCGGTGCAGCTGCGCCGCGGCCCCAACGTCGTCGGCCCGTGGGGCACGCTGCAGGCCTTCGCCGACCTGTTGAAATTCGTCTTCAAGGAGCCGGTGATTCCGTCGGGCGCCAACAAGGGCGTGTTCCTGTTGGCACCGCTGGTGTCGGCCGTGCTGGCGATCTCGGCCTGGGCGGTCATTCCCGTCAGCCAGGGCTGGGCCGTCGCCAACGTCAATGTCGGCATCCTCTATGTCTTCGCCATCTCCTCGCTGGAGGTCTATGGCGTGATCATGGGCGGCTGGGCATCGAACTCGAAATATCCATTCCTCGGCGCGCTGCGTTCCGCCGCCCAGA
Organism: Mesorhizobium sp.; assembly: GCF_041661565.1. Classification (GTDB taxonomy): domain Bacteria; phylum Pseudomonadota; class Alphaproteobacteria; order Rhizobiales; family Rhizobiaceae; genus Mesorhizobium. The sequence goes on from NZ_JBAZUD010000198.1 coordinate 3,542, forward strand.
TGGTGTCCTACGAAGTCTCGATCGGCTTCGTCATCGTCACAGTGTTGCTCACCGCAGGCTCGCTCAATTTGACCGACATCGTGCTGTCGCAGCATGACGGGCTGGGCACGCGGCTTGGCCTGCCCAACACCTTCCTCGACTGGAACTGGCTGGCCCTGTTCCCGATGTTCGTCATCTTCTTCATCTCGGCGCTGGCTGAGACCAACCGGCCGCCCTTCGACCTGGTGGAAGCCGAATCGGAACTGGTCGCCGGCCACATGGTCGAATATTCGTCGACGCCGTTCCTGCTGTTCTTCCTCGGCGAATATGTCGCCATCGTGCTGATGTGCGCGCTGGCGACCATCCTGTTCCTCGGCGGCTGGCTGCCACCGTTCAACTTCGCGCCGTTCACCTGGGTGCCGGGCGTCATCTGGTTCGTGCTCAAGGTCTGCTTCGTGTTCTTCGGCATCTCCATGGTGAAGGCCTTCGTGCCGCGCTACCGCTACGACCAGCTGATGCGGCTCGGCTGGAAAGTGTTCCTGCCGATCTCGCTGTTCATGGTCGTCGCCACCGCGGCCTTCCTCAAGATCACGGGGTTTGCGTGATGTCCGCTCTGTCCCAAGCCGCGAAATCGCTGCTGCTGCAGGATTTCGTCAGCGCCTTCTTCCTCTCGATGCGCCAGTTCTTCGCGCCGAAGGAGACGATCAACTATCCGCACGAGAAGGGGCCGACCAGCCCGCGCTTCCGGGGCGAGCACGCGCTGCGCCGTTATCCCAACGGCGAGGAACGCTGTATCGCCTGCAAACTGTGCGAGGCGATCTGCCCGGCGCAGGCCATCACCATCGAGGCCGGACCGCGCCGCAATGACGGCACGCGCCGCACGGTGCGCTACGACATCGATATGGTGAAGTGCATCTATTGCGGCTTCTGCCAGGAAGCCTGCCCGGTCGACGCCATCGTCGAGGGGCCGAATTTCGAGTTCGCGACGGAGACGCGCGAGGAACTCTACTACGACAAGGACAGGCTGTTGGCGAATGGCGACCGCTGGGAGCGCGAACTGGCGCGCAACATCTCGCTGGACTCGCCCTACCGCTGATATTTGACGCATGGACGGGGCGAGGGGCCTCGTCTAAGGAACACGCAACTTGCCGACCGGAGGCGGTCGCAAAAAATCGAACGCGGCGCTGGCGCCCTGTTCGGACAGGAACCCGGGGGAACCCCATGCTGAGTGGACTAGAGGCGGCCTTTTTCTACCTCTTCGCCTTTATCGCGGTGGCGTCGGCGTTCATGGTCATTTCGTCGCGCAACCCCGTGCATTCGGTGCTGTTCCTGATCCTGACCTTCTTCAATGCCGCCGGCCTTTTCATGCTGACGGGCGCCGAGTTCCTGGCGATGATCCTGCTTGTGGTCTATGTCGGCGCGGTCATGGTGCTGTTCCTGTTCGTCGTGATGATGCTCGACGTCGACTTCGCCGAACTGAAGAGCGGCGCCCTGCAATACGCGCCGATCGGGGCGCTGGTCGGGCTGATCCTGGCGGCGGAGCTGATCGTCGTGCTCGGTGGCTACACCTTCGCGCCGCAACTGGCCTCGACGGTCGCCAAACCCATCCCGGATCTTGTCACGCGTTCGAACACGGCGGCGCTCGGCGACATTCTCTATACGGACTATCTCTACTACTTCCAGGTTTCGGGCCTCATCCTGCTGGTGGCCATGATCGGCGCCATCGTCTTGACGCTGCGCCACAAGGAAGGGGTCAAGCGGCAGTCGATCGCGGCCCAGGTCGCCCGTACGCCGGCGACAGGCATGGAAATCCGCAAGGTCAAGTCGGGCGAGGGACTCTGAGATGGTTGTCGGCATCGCGCATTATCTGACCGTTTCGGCGATCCTTTTCACGCTCGGCGTGTTCGGCATCTTCCTGAACCGCAAGAACGTCATCGTCATCCTGATGTCGGTCGAGCTGATCCTGCTGGCGGTCAACATCAACTTCGTCGCCTTCTCGGCGGCGCTGGGCGATCTGGTCGGCCAGGTGTTCGCGCTGTTCGTGCTGACGGTCGCAGCGGCAGAGGCTGCCATCGGACTTGCCATTCTCGTCGTCTTCTTCCGCAACCGCGGCTCGATCGCGGTCGAAGACGTGAACATGATGAAGGGTTGACGGAACCACCATGTATCAGGCCATCGTCTTCCTTCCCCTGCTCGGCTTCCTGATCGTCGGCCTGTTCGGCACGTCGCTGGGCGCCAAGGCGTCCGAATACATCACCTCCGGTTTCCTGGTGATCGCGGCCGTATTGTCATGGGTTGCCTTCTTCAGCGTAGGCTTCGGCGAGGCGCAAGTGTTCACTGTGCCGGTCATGCGCTGGATCCAGTCGGGCGGGGTCGAAGCGTCGTGGGCGCTGCGCATCGATACGCTGACGGTTGTGATGCTGGTGGTGGTCAACACGGTGTCGGCGCTGGTCCACATCTACTCGATCGGCTACATGCACCACGACCCGAACCGGCCGCGCTTCTTTGCCTATCTGTCGCTGTTCACCTTCGCCATGCTGATGCTGGTGACGTCGGACAATCTGGTGCAGATGTTCTTCGGCTGGGAAGGTGTTGGCCTCGCGTCCTACCTGCTGATCGGCTTCTGGTACAAGAAGCCGTCGGCCAACGCCGCGGCAATAAAGGCCTTCGTCGTCAACCGCGTCGGCGATTTCGGCTTTGCGCTTGGTATTTTCGGCGTGTTCGTGCTGTTCGGGTCTGTCAATCTCGGCACCATCTTCGCCAACGCCGCGACCTTCATCCCGGCTGAAGGTGCGCCGCATGGCGCTGCCGTGCTGACCTTCCTCGGCCATGCGCTGGACAGGCAGGGAGCGATGACCGTCGTCTGCCTGCTGCTCTTCATGGGAGCCATGGGCAAGTCGGCGCAGGTTCCGCTGCACACCTGGCTGCCGGATGCCATGGAAGGCCCGACGCCGGTGTCCGCGCTGATCCACGCCGCCACCATGGTGACGGCCGGCGTTTTCATGCTGGCGCGGCTTTCACCGCTGTTCGAGCTGTCGCATTCGGCGCTGACGGTGGTGACATTCATCGGCGCCTTCACCGCGTTCTTCGCGGCGACCGTTGGTCTGGTGCAGAACGACATCAAACGCGTCATCGCCTATTCGACCTGCTCGCAACTGGGCTACATGTTCGTGGCGCTCGGCGTCGGCGCCTATGGCGCGGCCATCTTCCACCTGTTCACCCATGCCTTCTTCAAGGCGCTGCTGTTCCTCGGCTCGGGCTCGGTCATCCATGCCGTCTCCGACGAGCAGGACATGCGAAAGATGGGCGGCCTGCGCAAGCTGATCCCGACCACTTACTGGATGATGGTGATCGGCACGCTGGCGCTGACCGGCGTCGGCATCCCGGTGACGGTCATCGGCACCGCCGGCTTCTTCTCCAAGGACGCCATCATCGAAAGCGCCTTTGCCGGGCATAATTCGGTTGCCGGCCTTGCCTTCGTGCTGTTGGTCGTCGCCGCCTGCTTCACCTCATTCTATTCCTGGCGGCTGATCTTCATGACCTTCCATGGCAAGCCAAGGGCCAGC
>NZ_JBAZUD010000199.1:0-6706 GCF_041661565.1 Mesorhizobium sp.
TGCTGCTTGGCAATCGCCTCGTCGCCGCACTCCTTCATCATCCCGGCACGGTCTTCTTCCGACATCGCCATCCATGCGGTCTTGAATTCGGTGTCGGACTTCATGGTCTTCATCCCAGCGTCGGTGAAGAATGGCGACATCTTTGCAGGGTCATCGAGCGCGGACGTGCCTGAACTACCGCCGGCAAGGGCTGAGCCGGTCATCATTGCGAGGGCGATCGAGCCCATGGTGAGCATCTTGATGTTCATGGAAAATTCCTCCGATTTGAGAGGCCGTAAATTACCGACCTCCCTAGAAACGCCAGATGACAGGGAAAAGTTTCCTTCAAACCGCGCAGCTCGAGAAAAAACTAGGAGAGCACGGTCACCGGGCTGCGCGCTTTTGTGGCCTACCTATGGTCCGAGAGCCCTGCCTGAGATATGATCCTGCCAATCGGATTGGCGCAAGGCGGTTGTCGGCCTCGCCGGCGGATCTCGCATTTGACGGCCGAAACATGCCGACGCTCTCAATTTGCGGTAGGTACCTGCGCTCTCGGAGAGGCGTATCCAGCACCGGTTTGGATTATCGCCCCAAGGCGTGCCGAGACAACGCGATCAGCTCTTGTTCATCCATGATTCCCGCGGTGTAGTTCGCGATGATGCGTGAAGCACGCGCTTCCTGGTCGGCCGCGTTCTCATTGAAGACCTGCGTTCGGTCGAACACCCGGAAGAGCAGCCCTATCTCCGCCGGTTCGAAGATGCCGGCCTCCCTCGCTTTGCGGTGGATCACGCGTTGCTTTCTTTCGAGGGTGCTCGCTCACGTTGGAGGCGCAGTTCCCTGAGCCGGGCGGTCTTTGTCTCTCGTTGCTGCCGTTCGGCATCCAGCAAGATCCTGGATTCGCGATCCGCACGCTCGATCTTTCCCTTGTCTACACTGCGCCGCTTCACGATAGCCTCCTCGGTTCCGACGACCGGACTGTGAACTTGGCGGGATGGTCCCAGACAAAGGAATCTCGATCAATTTCAAATGATGTTGACCCGGCAAAGCGTGACGTGGCGGCTGCTTTTAGGGAGATCACGTGCCACGGCCGCACGCGAAGCGACGGGACCTCGTGCCGAGCCGTCGACCGGGCACCGACTTCCATCTCAGGTGAGAACGGACCTTAGGCGGCGCCGATCGCCTGCGGGATCAATAGTGTTGCGGGCGGCTCAGCGTCACAATGTCTTCGACGTCCTGGCGGCTGCGCGCGAAGCGCTTGAGCACCAGCGGGTCGTGCCCGGGGACGATGTGGGCGGGGGAACTAGCGAGCTGTTTCATGCGCTCGACCCCGAAGATCACATCGCTCAGCCGGTCAAAGACCGGAAAAGGCTTTTCGCGGTCCATGTTGGCGTAGAAATGGGCTGCGTCCGACGCGATCACGACCGCGCCATTGTCGGTTTCCACCCGCACGACCTGCAATCCGCGCGAGTGGCCGCCAACCTTGTGCAGCGTTATGCCGGGCGCGATCTGCGACTCCGGGTCATGAAAGCAGACCTTCCCCGCATAAAGCCGCCGCACCATGGTGGTGACGTCTTCGGCCTCGAACGGGTGCCGCATCGCATGGTGGCACATGCAGCGGCCGGTCGCGAATTCCATTTCGGCGTCCTGCAGGTGGAAGGTCGCGTTCGGGAACAGATGATGGTTTCCGCTATGGTCGTAATGCATGTGGGAGATGATGACGTCGCTGACCTCCGCATGATTGATGCCGATCGCCGCCAGGCCTTCATCGACGGGCCTGACGATCCTGCGTCCGCGCTTGTCGCCGGTCGGCTTGTCGAAGCCGGTGTCGACAATGAAGGTGCGCTTTTCCCCGACGATCGCCCAGACGAAGTAGTCCAGCGGCATGGGGACGTCATGCGTGTCCCCGCCCAGGAAATTCTCACCCGAGCGGCGCTCGAAATGGCCGTAGCGAACGGCATGGATTTCATAGCGTCCCTGGTCACTCATGATCAGCTCGCCTTGGCGACGTCCGTGGCCTGGGCCGAGCCGACCTCCACATGCGCCCATGTCTCGACCGTCTTGACCATGCAGGTAAAATCGGAATCAGGCCCGTAGAGTTGGTTCGTCACGCTGAGCATCTGGCGAACGGCGCTTCCCACCACCATCGGAACGCCCATCGCCTCCGCCTCATCCACGCACAGCCGTACATCCTTGAAGGACAGGCCCGTGGCGAAACCGAAATCGAAGGTGCGCGGCAGCACGGATTTCGGAAACTTGTCTTCAGTGGCGCTGTTGCGGCCACTCGAGGCGTTGATGACGTCGATCATCAGCTTGGGGTCGAGGCCCGCCTTGACGCCCATCACGACCGCTTCGGAGGAGATCGCCAGCGCCGCCGCCGCGAGCAGGTTGTTGGCAAGCTTCATGGTCTGGGCGGAGCCCTGAACCTCGCCCATGAAGAATATCCGGCCGAAATTCTCGATGACCGGCCTTGCCGTTTCGAAGGCGGCCTTCGGCCCCGACACCATGACGGCGAGCGTGCCGTTGCGCGCCCCCTTCAATCCGCCGCTGACGGGCGCGTCGATCATGGCGATGTTCCTGGCAGAAAGGCCCTCGGCCACCTTGGCGGCCGTCCGCGGGCCCGTCGTCGAGATGTCGATGAAGATGCGGACCGCCTTGCCTTCGGCGATGCCGCCTTCGCCAAGCACGACTTTTTCCAGGATCTGCGGGCTGGGCAGGCTGGCAAAGACGATCTCCGCATTGTCGGCAACCTCGCGTGCACCGCCGGCGGCTTTCGCGCCCGCATTCGTCAACTCGGCGACGGCTTTGCTGTCGAGGTCGTAGACGGTCACTTCGTAGCCGGCCTTGATGAGACGGGTCGCCATCGGCGTGCCCATTTTCCCGATGCCAACAAAGCCGATTTTCAGGGTCGACATGATCGCTCTCTCCTCCTTCGGGGGCCACAGCCCATGGTGCTTGTCTCGATCTCTTGGATCGTATTCCGTCAGGTCGTTTCCACTGGGGGCATATCGGTCGCGTGGCTTGCGCGCGGCACGAGAAGTTCTGCTATGTCCACGACCTTCAATTTATCGGCCACGCCGAGCGCATCGGTTGCGGCGGTGTACATCACCTTGTCCTTCGGGCAGGCGACGACGAAATAGGCGACGTCGCCCAGGCTCAGCGCCTCGCGGATGCGGTTCTCGCTCGGCCGCTCGGTCACGCCGTCGTCGCCTTGCCAGATGCGGCCGCCGCCAGCGCCGCAGCAGAAGGAATTCTCGCGACAGCGTGGCATGTCATGAAGCGTGTAGCCGGCGGCGCGGATCAGCGCGCGCGGTGCATCGAAGCCGCCATTGTAGCGCCCAAGATAACAGGGATCGTGATAGGTGACCCTGGCGCCGTCGGCGACACGCAAGTCGAGTTTTCCTTCCGCGATGAGTTCTGCCAGCAGCGCCGTATAATGCAGCACCTCGAACGCCGCGCCGAAATGCCGATAGTCGTTTTTCAGCGCATTCAGGCTATGCGGGTCCGTGGTCATGATCCGGTTGAAGCGACAGGCATTGATCTCGTCGATGTTGGACTGGGCGAGCGTCTCGAACAGCCCCTCTTCCCCCGCCCGCCGCACATCGTTGCCGCTGTTGCGCTCGGCATCGAAGAGAATGCCGAAATCGACACCGGCTGCGGTCAGCAGTTCGGCGACCTTGCGGGTGATTTCCTGAACGCGCGGATCATAGGACGCGTAGTCACCGACGAACCACAAGACATCGACGGGTTCCTCGCGTGCGTCCTTGACCGGAAAGCCGAGTTCCTTTGTCCAGCGAGCCCGCATCTTGGAAGGCTTGCCCATGGAGTTGCCGAGCCGCGTCAGGTTCGACAGCGCCTCCTGCAGACCGGGGCTGACGCGGCCCTCGTCGACCAGATGACGGCGCATGTCGATGATCTTGGGCAGGTGCTCGATCTCGACCGGACAAGCCTCCATGCAGGCTCGACACGTGGTACAGGCCCACAGCGTCTCCCCGGAGATCACGCCGCCGACCAGTGGCAAAGCGGTGGGCGCAGCAAGGGCGTCGCGCATGTCGGTGATCAGCGTTTTCGGGCTGAGCGGAAGGCCCGCTGCATAGGCCGGGCAGACCGCCTGGCACCGGCCGCATTCGGTGCAGGACAGAAGATCGAGCTGCTGTTTCCAGTCGAACTTGCCCAGGCTGTCGACGCCTGGAGCCTCGCGCGCTTCAGGGACCGCGGGCGCCAGGCCGCGAGGCTCGAGGTTGCGGAAGTAGATGTTGGGCGCGGCAAGGAACATGTGCCGGTGCTTCGACCCGGGGATATAGATAAGGAATGCCAGAATGGCCCCGACGTGGATCCAGTAGAAGACCTCTTCAGCGACGGGCGCTGCAATGCCTGCCCGATCGAGCAGTCCTGCCAGCGCCGAGGCGACCGGCCGCCACGAACCGTCGGCCCCCCCTTCTATGCGCGCCGCCGCTTCAAGCAACAGGGAGGCCACGATCAGGACGATCAACACATAGATGATCGCCGCATCACTGCCGCTCGAGCCGGCGAAGCGAGCCGGCCGCATCACGTAACGCTGGTAGAGTGCAAGTCCGACTCCGACCAGCATCAGCACCGAAAAGATATCCTGCAACGAGGCGATCCAGGTCTCGCCGCCAATGGCGGCAAGCGAAAACCCCGGGAACAGCCGCGAGCCGAAGGCATCGATGGTGGCTGTGAACAGCACGAAGAACGAGACGAAGATGATGGCGTGCAGCACGCCGGAAAGCGGCTTGCGAAGCATCTTGCGATGCAGGCCGATGGCGACCATGACGCCTTCGAGACGCCGCATTGGCTGGTCGAAGCGGGCCGCGGCCGGCGCATTTGCGAGAGCAAAGGCGTAACGGCGCGAGCGCCAGGCAGTCAATGCGAGTGCTGTGATGACCAGGGCCCAGAGTGGCAGGGTCGATGCCATCTCAAAGGCCAGTGCCGGCCCGCAGCCTGTCGCTCAGATTGGCGACGAGATCGAACAGGTCACAAGTCGCGCCATAATGCGCGACATTGAAAATGGGAGCCTTCGGATCGGTGTTGACGGCAATGATGAGGTCGGCCTGCGACATGCCTTCGAGATGTTCGGGCGCACCGGACACGCCGAGCGCCAGATAGAGTTTCGGCTTTACCTTCTGGCCGGATTTTCCGACCTGGCGCAGCTTGGGCAGCCAGCCATTGTCGACGACAGGACGGCTTCCGGCGATCTCCGCCCCCAGCATCGTCGCCAGATTGCGGGCAAGCTCGATGCTGGCCTCGTCGCCGATGCCGCGGCCCACGCACACGATCCTCTCGGCTTTCGTCAGGTCGACGTCGGCATAGTCCGGCACGTCGATGTCCACCATCTTCACCTTGCCTCCGGCGAGCACGGCTTCGGCATCGATCGTGCTCACGCTCGCGCTATCGACCGGACCAGGTGCTGCCTCCGCAAAGGCTCCCGGATTGATCATCAGGATCGCCGGCAGCGGCACTGAGCATTCAGCGAGGATCTTGCCGCCATACATCTGCGCGACGACGGTCAGGCTCTCGCCATCCCGCTTGATTTCGTTGACATAGGAAATGAGCGGCCAGCCGGTCCTCGCCGCCAGGTCGGCTGCCACGTCCAGTCCGTTCGCCGAATAGGGAACCATGACCAGGCCGGGGCTTTCGGCGGCGACGACATCGCGCAGAAGCCGCGCATAGGTCTCGGCGGGAATGACGTCCGACTTTGTGGCGCGGGCCACTATCAGGCGATCGGCTGCACCGAAGAGAGAGGATGCGGCTTCCGCTTCAGCGCCGGCGAAAAAGGCGACGACCTCGTCGCCGGCATGGACGAGCGAACGTGCCGCGGCGATCATTTCGAGGGAGAAGGCTTCGATCTTGCCGGAGTGGCCTTCCGTACAGGCAATGAATTTCATGATCTAGTTCCTCGCCAGGCCCTTGGCTGCCAGGATGCTGACCAGCCGATCCGCGACGGTGTCAGCATTGTCGCCCAGGTTCTCGCCGGAGCCGCCCTGGACTGGCAGGCGCAATGTGATGATCTCGGCGGAGCGCTCGAAGCCCGACGCTTCGGGTGTAGCGCGGCCGATGGGCGTCTTGGATGCTTCGCGAAGCTTGCTGCCGGAGACATAGCGTGGCGCCTTCGAAGCGGTCTGGACGCCCAGCACCGCCGGCGTGGCCACCTCATAGGTGACGGCGACACCCGCGCCGCGCTCTTGCGTGACACGAAGGACAGCGCCGTTTGCGATGATACGGTTGGTTCCCGACACATGCGGCCAGTCGAGCAGCGCGCCGACGTAAGGGGCGAGCTGGCCAAAGACATCCTCGCTGGATTGAACGCCGCACAGGACGAGGTCCGCCGACTTTGCCCGCGCCATCGCCGCGATGGAAGCCGCGATCTCACGCGACGAGATCATGGCGTCCTCCTCGGACTGAAGCGCCACGACTTCGTCGGCGCCGCGCGCGGCAGCCATCTGCAAGACACGATTGGCGCCTTCGCCAACGGCCACCGCCGTCACCTTCGCGCCACCGGCTTCCTTGAGCAGGATAGCCTCCTCGAGGGCATGATCGTCGAAATCGTTGAGCTGGAAATCCAGCCATTCCCGATCGATGGCACGCCCGTCCTCGGCGAGTTGCAGCTCGCCCGCGGAATCCGGGATCATGCGCAAGACAACAAGAATATTCACGGCCTCTCCTCCGACGGAACGCACCTCAAGCGCCCGGCACCGATTGCTAGATAAGT
>NZ_JBAZUD010000200.1:0-6625 GCF_041661565.1 Mesorhizobium sp.
CGTTAGGAATTTGTTAAGTCTTTAAATGTCTGGGCTGCGCTCCCATAAAAGCGCGGATCCAGCCTTTGTTGTGGTGGTGATCTGGCCATGCGGCGTTCCCCCGGCGTTCTGACTTCATCGTTCCTGCTCGGGCTGGCTTCGTTCATTGGCGCGACATCGCTTCAGGCCGGTTCGGCAGAAGCACAGTCGTGGTTCAAGACGCGATCGACGCAGTCTTCCGCCGCCGTTGGCGGAAGCACGAGCGTTCCCTACGGGTGGATCGATTTCTGCCACCGCCGGCCAAGAGAGTGCAAGGTGCCCGCCTTGCCGGCCGCCGATATCAAGCTCACAGCCCGGAATTTGAGCGTTCTCAAGCGCGTCAACCAGAAGGCGAACAGTTCTATCAAGCCGGTCAGCAATTTCGATCATTGGGGCACGATGATGGACCACTGGGATTATCCGGTGGACGGCAAGGGCGATTGCAAGATTTACGCGCTCTACAAGCGCAAGCTTCTCTTGGAGGCAGGCTTCCCCCGGCAGGCGCTGCTGATGACCGTTGTGCGCGACCTGAACAATGAAGGTCACACCATCCTGACGGTTAAGACCGACAAGGGCGATCTCGTCCTGGACAATATGGTCGATGAGATCAGGCCGTGGAACGCGACGGGTTACTATTTCCTCAAACGCCAGTCACAGCAGAACCCGAACACCTGGGTCTCTATCAACCAAAGGGGCGGCACGCCCAAACGGCTGTCGAAAAGCTCGTAGCAGCCTCAAGCTACCGCCGGCGTCTCGGCTTCTCCAGCAACGCAACCGCCTCGACATGCGGCGACCACAGGAACTGGTCGATCGGCGTCACGCTTTTCAGCGTGTACCCCCCGTCCAGCAGGATATGCAGATCGCGCCCGAGCGTCACCGGATTGCATGACACGGCGGCCACGAGCGGGACATCCGAACGGGCGATCTGCTTCGACTGGTCCTCGGCGCCCGCCCGCGGCGGGTCGAACACCAGACCGTCGAAGGCGTTCAATTCCTTGAATGTCAGCGGCCGGCGGAACAGGTCGCGGCGCTCGCCCGTCACCCGCTTGAGGCCTGTCGCGAAACGCGATCCGCGATCGAGCGCCGAAAGCGCCGCCGCATCGCCTTCCACCGCATGAACTTCCGACTTCGCCGCCAGCCGCAGCGCGAAGCTGCCGCAGCCGGCGAAAAGGTCGGCTACCTTCCTGGCACGCTTCAGATGGTCGCCAACGATATCGGCCATCGCCTGTTCTGCGGCCTCCGTCGCCTGCAGGAAGGCGCCCGGGGGCGGGGCAACCGCGACATCGCCGAACATGACGACCGGCTTTCTGGGTTCGATGACGATCTCGTCATCGATCGACAGCCTGGCAAACCCCTGGGCCATGATGAAGTTGGAGGCGACCCGGCGCTGGTTCTCGCCCAGTTTGCCCGACTCATAGACCGCGACATCAAGCCCTGAACCCGTCACCGTCACCGCCATCCGGAACGATTTCGTGGTGGCGCAGACCAATTCGGCAAGCGCTCTCAGCCGGTCAAGCGCGGCGACGATCTCCGGCAGGGAAATCGGACATTCCGATATGGAGATGATTTCCGGCGACAGATGACGATGGAAACCCAGCGCCATGCCTGCATCGGTTCGGCGGGCGGCAAGCACGACACGGCGGCGCGTGTGTGGCGCACACGCCACCAACACCCCGATTTCGGAGGTGACGCCCCTGAGCGCGTGGACCACCTTCTCGCGTTTCCATTGCCGGTAGGCTTCGGCTTCGAGATGCTGGAGGGCGCAGCCGCCGCACTCCGTGAAATGGCGGCAGGCGGGGGCAATTCGCTCAGGCGAGGCTTCCAGCACGGCCATCAGCGTGGCGCGATCCCTCTCGCGCGCGGCGTTGACCACCTCGCCGGGCAGCGTGAAGGGAATGAACAGGTCGCCGCTTTCGGTCTCGGCGATGCCGTCGCCCTGGGCGCCAAGTTTTCTGATGGTGAAGCGCGTGCTCATCGGTCCTTGATCCCTCCGAGCAGGAATTCACGGTTTCCGTCGCCGCCTTCGATCGGCGACAGATGCAGCCCGAGCGAGCGCCAGCCGGGCACTGTATCCAGCCAATCCTGCAACACGCCGGCAACCCGGGCGGCATCGTAGGGGTCTTTCAACAGACCACCCTTGCCGATGGCTTCGCGGCCTGCCTCGAATTGCGGCTTGACCAGAAACATGGCTACGGCACCAGGCTTTGCGATGGCGAGCGCCGGCGGCAGCGCCAGCTTCAGCGAGATGAAGCTGACATCGGAAACGATGAAGTCCGGAATACGGCCGGCCAGATCGGCGGCTGTCAGGTCGCGGGCATTCAGGCCCTCGATGACCGTCACGCGCGGATCGCCGCCAATATCAGGGTGGATCTGGCCATGGCCTACATCGATCGCCGTGACATGGGACACGCCGCGTTCGAGCAGCACCTGGGTAAATCCCCCGGTCGACGCGCCGATGTCGAGGCCCTCGCGGCCAGACGGATCGAGCCTGAAATGGTCGAGCCCGCCGATCAGCTTGAGCGCCGCGCGAGAGACATAGGCTTGCGCCGGATCGTCGATGGCGACCAGGCAATGCGGCAGAACGTTCTGGCCGGGCTTGCGGGCAACGACACCGTCGACCGTGACCGTGCCGCGCTCGACCGCATCGCGCGCACGCGATCGGCTGGCAAACAGGCCGCGCTGGACGAGCAGGTCGTCAAGCCGCTGGCGTTTGCTGGCTGGCAGGGGCGAATTCATCGGCCTTCATGGCGAAAGGTGGCCGCGAAGGCAAGGACGTTGGGCCGAAACATGGAACATCGTTGCCGTGTTGCCGTCACTGTCTTTTGGACGCCCTTGCGCCAGCCTAGAAAATGGTTCGTGAAACCTGGCGCTCGACGGCCGGGGACAGACCATCGTTTCGATCCCCCGAAGCCTGCTCGCGCGGATGTTTGGCGGCGGGCGGCGGCACGGGATCGGGAAGCACCACACGCTGTGGCACCTGCTTGTAGGAGAAGCCGCCGCGTATGTCGCCCATCCTGCTGGCGACTATCCCTATTGCCGCCTTTTCGAGATTGCGGTCGTAGCGTGGCTCCGCCTCCGCCGGCGCGACGGCGGCCAGAAAGGCGACGCCGCACAGAAGTGTTTTCATCATATTGTCGTCTCTCTGCCCTTGGCGTTGACCTAGCAGGGTGCCGTTGAAAAACGGCCAAGAGACAGGGTAAGCAAAACGCCAAACGGCAGTGTTAACAGTGCGTTATAGACCCAAGCCGGCAAACTGAATCAAGCCCTTGAGATACTGGCTAAAGCGCGGTGGGCAGGGCCGATAGTCCCAGGTCCTTAAAGGCGGAGCGCGCACGAAGCGAGCGACGTCTGGCGACGCCGCCTAAGGCCCCTAGCTCTCCGGCAACGGAATAAACTCTTCCGCGTCACCGGGAACGATGTCGAAGCGGCCCGTCTTCCATTCTTCCTTGGCCTGTTCGATGCGCTCCTTGGAGGACGAGACGAAATTCCACCAGATGTAACGCTTCGAGCCCAGCGAGGCGCCGCCGAACAGCATGAAATGCGCGCCGGTGTTCGACGAGACGACGATCTCGTCGCCCGGCCGGAACACCAGAAGCCGTTCGGCTGGAAACACATCGCCTGAGATCGTGACCTCGCCCTCCAGCGTGTAGATGGCGCGTTCTTCGGCATCGGGCGGGATCTTCACGCTGGCCCCCGGCGTCAGTCTGAGGTCGGCATAGAGCGTCTCGGAGTCGGCCCTCACCGGGGACCGCAGCCCCTGGAAATCTCCGATGACGACGCGGCCGGTGACCCCTTCGGCATCGATCTCAGGGAGCCTGAGTGCCGCGGTGTTCTCGAACACGGGTGCCACTTCCTCCTTGCCGTCCGGCAGTGCCAGCCAGGTCTGCAGGCCGGAGATCGACATCGGCGCGCCGCGCAGTTCTTCCGGCGTGCGCTCGGAATGGACGATGCCGCGCCCGGCGGTCATCAAATTCACGTCGCCGGGCTCAATCACCATTTCGGTGCCCAGCGAATCGCGATGCCTTATCTTGCCATCGAACAGATAGGTCACCGTCGACAGGCCGATATGCGGATGCGGACGGACATCGAGCGCCTGGCCTGCCCGCAGGATCGCCGGACCCATGCGATCGAAGAAGATGAACGGGCCGACCAGCCGCCGCTTGGCGGTCGGCAGGGCACGACGCACCTCAAAGCCGCCAATGTCCTTGGCGTTCGGGATGACCATCAGTTCGATCTGGTCGCTGGCGAAGGCATCGCCGGCTTCAGGGTCTTTCCCGGGGAAGAAGCTCATGAACCCTCCTGGTCAGCGGCCAAGCATGCCTCAGGCGAACCGGACCGCCGATTTTGCCCGCAATTTGGCTGCAACCTCTTCGCGATTGCGCGGGTGCTGATGGGTTTCAAGCGAATCGAGCAGTTCGCGCGCCGATGCCGCGATGGCCTCGACCGCATGGTCGAACGCGTGCTGATTCTGCTTCGACGGCCGTGTCGTTCCGCTCAGCTTGCGGACGAACTGAAGGGCCGCGTCGCGGACTTCGTCATTGGTTGCCGGTGGATCGAAATTGAACAGGGTCTTGATGTTTCTGCACATCGCTTCCGTATCTCCTCTCATCCCTTGGCCGTTCGATCGGAACAAACGTTATCCTCGAACCTGACCTGTCCACAACCAGTGAGACTGTTCCGGCCTTACTCCGCGTCGAGCGGCTCCGTTCCGACCGGCTTGCCGTCTCGCGACAGCCTGATCTTCTCGACCTTGTCCTCGGCAGCCTTCAGCAACCGGTCGCAATGCGCCTTCAGCGCCTCGCCGCGCTCATAGATCCTGATCGACTGGTCAAGGGCCACGTCGCCCCGCTCCAGATCATCGACGATCTTTTCCAGCGCGTCGAGTGCCTGCTCGAAGCTCATCGCCTTGACGTCTTCGTTGATCTCACCGGCCATCATTCATCCTTTCATCAGTCGCGCGACATGAGCGGCGACCGAAAATGCCAGTCCCTGCAGATCATAGCCGCCCTCGAGCAGGCTGACGAGCCGGTTGCCGCTATGGCGGGCCGCACGCTGCATCAGCTGTCCGGTCGCCCAGTCGAAATCGTCCTCGGTCAGGTTGATCTCGGCCAGGGGATCGCGGTGATGCGCGTCGAAGCCGGCCGAAATGACGATCAGGTCGGGCGCGAAATTGTCGAGCGCCGGCAGCACGCGCGACAGGAAGGCGTCGCGAAACACCTCGCTGCCGGTCCGCGGCGCCAGCGGCGCGTTGACGATGTTGCCGGCGCCGGTCTCGCTCTTCGCGCCGGTGCCCGGATAGAGCGGCATCTGGTGCGTCGAACAATAGAGCACCGACGGATCGTCCCAGAAGATATCCTGCGTGCCATTGCCGTGGTGTACGTCCCAGTCGACGATTGCGACACGCTCGGCGCCATGCGTCTTCTGCGCATGGCGCGCCGCAATCGCGGCCGTGTTGAAGAAGCAGAACCCCATGGCCGTGTTCTTTTCGGCATGGTGGCCAGGCGGCCTCGCGGCGACGAAGACATTGTCGGCGCGACCCGCGAAGACGTCGTCCACGGCTGCGTTGGCGGCGCCGATCGCGGTGATCACCGCCTGCCAGCTCTTCGGGCTGGCGGTGGTGTCGGCGTCGATGCGGGCGATGCCCTCCTGGGGGATGCCGGCGCGCACGCGGGCGACGAAATCGGCGGGATGCGCGTAGAGGATGGTGGCTTCATCGCCCTCCGGCGCCTCGACGCGATCGAGCTCGGCGAACGCCTCGTCGTCAAGCACGCGCTCTATGGCGCGCAGGCGGTCCGGCCTCTCGGGGTGGCCGGGCGGCGTGAGGTGCTCGAGGAAGATCGGGTGCGTATAGAGACGGGTGGTCATCGTCCCTATCTAGTGCCCCGGCGCGGCTATGGCCATGCGTTGAGGCTCGATGGCTGGGGAAAATCATGCCAGCGTCGTCACGTGTCGCACCGGGCATTGGCGTAGCCGGCGCTTTGGCATAGGATTGTCCTTACTGCCTGGTGCCCGCCGCGAGCGGGAGAATCGGGAACACGGTTGAACTCCGTGGCGTGCCCAACGCTGTGAGGGGGACCGCGCCGGTAAATGCCACTGTCGATGACGGGAAGGCACCGGAAGCGGGTTGATCCCGAGCCAGAAGACCGGCCTGGCAGGCATCGTCATCCGCATGGTCAGGCGGACGACATGGATCGCAATCGCAAGGGACACGCGATGCCGCAAACCATGACCGTTCACGATGACGACGGATTCGACCAGGCAGCGCGCGACGCGGTATACCGCGCCATGTTCACGCGCCGCGATGTGCGCAGTCATTTCCTGCCTGCCGCGCTCGATGATGCGGTGCTGGCGCGGCTGCTGCTTGCCGCGCACCACGCGCCGTCGGTCGGCTTCATGCAGCCATGGAACTTCATCGTCATTCGCGATGCAGAGCGGCGGGAAAAGGTGCGCGACCTTTTCCTGGCCGCACGTGACCTGGAATTGCCCGCGATCGAAGCCGAAAGACAAGCGCTCTACCGCAAGCTCAAGCTGGAGGGCATCTGCGAAAGTGCGCTCAATATCTGCATCACCTGCGACCGCCATCGCTCGAGGAATTCACCGCTGGGGC